>NZ_JBEZFX010000009.1:0-378297 GCF_040649675.1 Micromonospora parva | reverse complement strand
GGGGGGGGTTTTACCCCAGCCCGCTCGCTGTGTGTACAGCAACCCGCCTGGGCCCCCCCGCCGGGGGGGGGGGGGGGCCGCGGCGCGGCGGGGGGGGGGGGGGGCCCCCCCCCCCCCCCACCCCCGTTCACCCCGTTCGGGTCAGACCTTGGCCTTGCCCAGGATGCGGTTCACTGTTGTTCCGCATACCGGACACTTGCCCTTGGCCATGTTCATTCCGGTCTTCGAGACCTCGACGTGCCCCTCGAAGTCCCGCTTCTCCTTGCACTTCACGCAGTAACCGTTGTAGGTCGTCTGGGCCTGGTCGGCCACGGTGCCCTCCTCGTCTCGTCCGCCGGTCAATGCCGTTCCGGCGGGGTGCCCGGCGGCGGGCCACACGGGGCGCCGGCGCTGGGTCTCACTCCGCGGCCACCTTCGTGACCGCTGGTTCGCGGACCCTACCCAGGTCTGGGCAGTTCCATGTCAGCTGTGCATCGACACTGTGAGCAAGTCGACGTCGAGAGTGTGCATGGCGAAATAGGTCGGATAAGTCAGTTTGGCGGGGACACGCCGACCAAACCCTGACAGCCACCCGTGCGAGTGCCCCCGCAGGGGCATCCGGGACAGTGATCACCTACGGTGGGGACATGCCGCGTCCCCGCGTCATCGGCGTTCACGAAGGGTGACGAGATGGCGCGATGGCGCATCCGTCAAGAAATTTTCGGGACGCCTGGCGACCAATCACCATTTTCTGGGCGCGTGTCGTGCGGTTGACTCTTGCGGACCCCTGGTCAGTGGGCATTAGCTTTCCTTCGTGACACGTAGCCGAGGCTGCGCGGGCCAGTGATGGCGGGGACGCGCAAGCCTGTCGTCGAGGTGCGGCGCAGCCAGCGTCGACGACGCACGGTGTCCGCGTACCGTGACGGTGAGCGAGTGGTCGTCCTCATCCCCGACCAGTTCTCCCGCGCCGAGGAGAGCGAGTGGGTCGACCGGATGCTCGCCCGACTCGCCGCGCGTGAGGGGCGACTGGCCCGCTCCGACGCCGAGCTGCTGGCCCGCGCCAACCGGCTCATCGACCTCTATCTCGCCGAGTACCCCGCGAAAGCGGTCCCGGCCAGCGTCCGGTGGGTCACCAACCAGAACGGCCGGTGGGGTTCCTGCACCCCGGCGGACCGCAGCATCCGCATCTCGCACCGCGTCCAGGAGATGCCCGAGTGGGTGATCGACTACGTGTTGCTCCACGAGTTGGCGCACCTCATCGTGCCCAGCCACAACGCCCGGTTCTGGGCGCTGGTCGGTCGCTATCCCAAGGCGGAACGCGCCCGCGGCTACCTCGAAGGGGTCGCCGCCGCCTCCTGCGCACCGCTCCCCACCTGATCCACACCCTCCCAACCCCCGGGGCGCGTGGGTTCCGGCGCACCAGGCCCCGTCGGGTGCCGCGCCGGACACCATCTGAGGCGCGATCAGCCTAGATCCACTCGCGTTCCTGAATATCGCGCTATTGATGGCCCTGGGACACCGCGACTTCAATGAAACCGAGTCGATCATGCCGCCAGGCCGCGCCGGGTGGGCCGTGCCGGGTGGGCCGGGCCGGGTGGGCCGGGCCGCGCCGCGCTGGGTGGGTCGGGCCGGGTCGGGTCGGGTGGGCCAGGCCGGGTGGGGTGGGCCGGGCCGGGTGGGGTGGCGGTACGGGGGTGGGGCGCTAGGGTCGGGGGATGGCGCGACGGGTGGTGGTGGCGTTACTCGGGCCGGTGCACTGGTCGCCGCCGGGCGTTGACCTGGCGGAATGGCGGGCGGCTCTCGCGGAGGACGTCATCGACCTGCTGGCCACGCTCAACGAGGTGGAGGTCGCGGTAGCGGTGACCCCGGCCGACCGGGCTCTGGCCGACGCGCTGGTGTGGCCCGGCACGGCCGTGTACGAGGTTGCCGAGCCGACGCCGAACGCCGTGTTCGCCGCGCTGGAGGGGTACGACCAGGCGGCGGTGCTGGTCAGCGACGTGCCTGACCTGCCCGCCCTGACCGTCGGCAAGCTGCTGCGCCCACTCACCACCCGACCGGTCGCGGTGGCTCCGGTCGAGGGCGGCGGCCCTGGTCTGCTCGGGGTCGCGTCACGACTGCCGGCGCCGGAATGGCTGCCGACGCTGGAGCTGGACACGGCGACGCCGGCCGAGGCGCGCGCCAATGCCCCGCGCCCGGGTGACGTGGCGGTCACCGCCGGGTGGCGACGACTGCGGGGCCCGGCCGACCTGGCCACGCTGGACCCGGCCTTCGAGGGTTGGGAAGCGACCCGTGCCCTGCTCTCCGGGTCGGCCCGACCCGCCTGAACCGTCAGCCCGGCCTGCTCCGCGATCCGGCCTGCTCCGCGATCCGGCCTGCTCCGCGATCCGGCCTGCTCCGCGATCCGGCCTGCTCCGCGATCCGGCCTGCTCCGTTGACGTGCCGAACACGCGCCCGGGGCACCCGCTGTCGATCAGGCGGGAACCCCGGGCATCGGCCATCAATGCGCGGACGTCAGGACTTGGCGTCACCCTCGCCGTCGGTCTCGTCCGACGGACCGGACTGACCCGACGGGCCGGACTGACCCGACGGGCCGGACTGACCCGAGGGACCGGGCTGACCCGGCTGACCGGGGGCCTTCTCCTCAACCCCGCCGGGGGCGGTGAAGTCGAAGTTGTCCAGCTCGCTGAGGTCCATGTCGTTCATCGCGAAGGCGACCGGGTCGGCGAAGTCGTCGTCCGACGGGAGCAGGTCCGGGTGGCCCCAGACCGCGTCGCGGCCCTCGATGCCACGGTGCTGGGTGAGCGCCGCCCAGAGCGCCGCGGCCTCGCGCAGCCGGCGGGGACGCAGCTCCAGGCCGACCAGCGCGGCGAAGGTCTGCTCGGCGGGACCGCCGGCGGCCCGACGACGGCGGAACGCCTCGCCCAACCGGACGACGTTGGGCAGCCGGTCGCTGGCGGCGCTGTCGACGACGTGGCACACCCACCCCTCGACCAGGGCGAGCGCGGTTTCCAGGCGGGCCAGTGAGGCCTTCTGCGCCGGGGTGTCCTCCGGGGTGAAGATGCCCTCCAGGGCGATCGCCTGCATCGACTCGGGGTCGGTCGGGTCGACCCGACCCATCGCCTCCTCGATCGCCTCCCGGTTGACCCGGATGCCCGAGGCGTACATCTCGACCGCGCTGAGCACGTGCCCACGCAGCCACGGGACGTGCTGGAACAGCCGCTGGTGGGCGGCCTCGCGCAGCGCCACGTAGAGGCGGACCTCGTCCTCGGGCAGCTCCAGGCCCTCGCCGTACGCCCGGATGTTGGCCGGGATCAGCGCGGCCGTGCCGGCCGGGCCGAGCGGGAGCCCGATGTCGCCGGCGGAGAGCACCTCCGCGGCGAGCGAACCGAGGGCCTGGCCCAACTGGCCGCCGAAGAGCGCGCCACCGAGGGAGGCCACCATCGACTGCATCGGGCCGAGCTGGGCGCGCGCCTCCGGTGGCACCAGGTCGCCCATCGCGCCGACCATCCGGCTGGCGACGGGGTCGCACAGTTTGCGCCACACGTCCAGCGTCTTGAAGATCCACTCGTTGCGGTTCCACGCAACGGGGTTCTGGATGCCGGAGGGCCACGCCGAGGCGGGCTCCAACCACAGGTCGGCCAGGCGCAGCGCCTCCTCGACCGCGTTGCGTTCGTACATCGACACCGCCGGGTCACCGGCGGCCGCGAGCTGGCTGGCCGCAACCTGCCGGGCCAGGTCCCAGTTGACCGGCCCGCTGCCCGGCGCGGAGAGCAGGTGCTGCAACTGCGACATGAACTGCTGCATCTGCGCGGGATCGTTGGGGTCTGGTGGCTGCCCACCCGGGAGCGCGAAACCGAACGGAATATCAGGCACGACATCTACGGTACGCGGACCGCGCCCCAGGTCGCCGTCGCTGGCGTTGCGCTGAGGGCGAAGTCGCGCGGCGCATCCGCCGGGTGACCCGTGCCCGGTCGGTACGCTCTGCGGCATGAGACGTCGTGGCCTGACGGTCCTGCTCGGTGCCCTGTTCACCGCCCTGCTGAGCATCGGGGTGCTCCGGGTGCCGATTCCGTACGTGGTGCTGGGCCCGGGTCCGACCGTCAACACCCTCGGGACGGCCGACGGTAAGGAGGTCATCCAGGTCTCGGGTCGGGAGACCTCGACCTCGGCCGGCCAGTTGCGGCTGACCACGGTGGGGGTGCAGCCCACTGTGCGGTTGCGGGGGGCGATCGCTGGCTGGTTCTCCGACGACGAGGCGGTGGTGCCGCGCGAGCTGGTCTACCCGCCGGGGGAGTCGACGGAGCAGGTCGAGCAGCGCAACGCCGAGGACTTCAAGGCGTCACAGACCAGCGCGGAGACCGCCGCGCTGCGGAAGTTGGGCTTTCCGGTGCAGGTGGTGATCAAGACGGTGGCCGGGGACGGCCCGGCGGCCGGGGCGTTGAAGGCGGGCGACCTGATCACCTCGGTCGACGGCCAGCCGGTGCCGGTGGCCGCGAAGGTCACCGAGCTGGTCCGGGCGAAGCCGGCGGGCACGGCGTTGACCATCGGCTACACCCGTGACGGGGTGCCGGCCACCGCGACGGTGACCAGTCAGGAGCAGGACGGCCGACCGCGGATCGGTGTGGAGATCGATCAGCAGCAGCCGCATCCGTTCACGCTCGGCATCGACCTGGGCGACATCGGTGGGCCGAGCGCCGGTCTGATGTTCGCCCTGGGGATCGTGGACAAGCTGACCCCGGCCGACCTGACCGGCGGTCAGGTCATCGCGGGCACCGGCACCATCGACGACGAGGGCGCCGTCGGCCCGATCGGCGGTATCGCCCAGAAGCTGGTCGGCGCCAAGCGCGCCGGGGCCAAGGTCTTCCTGGTGCCGGCGGACAACTGTGCCGAGGCGGTCCGCAATCCGCAGCCCGATCTGCCGCTGTTGCGGGTGGGCTCGTTGGACGAGGCGATGACCGCTCTGGAGACGTTGCGAGCGGGTGGTCAGCCGACGCGTTGCTGACGGGTGTGACCGTGCCCCGACACGCTCAGGAACACCCCGTACTCTGGGTGCCTGGTCGGAGCCGATCATATCGAGCGTGCGGAGCCAACAGTGGTCATGCGTAGCAGCAGCCCCCTTCCGAGGATGAGCCGGCGCGGGCGCGTCACGATCGCCGTCCTGGTCGGGGTGTTCGTGCTCTTCACCCTGCTCGGCTGGGGTGTGCAGGCGTGGACCGACTGGCTCTGGTTCGACGAGGTCAACTACACCCAGGTCTTCACCGGCGTCCTGCTCACCCGGCTGGTGCTGTTCCTCGCCATCGGCCTCGGCATGGCGGTGATCGTCGGCGGCAACCTGTGGCTGGCCTACCGGCTGCGCCCGCGACTGCGCCCGCACTCGGTGGAGCAGGCGACTCTGGAGCGCTACCGGATGGTGCTCACGCCGCGGCTGGGCACCTGGATCTCGCTGACCGCCGCGGTGGTCGGGCTCTTCGCCGGCCTCTCGGCGCAGAACCGGTGGAACCAGTGGCTGCTCTTCCGCAACGGCGGTGACTTCGGCGTCAAGGACCCGGAGTTCGGGGTCGACATCGGCTTCTACGTGTTCCAACTGCCGTTCTGGCGGTACCTGCTCGGGGTCGCCTTCACCGCTGTGGTGCTGGCCGTGATCGGCGCGCTGGCGGTGCACTACCTCTTCGGCGGTGTCCGCCTGCAGGGCGTCGGTGACCGGATGAGCAACGCGGCCCGCGCCCACCTGAGTTCCCTGGTCGCGGTGTTCGTGTTGTTGAAGGCCGTCGCGTACGTGCTGGACCGGCGGGCGATGCTGCTGGAGTACAACGAGGGCGCCAAGTTGTACGGCGCCGGCTACGCCGACGTCAACGCGCTGCTGCCGGCGAAGGAGATCCTCGCCTACATCTCGATCGTGGTGGCGATCGCGATCATCGTGTTCTCCAACGCCTGGATGCGGAACCTGGTCTGGCCGGGCATCTCGTTGGCGCTGCTCGGCGTGTCCGCGGTGGCCATCGGCGGCATCTACCCCTGGGCGGTGCAGACCTTCGAGGTCAAGCCGAGCGCCAAGGACAAGGAAGCGCCGTACATCCAGCGCAGCATCGACGCGACGCGGGCGGCGTTCGGGTTGGCGGCCACCGAGACGACCCCGTACGCGGCGAACAACCTCACCCCACCGGGGAACCTGGCCACCGACACCTCGGTGGTGTCGAACGTGCGGCTGCTCGACCCGCAGCTGGTCAGCGAGACGTACACCCAGCTCCAGCAGGTGCGTGGCTTCTACGACTTCGGTCCAAAGCTGGACATCGACCGGTACGGGGTGAACGGGAATGTCTCCGATTACGTGGTCGGCGTCCGGGAGATCAACTATGGCGAGCTGACCGACCAGCAGAACACCTGGATCAACCGGCACACCGTCTACACCCACGGGTACGGGCTGGTGGCCGCACCGGCCAACCAGGTGGTCTGCGGTGGTCAGCCGTTCTTCGTCTCCGGCTTCCTGGGCGAGAAGACCCAGGAGGCGTGTTCCTCGCAGACCGAGCAGATCCCGGCCAAGCAGCCGCGCATCTACTACGGCGAGCGGATGGAGGCCGACGACTACGCCATCGTCGGGCAGTCCGACCCGAACAAGAAGGCCGAGTTCGACCGGCCGGTCGGTGAGGGCGGCGGCGAGTCCTACACCTACACCGGTGAGGGCGGCGTGGAGATCGGCTCCTTCACCCGGCGACTGCTGTACGCCATCAAGGAGCAGGAGTCGAACTTCCTGCTCTCGGAGGCGGTCAACAAGGACTCCAAGCTGCTGTACGTGCGTAACCCGCGCGACCGGGTGGAGAAGGTCGCGCCGTTCCTCACCCTGGACGGCGACCCGTACCCGGCGGTGGTCGACGGTCGGGTGCAGTGGATCGTCGACGGCTACACCACGGCGGCCTCCTACCCGTACGCGGAGAAGGTCAACCTCCAGACCGAGACCACCGACGAGTTGACCAACCGGGGCACCTTCCAGCTGGCCCGGGAGGACGTCAACTACATGCGTAACTCGGTGAAGGCCACTGTCGACGCGTACGACGGCACGGTGAAGCTCTACGAGTACGACGACACCGACCCGGTGCTGAAGGCGTGGAACAAGGCGTTCGGCGGTGACCTGGTGCTGCCGAAGGCGGAGATCCCGGTCGAGCTGAGTGAGCACCTGCGCTACCCGGCGGACATGTTCAAGGTGCAGCGCAACCTGCTCACCAAGTTCCACGTGACCAACCCGGGTGACTTCTACTCCGCACAGGACTTCTGGCAGGTGCCCAACGTGCCGGACGCCCCGGACAGCGGTCAGAAGCAGCCGCCGTACTACCTCTTCACCCAGTTCCCGGGGCAGGAGAGCCCCCGGTTCCAGCTCACCTCCGCGGTCACCCCGAACGGCCGGCAGAACCTCGCCGCGCTGATCTCCGGGTCGTACGTCGACGGGCAGCCCCGGTTGGAGGTGCTGGAGTTGCCGGATCAGACCCGGATCTCCGGCCCGGTGCAGGTGCACCAGCAGATGACGAACAACGCGAACATCCGTCAGCAGCTGAACCTGCTCTCCAGCAATCAGGCGCAGGTGCAGTACGGCAACCTGCTCTCGCTGCCCTTCGCCGACGGGATGCTCTACGTCGAGCCGGTCTACGTGAAGAGCAACCAGCAGGACGCGTACCCGCTGTTGCAGAAGGTGCTGCTCTCGTACGGTGACGGCGGCTCGTTCGTGGCGCTCGCCGACAACATCAACGACGGCATCAAGCAGTTGGTCGAGCAGGGTAAGAAGGCCGGGCAGGGCACGTCGCCGCCGCCGACGACCGGGGGCAACCCGACGACACCGACCCCGACGCCGACTCCTTCGGGGACGGCGGCGCCGACGCCGACCCCGAGCGCGGGCACCCCACCGCCGGCCGGTGACCTGGCCGCCGCCGCGGACCGGGTGCAGACCGCGATCACCGAGGTCCGGGCCGCGCAGGCGTCGGGCGACTTCGAGCGGTACGGGCGGGCGCTGAAGGCCCTCGACGAGGCGCTCACCGCGTTCCAGCAGGCACAGCAGGCAGCTGGTGGGTCTGGTGCCAGCCCGAGTGCCGGCGGCTGACCCGGCACGCCCGCACGTACGTCTCGGAGCCCTCGTCGTCGGACCGCACCGGTCCGGACGGCGAGGGCTCCGCCGCGTCCGGAGCCGTGCCCGCCTGTCACCTCGCTGACAGGCGCGGACGTGCCGCAACCTGCGGCACCGGCCCGTCGTCCTCATTTGCAACGGGGTGGATGAGGGGGAGCAGTGGTGAGAGATGCGCAGAGCTTCGATGACTTCTACCGCAGCACCGCACGGCGGATGATGCGGTACGGCTATGCGGTGATCGGCGATCACACCGAGGCGCAGGACCTGGTGCAGGAGGCCTACGCCCGGGCCTGGCGGCAGTGGGGGCGGCTGTCGTCGCATCCGGCGCCGGAGGCGTGGCTGCGACTGGTGGTGTCCCGGCTGGCGACCGATCGCTGGCGGCGGCTGCGCAGTCTGCGGGGCGCGTTGCGGTTGGCCGGGCCACCGCCGACGGTGTCGCCGCCCAACGAGGACAGCGTGCTGCTGGTCCAGGCGCTGCGTCAGGTGCCGGCGACCCACCGGAGGGCGTTGGCGCTGCACTACCTGTTCGACATGCCGGTCGAGGAGATCGCCCACGAGATCGACGTGCCCGTCGGCACGGTGAAGTCGTGGCTGTCCCGCGGCCGGGCCCGGCTCGCCGCGTTGTTGCCCGATCTGGCTGTCGTGGAATTGGAGGCCACCGATGTCGCGTGAACTGTCCGAGCTGTACCGGTCCCTCGCCGCCGACGCTGACGCCGCCGATCTGGGCGTTCCCGAGGTGCTGCGGCACCACACGGACCGTCGGGCCCGGTTCCGTGCGGCCGGGGGAACCCTGGCCGTGGCGCTGGTGGTGGTGGGCGCGGTGATCGGTGCCCAGGTGGTCACCCGGCCGCCGACGTCCGTAGCCGTACCGGCCGGCACGCCGACGCCGACGCCGACGCCGACGCCGTCGGCGTCGCCGTCCGCGAGCGTGACCGGCGCTCCGTCATCGCCGCCCGTCTCGCCGACGACCCCCGGCCGCTCCCCGGGCACGTCGACGGCTCCGGGTGGTACCGGCACGCAGCCGCCCAGGACGCCGACGAGCATCCCGGACCGGGCGTTCTTCGCGGTTCCGTCGGCCAACCAGACCGGCACCGCGCCGCAGTTTCGCGACGAGGCCGTGCTGCCGGGCCTGTGCGGCGCGGACATCGGGAGCGAGGCGGTCGTGGACCGCCGCACCCGGCTGCTGATCTACAAGCTGCCGCAGACCCCCAAGGGGTACGTCCCGGACGGCACCTACACGCACTCGATCACGATCTACCGGGCCGGGCGCGCCGACGACGTGCTGGACGAGTTGCGGCAGGCGGTGCGGGACTGCCCCGAGCAGAAGCTGCCGGGCGGCGACACGGCGGTGCGGAGCCGACAGCGGCTGCTCCCGGACAGCGGGTTCGGCGACGAGTCGGTGCTGTTCGAGATGCGTAGCGCGGGTCAGGACGTCAACGGCGACCCGACCGGTGTGCAGGACGTTCGGTTGGTCCGGGCGATCCGGGTCGGCGACGTGGTGACCATCCTCTGGGAGCAGGGCTGGGAGGGCACCTCCAGCCAGCGGGCGCAGGTCGACGCGGACGGTCGACGCGCGGTCACCGCCATTCGGAGGTGGCTCGGCTGACCGGGGTGTGCCGGCCGCCAGCCGGCGGATTCGGATGTCGTTTTGCGGGGCCCGGGGGTGGTGCGCTACGGTTAGCGAGCCGACGCGGGGTGGAGCAGCTCGGTAGCTCGCTGGGCTCATAACCCAGAGGTCGCAGGTTCAAATCCTGTCCCCGCTACGAGAGAAACAGCAGTTCGAAGCCCGCCTCCGGGTCACCGGGGGCGGGCTTCGACGTTGCGGGGGTGCCGGGCCGCGGCGGTTGGTGACCCCCACTGATCATGACTGGGACGGATGGGATAGTCTTAACCAGTCGACGCGGGGTGGAGCAGCTCGGTAGCTCGCTGGGCTCATAACCCAGAGGTCGCAGGTTCAAATCCTGTCCCCGCTACCACTGAAAGTGATATGAGTCCGGCCCCCACACTGTGGGGGCCGGACTTGTTTGGTGCCGCTGTGACCCGAGCGTTCCCGGGAGGGGCCGGCACCGTGCAGGCACCGGCCCCGGCGGGTGCTACCGCAGGCCGAAGGCCCGGGTGACGGTCTGGGTGACGCCGCCGCCGTTGCGCTGCGTGGCGGTGACCCGGATCGACACGAAGTCGGCCCGCTGCGGCGCGTTCAAGGACGCCTGCCAGGCGCCCTTTTTCTCCCGCAGGTCCTGCCGCCGCCAGGTCGCCCCGTCGTCGTACGAGATCTCCAGTCGGAGCGACGACACGGCGTCCCGGGCCGCGGTGCTGCCCACCACCACGGGGCTGACCGTGAGGTCCGTTCGGCGCTTCGTCCGACCCGCGAGGTCCACGTCCGTTCCGTAGTCCAGTTGGACCAACGGGATGGCCTGCACCTGCGTGCTGCCGCCGGAGACGAAGCTCCATTCGGTGTGCGTGGCGGTCGAGTACGGGCTGAACTCGGGGTTGCCCGTGGTCTCGACGACCAGTCGGTACGGCAGCTTCTCCGGCGACAGGTCACCCGCGCCGACCTCCGGCCAGCCGTTGAACTGGGTCAGCTGTTTGTCGCCCTGATAGAACGTGGCGATCTGCGACATGCTGGCCCCGCCACTGTGTGCGGCACCCGCGTCGCCGAACCCCTGGATGTAGGCGCTCATGGCGGTCTCGCCCCGGAACGGGATCTCGGTGCTGAGTAGCCGTGGTCGGGTGATGGGCCCGAACCAGCGGTCCTTCTGCACGCTGCCCGGCCGGTAGGCGATGGCCTCCGTGTTGGACCGTGCCCAGTCGGCGACGTCGGCGTACTGCATCCACGTGACGCCGCCACCCGCGGAGACCCAGTCGGTACGCGGCCCCGGCGCGACCGGTTCGAACGGGAACGGGCGTGCCGCCGCGTACTCGTACGGTGGGAAGTCCACCCGCGTCTCGCTGGACTGCTTGCCCGGGGGCGGGGAGAAGGTGAGATCGATCCGGGCGAGGTTGCCCGGGTCGGTCTTGGCCGACGGGTCCTTCGGCACCGCGCCACGGTGGTAGTCCACCAGGTCGTACAGGTACGTGGCCCTGGGGTGGGCGACGACGACCAGCCGGAGCGGCTTGCGGCCGGCAGCGCCGATCTTCTGGATCAACGCCTCGCCCTCGTCCATGGTCACCGAGGCCACCGGGATCGGTCCGGTCGTCACGGCGTCGGGGTTGCCGTACCAGTCGCTCTTGCGGCCCGCGCGGTCGTTGACCACGACGAGCATGGCCGCGCCGGCGGTGTGCGCCGCCGCCGCCTGATCCGTGGGGGTCACCGATTCGTTGCCGCGCACGACCACGGCCTTGCCGCGGGCGGCGAGGCCGGCGTAGTCGGCGGTGCCGCCGGCACCCGCGAAGACGGCGTCCAGGCGCGTGGTGCCGTCGGGCAGCGGCGGGGAACCGGGCTGCGCGAGCGGGTCGTTGAGCTGCTGGCCGGGGTAGCTGATGGCCAGCGGCGTCTGCTCGGCGCGGATCCGGGTGGTGAAGACGAAGCTGCCCTTGCGCACCTTGTTCCCGGTCGGCAGGGCCCACAGGCTGTCGTAGCCGGCACCCGGCCAGAACGTCTCGCGCAGGGCGTTCCAGTCGGTGGGTGTCGGTTCGCTCTCGGTGAAGGAGCGGTAGACGTCGATGCGGCTGTTGACGACGGCGGTCGGCTGGGCTGTCGCCACCTTCACCTGGCGGGCCCGCGCGGCGTCGAGTTCCACCACCCGATCGGTACTCAGGTCGACCTCGGGAGCGGTCAGCATCGCGAGCCCGAGGGAGCGGGGCCCGTGCAGACCTTCCACGTCCGCCGCCGCGACGACGGTGTACGAGCCGGGCGCGAGGCGGGCGGTGAGCTTTCCGTCCGGCACCCACATGAAGGCCGAACCGGTGTCGGCGTTGACGACCTCGACCTCACCGCTCATGGGTCGCCCGGCGCGGTCCTTCAGGTGGATGGTGAGGTCGTGCTTCTCGGACTCCACGGCGAGCCCGACGGCAGTGTGCACCTCGCCGGCCGCGAACCGGGCCGTGACCTGGGCGGAGTACCTGCCGGCGGGGAGACCGGCCGGGGCCACCACGACGTCGGCGGTCGCGCTCGCCCGGGCGGGCACCGTGAGGCGCTCGGCGGTCGCCGTGAACGTCCGCGCGGGGGAGGCGCCCTGGTCGACGGAGAGCGTCAGAGTGATCGGGCTGTCCGTGGTGTTGGTGTAGGTGATGGTCCGCCTGATCGGCTGTGGGGTGCTGCCCGGCGACCACCCGACGAGTCCGGCGTCCACCGACCCGGTCGCGATGACCTGGTCCTGGTGGTAGGCGGCGGCGACGTTCAACCGACCGCTGCCGGCCTGGTAGGCGTCGTAGTCGGGCGTGCGGACGCTGGTGCTCATCAGCGCGTCCTTGATCTGCCGCGCACTCCAGGTCGGGTGCTTCTGGGCCAGCAGCGCGGCCGCCCCGGCGACGTGGGGCGCCGCCATCGAGGTGCCGCTGTCGACGTAGTAGTAGCCCTCACCCCAGGAGATGTGCTGCGAGCGGGCCGCCAGCACGTCCACCCCGGGAGCGGTCATGTCGGGCTTGAGTGCCTCGTCGTTCATCCGGGGCCCGACGCTGGAGAAGCCGGCCAGGTGGTCGGAGGTGTCCACCGCGCCGATGGTCAGCGCGGCGTCCGCGGTGCCTGGGGCACCGAGGGTGTACGGATCTGGTCCGCTGTTGCCGGCGGCCACGACGAAGAGCGCACCCGTCTCGGCGGTCAGCTGGTTGACGGCCTGGCTCAGCGGGTCGTCCTGGGTGTGCCAGGCGCTCACGCCGAGGCTCATGTTGATCACTTTGGCGTGCTCGGCCCGCGCCGCCCACTCCATGCCCGCGATGATCCCCGAGATGGATCCGCTGCCGTACTCGTCGAGGACCTTGCCGATCACCAGGTCGGCGTCGGGTGCCACCCCCCGTTCCCGGCCGCCGGAGGCTGCGCCCGTCCCGGCCACTGTGGAGGCGGTGTGGGTGCCGTGCCCGTTCCGGTCGATCACGTCCTGGCCGGGGATGAAGCTCCGGGAGGCCACCACCCGGTCGGCCAGGTCCGGGTGGGTGGTGTCCACCCCGCTGTCCAGGACGGCGACGCGGACCCCGTCGCCGGTGCCACCCGCGGCCCACGCCGCCGGAGCGCCGACCTGGGCGGTGGTGTCGGCCAGGCTGGCCGTCGCCTTGCCGTCGAGCCACACCTTGTCGATGCCGGCGGTGAAGGAGGGTGCCGGGGTGGCAGCGCTGCGGGCGGTCGGTGACCGCCCGTCGGTGAGGGCCGACCAGAAGTCCGCGGCCTGTGACCGGCGGGTGCGGATCGCCTCACCCCGGACGGAGGGAAGCTGCTGCGTGGTCTGCGTGCCCGGCAGCGTGGTCGCGGTCCTGAGCTTCGCCGACCCCGTCGTACGGGTGACGATCAGGGGGAGTTCGGCGCTCCGCGCGTCGTCGTAGCCCTGGGCGATGAGCTGGGTGACGTCGAACAGCTGCTTGTCGAGCCGGCCGGTGGCGAGGTAGGGCACCGCCTCGTCCGGGTAGACGTAGGTGTCCCGGCCCTCGGTGGAGATGCGTACGGAGCCGGTGGCGCCGGGCGCGCGCTTGACGTCCACCGAGGGAGTCGCCCCGGGCCGGCCCGGGGTCACCGTCACCCGGTCGCCGGTGATCAGCGTGACCGTGACGGGGGTGCGGTCCGCGGCACCGCTCGGAGCGGGTTTCGTGGGCGGTGCCGGTGGGGGCGGCGGGGCGCCGTGCGCCGCGGTGGGGGTGAGGAGAGCGGCGACGAGGGTGACGCCGACCGCTGCCGCCGCAGATCTTCGGGTGCGAGAGATCCGCGCACTGTCTACAGAGTTGACCATGAGGCGAATCCGATCACCTCAAGACATTCATGTAAAGATCATCATCTTTGCCGGGGCGTTGCGAACACGTTGCGCGCCGGCCGGAGCGTTCCGGACATTCCGCTCCCGGGAAATCCGCGTGGACCAACGTGCCGAGGTTGCGCCCTTCGGCGAGGATGGGCACATGTCTTCATTCGGTAAGTGGTGGGGCCGCCTGAGCGCGGTCTTCGGTGCGGTCGTACTGGCGGTCTTCGTGCCCGTGGCGGCCTGGGCGTCCACGGGCACCGGCGAACTCGTGGTGGAGGCCGCCCGGCGGCGTGGCCGCAGCGGGTTCGGGGTGCTGCCGCTGCTCTGCTGCCTGGTGGTGGTCGCGATCGTCGTGTTCCTGGTGCTGCGTCTGATGCGCAACCGCCGGGGTGGCCCGCCGCGCTGACCGGGTCGGCGGCCCCGACGGTCACCGGCGGCCGGTCCCGGGACCGGCCGCCGGTGTTCACACCGCCAGGGCCGCGATGGCCTGGGACAGGAAGCGGGCGGTGGCCTCGCGGGTGCCGTCGCGCTTGACCCGGATGCGCTCGGCGGCGGTGACCAGCAGGGTGCGCACCTTGGCGTGCCCCTTCGGCGGCGGCGCGGGCGCCGGCCCGAGCAGGTCGGCGATGCTGGTGCCGAACGCGGCGGCACGTCGCTGGGCCGCGTCGGTGATGCTGCCCTCGGCGTAGCGGCGCACGGCGGAACTGGCGTTGAGCCCACGCTCGTGACCGAGGACGGCACCGACCTCACCGTTGTTGGTCAAGAAGTTGATGACGTCGGCGACCGTGTCCGGGTGGCGGGTGCCCCGGAACGCCGCCCAGTACATCGACGCCCGTGCCCACTGGGCGCCCGGCGGGCCGGGGAAGCCGACGATGCCCAACTCCGACTCGGTGAGTCGTTGCAGCTCCGGTAGCTGGTGCGACCAGGCGAAGGACGCGGCGGTCGCCCCACTCACCACCAGCTGTCGGGCCGGCTCGCCGCTGTCGGCCTGCTCGACCAGCGCCGCGCTCGGCGTGGCCCGTGCCCGGCGAGCCCGCTGCCACAGCTCGAACCACGCGATCAGCTCGTCCGCGCCGAAGCCGAGCTGGTTGCCCCGGTAGAACTCGCCACCCTGCGCCCGCAGCCAGAGCCAGAGCGCCCGGTAGTCGCCCGACCCGTCCATGGTGCCGGCCACCCGCCGGTCGCTGACCTCGGTGACCTCGGTGGCCCAGGAGATGTAGTCGGCCCAGGACATCCCGGCCCGTGGCTCCGGCACCTGCAGCTCCCGCAGCAGGTCCCGGTTGAACACCACGACGGCGTGGGTCTGCCCGGCGGCCACCGCCATCGTCCGCCCCTCCACCGTGCCGTAGCGGATCAGGCCCTCCGGCAGGCCCCGAAGATCCAGGTGCCGGTCGGTGAGGTCGAGGATGACCTGACGTCGGGTGTACTCCGTCAGCATGGCGTCGTCGATCTGGATCAGGTCCGGTACGTTCCCGCCGCCCGCCTGGGTGGCCAACCTGTCGTAGTAGCCGTCGGCGCCCTGCCAGGTGACCCGGAAGGTGACCCGGGGGTTGCGGGTCGAGTACAGCTGGAGCGCCTTCTCGGTGAGCGCGGCCCGGTTGGCGTCACCCCACCAGAAGACCGACAGCTCGACGGGCCCGTCCTGGGTCGAGGTGGCGGCTCCGTCGCTGCAACCCGCCAGCCCGCCGGACGCGAGCAAAGGCGCACCGAGCAGCGCGCTGAGCAGTCGGCGCCGGCCCGGGTCGGCGCCGAGGCGGTCGAGCGGGGGTCGAACAACGGGCACGGCGCTCTCCTGGACCTACGGGGGTGGCGGTCGGACCATTCACGCAGGCAGCGCACGAAGGTGTCAACGTCCGTCCGGTCACCCTCGGCCGGGTGGTCGAATCTGGGCCTTCCGCTGTCGCGTGGTGTACTAGGGCGCGTGGAACTTCTGCACTCGGGCAAGGTCCGGGACGTCTACGCCGACGGCGACGACCTGATCCTGGTGGCCTCGGATCGCATCTCGATCTACGACGTGGCGCTGCCGACGCCGATTCCGGACAAGGGTCGCCTGCTCACCGCGCTCTCGCTCTGGTGGTTCGAGCAGCTCGCCGACCTGGTGCCGAACCACGTCATCTCGGCCACCGACGTGCCCGCCGAGTTCGCCGGGCGGGCCATCCGCTGCCAGCGGCTGGACATGGTCCCGGTCGAGTGCGTCGCCCGCGGTTACCTGACCGGTGGCGGCCTGCGGGAGTACGAGCGCACCGGCGCGGTCTCCGGCGTACCGCTGCCGCGGGGGCTCGGCGAGGCGTCGATCCTGCCTGAGCCGATCTTCACGCCGTCGAGCAAGGCGCCGGCGGGCGAGCACGACGAGCCGATCACGTACGACGACGTGGTGGACAAGGTGGGCGCGGCCACCGCCGAGCGACTGCGGCAGATCACCCTCGACATCTACCGGCGCGGTGCCGAACTGGCCGCCGACCGGGGCATCCTGATCGCCGACACCAAGATCGAGCTGGGCTGGGCGCCGGACGGCACGCTGGTCCTCGCCGACGAGCTGCTCACCTCCGACTCGTCGCGGTTCTGGCCGGCCGAGTCGTACCAGCCGGGGCGGGTGCAGTTCTCCTACGACAAGCAGTACGTGCGGGACTGGGCCACCGGCAGCGGCTGGGACAAGCAGCCCCCCGCCCCGGACGTGCCGGCCGAGGTGGTCGAGGCGACCCAGGCCCGCTACGTCGACGTCTACGAGAAGCTCACCGGTAACCGCTGGGACTGACCGGGATACCGCGCTTTCCCCGTACCTGCTGGACCTGACCGTCATCACCGTCGAGGATGGACCCGTCACTCTTCGTGGAGTCTGGGGCGGTCGGATGAACGGCGACATGTGGATCAGGGCGCTCAAGGCGGCCCGGGCCGGTGCGGGTGTCTCGCAGGAGGCCCTGGCGGAGCTGATCAGGTGGAGCCCGTCCACCATCGCGGCTATCGAGACCGGGCGGCGCCGGCCCACCCCGCAGTTCGCCGAGGCGGCGGACGCGGCGCTGAACACCGGCGGGCTGCTGGCCGAGCTGCTGGCGGTGGCGGCCCGGCAGGAGTCGCCGGCCTGGTTCGCGCCGTGGCGGGCGATCGAGGCCGAGGCGGTCGCCCTCCGCACCGTTCAACCGTCGCTGGTGCCGGGCCTGCTCCAGACCGAGGCGTACGCGCACGCGGTGCTCAGCGCCCAGGGCACCCACACCCCGGAGCAGGTCGCCCAGTTGGTCGCCGGCCGGCTGGCCCGCCAGGAGCTGCTGACCGGCCCGGCCCCGAAGCGGTTCACCGCGATCGTCGACGAGACCGCGCTGCGCCGCGTGGTCGGCGATCGGGACGTCCAGCTCGCCCAGTTGGAACGGCTGGTCGAGCTGGCCACCCTGCCCCACGTGCGGCTCTACGTGATCCCCGCCGGGGTGGGCGCGCACCCCGGGCTGGCCGGCGGCTTCGTGCTGGCCAACCTGACTGACGGCGACGAGGTGGCCTACGTCGACGGGGTCTTCGGTCAGATCGTCGACCGGCCCGACACCGTGGCTACCATCAGGACGATGTGGGACACGCTGCTGGGCGAGGCCCTGCCGGCGGGCGTGTCCGTCGAGCTGATCGGAAAGCTGGTGAACGAGCTGTGAACTCCGCCCCCACCCCTCGGTGGCGCGTGTCGACCCGGAGCGGTAACGGCGGCGACACCTGCGTGGAGGTGGCCGACAACCTGCCGGGTCAGGTGTTGGTCCGCGACTCCACCGACCGCGCCGGTGCCGTTCTCACCTTTGCGCCGGCGGCCTGGCGCGCGTTCGTGGCGCGGGTCCGCACCGGCCGCTGAGGTCAGTCCACCCAGTCCAGAGTGCGCCGCACGGCCTTGCGCCACTGGCGCAGCTCCTGATCGCGCAGCTCCGGGGCCATCGCCGGCTCCCACTGCGCGTCGGAACGCCACTGCGCCCGCAGGGTGGCCAGATCCGGCCAGAAACCGACCGCCAACCCGGCCGCGTACGCCGCACCCAGGCAGGTGGTCTCGGTGATCCGGGAACGGACGACAGGCACGTCGAGCACGTCCGCCAGGAACTGCATGAGCAGGCCGTTGGCGGTCATGCCGCCGTCCACCCTCAGGCGGCGCAGCGCCACATCCGAGTCGGCGTTCATCGCGTCGACCACCTCGCGGGTCTGCCACGCCGACGCCTCCAGCACCGCCCGCGCCAGGTGCCCCTTGGTGATGTAGCCGGTCAGGCCGGCGATCACCCCGCGGGCGTCGCTGCGCCAGTGCGGGGCGAACAGCCCGGAGAACGCCGGCACCACGTAACAGCCGCCGTTGTCGTCGACGGTGCGGGCCAGCTCCTCCACCTCGGCCGCCGAGGAGATCAACCCCAGGTTGTCCCGCAGCCACTGCACCAGTGAGCCGGTGACCGCGATGGCACCTTCCAGGGCGTACGCCGGTGGTTGGTTCTTGATCCGGTAGGCGACGGTGGTGAGCAGGCCGTGGGTCGACGGAACCGGGCTGGCACCGGTGTTGAGCAGCAGGAAACTGCCGGTGCCGTAGGTGCACTTCGCCTCGCCCGGCTGGAAGCAGGTCTGCCCGAACAGGGCGGCCTGCTGGTCGCCGAGCGCACTGGCCACCGGCACCCCGCCGAGCACGCCGGTCGCCGAGCCGTACACCTCGGCGGAGGAGCGGATCTCCGGGAGCATCGCCGCCGGCACGCCCATGGCGTCCAGCAGCTCCGGGTCCCAGTCGAGCGTCGTGAGGTCCATCAGCATGGTCCGGCTGGCGTTCGTCACGTCGGTGACGTGCGCGCCGGTCAGCTTCCAGATCAGCCAGCTGTCCATGGTGCCGAAGAGCACCTCGCCGCGCTCGGCGCGCTCGCGCAGGCCGTCGACCTCGTCGAGCAGCCAGCGCAGCTTCGGCCCGGCGAAGTAGGTGGCCAGCGGCAGGCCGGTGCGGGTCCGGAACCGCTCCTCGCCGTACGCCGAAGCGAGCTCGCGCAGCAGCGGCCCGGTCCGGGTGTCCTGCCAGACGATGGCGTTGGCCACCGGGCGGCCGGTGGCCCGGTCCCAGACGACAGTGGTCTCCCGCTGGTTGGTGATGCCGACGGCGGCCAACCCGGACGCGTCGGTGCCGGCGGCCCGCAGCGCCTCGGCGACCACCTGCTGGACGTTGTCCCAGATCTCCTCGGCGTCGTGCTCCACCCAACCCGGTCGGGGGAAGACCTGCCGGTGCTCGCGCTGGGCCACGGCGACGATGTCCCCGGCCCGGTCGAAGACGATGCACCGCGAGGAGGTGGTGCCCTGGTCGATGGCGGCGACGTACTGGGGGGTCACCGCAGCACCGTACCCGGACGGCGGAGTGGCGCGACAGGCGTCGCTGTGGGTTCCGGCCCACCGCCGTCGGCTGCCGTCCGCGTCCCCTACGATGTGCGAACGTGCGCGACATCGCAGTTTTCAGTGGAACCGCCCATCCCGACCTGGCTGCCGAGATCTGCGCTCACCTGGGAGTGCCGCTGCACCCGGTGCGGGTCTCCCGGTTCGCCAACGACTGCCTGGAAGTCCAGTTGCAGGCCAACTGCCGGGAGCGGGACGTCTTTCTGATCCAGCCGCTGGTGCCGCCGGTGCAGGAGCACCTGGTCGAGCTGCTGCTGATGATCGACGCGGCTCGGGGCGCCTCCGCCGGTCGGATCACCGTGGTGCTGCCGCACTACGCGTACGCCCGCTCGGACAAGAAGGACGCGCCGCGGATCTCGATCGGCGCCCGGCTCGTCGCCGACCTGCTCACCTCGGCCGGGGCGGACCGGGTGCTCGCGATGACCCTGCACTCGCCGCAGGTGCACGGCTTCTTCAGCGTCCCGGTGGATCATCTGCACGCGCTGCGGGAGCTGGCCACCCACTTCCGGCGCTACGACCTCAGCAACACCGTGGTGGTCTCACCCGACCTGGGCAACGCCAAGGAGGCCGCGGCCTTCGCCCGGCTGCTCGGCACACCGGTGGCGGCCGGGGCGAAGCAGCGGTTCAGCGACGACCTGGTCAAGATCAGCGCGGTGATCGGTGACGTGACCGACCGGGACGTCATCGTGCTGGACGACGAGATCGCCAAGGGCAGCACGGTGGTCGAGTTGATGGAGCATCTGCGCGGCCTGAAGGTTCGGTCGATCCGGCTCGCCTGCACGCACGGCCTCTTCTCCGGCGACGCGTTGCAACGGCTCAGCGACCAGGACGGCGTCCTGGAGATCGTCTGCACCAACACGGTGCCCATCCCGGACGCCAAGCGGGTCCCCAAGTTGCGGGTCCTGTCGGTGGCCCCCGCCCTGGCCGAGGCGACGCGCCGAATCCACAACGGAGAATCCGTCTCCGCCCTCTTCGCCTGACCCACCCCGTCTCCCCGCCCTGCTCTTCCCCGCGATCTTGCGGTTTGTGTCGCCGGGATGAGTGGTTTCGGGTGATTCGCCGCGACAGCAAGTGCAAGATCGCGTGCGGGTGGGGTGGGGCGGGGTGGGGTGGGGTGGGGTTAGTGCGGGGTGGGATTTTGGGTGGGTAGGCCGGTGGTGATGCGGACTGTGGTGCCGGCGGTGCCGGTGGACACCTCCATCGCGTCGGTCAACTCGCGGGCCAGCCAGAGCCCCCAGCCGCCGGCGGTGTCCGGGGCCGGCCGACTGCGGTCGCCCAGTCGCTGCGGGCTGATCCCGCGCCCGTGGTCGGCGATCTCGCAGACCAGCACACCCGACTCCTGCCAGAGGCGCAGCCAGCCGCGCCCGCCGCCGTGGCGCACCGCATTCGTGATCAGCTCGTTGATCGCGAGCACGAAGTCGTCCAGCCGCTGGCCCCGCAGGCCCGAGGCATGCGCGCAGGAGGCGACCGAGTGTCGAATCTCGGTCACCTGAGCCTGGTCAAAGGCGTCGGCGATCAGGAGGGCAGGTTCGATGGGCACAACCGTACGCGGTGCGTGCGGATCTGCGTTCGTCATGGGCCCGTCCCGGCGGCGCATCTCGGAGTATTTCGCGGCTTTTCCACCGTACGTCAGGGTTTCCCGAACCGCACTCGCTGATCGCCGGGCGGCCGAACCGTTGTGGCATCCTGACCGCCATGCCGTCGCCGCCGGGTGGATTCGAGGTGCCGCTGTGGCGTGCCCTCACCGTGTTCAGGCTGGCCTCCCTGGCGTACGTCTGCGCGCTCGCGGTGCGCGACGCCGACCGGTACGCCCACCCGTACGCCGTCGGCGCCCTGATCCTGCTGATGATCACCTGGACCGGGGCGACCGCTGTCGGGTACGCCCGACCGGCCTGGCGGCGCTGGCCGCTGCTGCTGGCCGACCTCGCGGTGGTGGTGGCCATCGTGCTGGCCACCCCGTGGGTGGTCGGTCGGACGGCGCTCACCCACGGCGTACCCACCCTCGGGGTGGCCTGGATGGCCGGCCCGGTGCTGGCCTGGGCCGTCTCCGGCGGCCGGCGGCGGGGCACTGTCGCCGCGCTGATCGTCGCCGGAGCGGACCTGGCCACCCGGGAGCGGATCGGTCAGTCCTCGTTCACCGGGGTGATCCTGATGCTGCTCGCCGGAGTGGTGGTCGGGCACGTGGCCCGGCTGGCGGCGAGCGCCGAGGAGCGGCTGCAACGCGCCGTGGAGCTGGAGGCCGCCACGCGGGAGCGGGAACGGCTGGCCCGGGGCATTCACGACTCGGTTCTGCAGGTGCTGGCGCTGGTCCAGCGGCGCGGCGCCGACCTGCCCGGGGAGGCCGGCGAGCTGGCCCGGCTGGCCGGTGAGCAGGAGGCCGCACTGCGCGCGCTGATCACCGGTGCCAGCCCGACCGCCGCGAACCTCCCGGAGGGGGGCGAGGCGGTGGACCTGCGGACCCTGCTCGGCCGGTACGCCTCGGCGACGGTGGCGCTCTCCGCCCCGGCCACGCCGGTGCCGCTGCCCCGACAGGTGGCCGGCGAGTTGGCGGCGGCAACCGGTGCGGCACTGGACAACGTGGGACGGCACGCCGGTGGGCGGGCCTGGGTGCTGATCGAGGACGAGGGGGAGACGGTGACCGTGTCGATCCGTGACGAGGGGCCGGGCATCCCGGACGGCCGGCTGGCCGAGGCGGCCGCCCAGGGGCGGCTCGGGGTGACCCAGTCGATCCGGGGCCGGGTGACCGACCTGGGCGGGACGGTGCGGATCGTGTCCGCACCCGAGGCGGGCACCGAGATCGAGCTGAGCGTGCCGAGGTCGGCGCGGTGAACCAGATCCGGGTCATGGTGGTGGACGACCATCCGATGTGGCGGGAGGGGGTGGCCCGCGACCTGACCGAGGCCGGCTTCCTGGTGGTGGCGACCAGCGGGGAGGGGCGACAGGCCGTTCGGGTGGCCGCCGCCGCCCGGCCCGACGTCGTCGTCCTCGACCTGCAACTGCCGGACATCTCCGGCGTCGAGGTGATCCTGGGGTTGCGCACGGCGCTGCCCGCCGTACGGGTGCTGATGCTCAGCGCCAGCGGCGAGCAGCAGAGCGTGCTGGACGCGGTCAAGGCCGGTGCCACCGGTTACCTGGTGAAGTCGACAGCGCCCGCCGAGTTCCTGGAGGCGGTCCACCGCACCGCGGCCGGCGAGGCGGTGTTCACCCCCGGCCTGGCCGGACTGGTGCTCGGCGAGTACCGCCGGCTGGCCGCCGGACCGGGGCGGGGGAGCGCCGGCGCTGCCGAACCCGCGACGCCCCAGCTCACCGAACGGGAGACGGAGGTGCTGCGGCTGGTGGCGAAGGGGATGTCGTACAAGCAGATCGCCCAGCGGCTCGGCCTGTCGCACCGCACCGTGCAGAACCACGTGCAGAACACCCTGGGCAAGCTGCAACTGCACAACCGGGTCGAGCTGACCCGGTACGCCATCGAACGCGGCCTGGACGACTGAGCGGACGGACGTCAGATCGAGCGGACGTCAGATCGAGCGGACGTCAGACCGAGCGCGGTGGCTCCGTCTCGTGGATGGCCAACTCCTCGGCGGTCGCCCCGCCGCCGGCCGATCCGGCGTCGTACGCCACCGAGTCGGTCTCCTGGTCGGTGTGCGACCCCTCGTCCGGTTCCACCAGCCGGCCCACAGTGGCGTCGGCCACCGTGCCGAGCTGACCGTGGTCGTACAGCGAGACCGGCGAGTTCGGGTCCGAGGTGGGCCCGGGATCCATCACGTCGGCGTCCAGCTGGGCCTCCGCCGCGGCTTCCAGATTGTCCGCCTCGAAGGCGATCTTCGGGTCGATCGTGCCGGCCAGCGGATCGTCCGCCGGGCGTTCGTAGACCTCACGGTCGAGCTTGTAGTCCAACGACTCACCGTCGAGCTGCTCCTCAGCTGTCGTTCCGAACCGGTCCACCGCCACCGGCGTCCGGTCGCCGGGCAGCTGGGCCGGGTCGGGGCCGTCCGCCTCGCGCCCGGTGAAGACGTCGTCGTTGGCGGTCGAGTCGTCATCGGCGGTGTCGGGCAGCCCTTGCGCCTCGGTGTCGGACACGGGGGTCGGGTACTCGTTGTCGCGCATGTCTGATCACTACCCGCTGCCCTCCCGCCGTAACCGGGTGACCCTTCGGCGAAACGGCACCGAACCGGGCGTCGACGGCGAAAGCCCGGGGCCGGCAGCGCGTACCGGCCGGCGAGGTGCGCCGCGATCAGCTTGGTCAGAGGGCCTCGTCGTCCGGGTGCAGCACACACCAGACGACCTTGCCGTCCCCTACGGCGCTGCTGCCCCAGCGACGGGTCACCGTGTCGATCAGCAGCAGGCCCCGGCCGCCGGCCCGGGACGGCGGGGAGATCCCGGCGAACGTCGGCCGGCGCGGGGAGTGGTCGCGAACCGCCAGGTGCAGGGTGGTCTCCTGGGGTGCCAGCCGAACCGTCATCGGGGTCTGGGCATGGGCCACCACGTTGTTGACCATCTCGGTGATGGCGATGCACGCCGGGTCGGCGAGCGTCGGCATGCCCCAGCGCTCGCAACCGGTGTTGACCAGATCGCGGGCCTGCCGGGCGGCTCCCACCGCCGGGGCGAGTTCGGCGGTGAGCACCGCCGCCAGTGGTGTCGTCGCGATGGCGGCCAGCGCGCCGTCGAGCGTCGGCCAGGCCGGCACGCCGTCGAGCGCCGAGTCCGAGTGGGCGGGCCCGGCGGCTGCGGAGTCCGGTTGGGTGGGCCCGGCGGCCGTCGGGTCACACAGCAGCAGATCCGCGGCGGGCCAGTCGGCGACCTCACGGCGAATGTCGGCGAAGATGCCCCGACCGGCCGGCTCGACGAACCGCAGACCGGTCACGTCCGCCACCACGGGGCCGGGCCGGTCCGCGAGGCGGGTGAGCAGGGCGCCGCGTACCGCCTCGGCTCCGGCGGCGTCGAGCACACCGGTCAACCGGACCACCGCCGACGACTCGTCGACTTCCACGAGACAGCTCGCCATGATCGCCCCATTGTGCGCGCCGGTGACGGTCGGCGCATTCTGACGCTCGACGTCCGCCATCAGCGGTCCGACCGGGAGCGGCGGTTGATGGCCGCCAGGGTGCCGACGGCGGTGCCGGCGGCGGCCAGACCGAACGCGGCGGTCATCCGCACCAATTGCCGGCGTCGACCGTGCCAGCCGCCGTCCTGGCGCGCCTGAGCGTCGGCGTGGAACACGTTGCCGCTGCTGTCCACGCGGGCGCCCGGCCCGAACTGGGTTCGGTGCGCGTACCAGCCGAGGGTGCGCTCCACCAGCGCGGGCGCCAGCCGCCACTGCAGGCCGATCAACCGGGCCGCGCCACCGGCGTACGCCTCGCGGCGCGGCCGGCGCAGCAGCCGGACGATGGTCTCGGCGACCACCTCCGGCGGGTAGATCGGAGGCGGCGGCACCAGCTCCCGGCCGCTGTGATTGCCGGTGTGCCGGAAGAACGGGGTGTCGATGGTGGCCGGCAGCACGGTGCAGACGGAGATGTGCCCCCGGCCGGTGACCCGCAGCTCCTGACGGACGGTGTCGGCCAACCCCCGGATGCCGTGCTTGGTGGCGTTGTACGCAGACTGGTACGGCATGGCCACCTCGGCCAGCACCGAGGCGTTGTTGACCAGCACACCGCCACCGGCGGCGCCGAGGTAGGGCAGGGCCGCCTTGATGCCGTGCACCGCCCCGAGCAGGTTGACCTCCAGCACCCGGCGGAACTCGGCGACCGGGATCTCGTCGAACAGACCCACCGCGCTGACCGCGGCGTTGTTCACCCAGGCGTCGATCCGACCGAACTCGGCCACCGCCTGTTCGGCCAGCCGCCGCACCGACTCCAACTCGGTCACGTCGGTCGGTACGACGAGCGCCTGACCGCCCAGCTCCCGGCAGCGCTGCGCGACCTGTCGCAGGGCCGGCTCACTGCGGGCGGCCAGCACGACGGCGGCACCCCGGCGGGCCAGTGCGTAGGCGGTCGCCGTGCCGATCCCGCTGGACGCGCCGGTGATCACCACGGTCGAATCGTCGAGACTGCGGGTCAGCGGCATTCCTGAGCGGTACCCCCGGCCGGACCTGGTCACACCAGCGACAGGTTGTCGATCACCATCGAATCGTGCGGTCGGGTGTCACCTGTGCTTGCTGTGGCGCAAGTGTCGGTGGCAGTCGGGCGGACTCTTCCTGATCTGCCAGGTTTCGACTCAGCGTCGCGGGGTTAATGGGACGCTCTGACCGGGAGGACCACCGCCGAGGAAAGATCGCAGGGAGGTGACCCATGCGCGTCGGCCTCGTCTGCGCGCACGCCAGCTCATACCGCCACGCCGACGGCCCACCGGTCGGCACTCGACAGCACATCGCCAGGGTCGCCGCGGAACTGACCGAGCGGGGCCATGACGTCCGGCTCTACGTCCGCCGGGACGACCCGGCGCTGCCGGCGACGATGAACGTCGACGGCTACCAGGTGCACCACGTGCCGGCCGGCCCGCCCACCGCACTACCCACCGCCGAGCTGATCCCGTACGTGACGGAGGTCGGCCGTTGGCTGGCCGACGAGTGGTCCGGTGCCTGGCGGCCCGAGGTGGTGCACGGGCACTACTGGGTCGGCGGCCTGGCCGCCGCACACGCCGTTCGGGAGACCGACATCCCGGTGGTGCAGACGTTCCACTCGCTCGGCGTCGAGCAGCTGCGTCACCTGGGCGGTCACTACGACGGGCCGGGGCAGCGGATCACGCTGGAACGCGCGCTGACCCGGGCCGTCGACATCGCCGTGGCCCAGTCCAACGACGAGGTCGACGAGCTGACCCGGATGGGTCTGCAACGCAGCTCGGTCGCGTTGGTGCCGGCCGGCGTCGACATCGACCTGTTCCATCCCGACGGCGAGGCCGCGCCGCGCGAACAGCGGCCCCGCATCCTCTCGGTGGGCTCGCTCGCCGCCGGGCACGGCCAGGAGGACCTGATCCGGGCGATGCGGCTGGTCGGCGACGCCGAGTTGGTGATCGCCGGTGGGCCGCCGGCCGACCAGTTGGCCAACCACGCGGAGGCGCGCCGGCTGCGCGAGCTGGCCGAACAGATCGGCGTCGTCGACCAGGTGCGGCTCGTCGGGGCGGTGCCGCACGACCAGATGGCCACCTGGTACCGGTCGGCGGACGTGGTCGCCTGCACGCCGCACTACTCCTCGGCCGGGCGGGTCTCGCTGGAGGCGATGGCCTGCGGGGTGCCGGTGATCGGCTACGCGATGGGCGGCCTGGCGGACGCCGTCGTCGACGAGGTCACCGGCCGCCTGGTGCCTCCCGGTGACGTACGCGCGCTCGGCGTGTCGCTGCGTCGGCTGCTCGCCGACAACGCCGGCCGGTTCGCGTACGGACACGCCGCGGTGGACCGGGTGCGCAGCAGCTACACCTGGGAGCGGACCGCCGGTGCGTTGGAGCGTCTCTACGAGCGGGTGGTGAGCCGGCGCAAGCCGGTCGAGGCCTGAGCGGGGCGGTGCCGCGACACCCGCGGGCGCGGTGTCGGCCCGCCCGGCCGGGCCAGCGGCGGCCGGTCAGCCGGTCCGGCCGGCACCCACCATGGCGGGGTCCCGCCGGGGAGCCACCGAACGGTGCTGCTGCGGTTCGGCGTACCGGGTCAGGCCGATCACCGCGGCCAGGGTGACCAGGAAGCCGGCCGCGGCCAGCCACTCCCGCCCCGGCCAGATCTTGTCGTTGAGCAGCAGCAGGCCGACGATCGCGGCCGGCACCGCCCCGGCGGCGTCCATCGCGGCGACAGCGGCGGTCGTCGAGCCACGCTGCATGGCCAGACCGAGCAGCAGCTGACCGACGATCGAGTGGACGATCAGCAGGTAGAACAACGGGTTGACGAGGAACGCCTCGGCGGACGGCGCGGACGCCAGAGGCCGGGCGGCGACAGCTGCCGAGCTGAACGCCAGCCCGGCCAGGGAGCCGAGGGCCACCGAACCCGGTGCCCCGTGCAGCCGTACGGCGAAGACACCGAGCACCGCGATCACCCCGAGCGCCACCAGCAGGGCTATCGAACCGGCGGTGCCGAGCTGCTTCGACGGTGCCGGCCGGGCGGACAGCACCAGCGCGGTGATCCCCGCGAAGAGCAACGCCAGCAGCACCACCTCCGCCGCCGGCAGCCGCCACTTCAACACCAGCACCCCGAGGATGGCGGTCACCCCGAGCCCGGCGGCCACGCTGGCCTGCACGAGGAACAGCGGCAGGTCCCGTCGGGCCAGGAAGGCGAGCACGAAGCCGCCGATCTGGCAGCCCAGGCCGACCAGGTACGTCCGATGCCCGGCGAGGCGCAGCAGCAGACCCGGATCGAAGGTGTGGTGGACAGTGGTGCGGGCCGCCGCCACCGACTGGAGCAGGTTGGCGAAGCCGTACGCGACGATCATCGCCGCGAGGAAGCACCAGCCGGAGGAGACCACCTGGCGAGGATAGAGGTTGCCGGGGGTCAGCGCGCGGCTGGTCGATCGAGGCGGGTGAGGATGTCGGCGTGCAGCACACCGTTGGTGGCCACCACGCTGCTGTCGGTGCCCGGGGCGCCCGCCGGGGCCGGTCGACCGGACAGATCAGTGACCGTGCCACCCGCCTCCGTGATGATCGGCACCAGCGCCGCCACGTCCCACAGCGACAGCTCCGGCTCGGCCATCACATCCAGTGCCCCCTCGGCCAACAGCATGTAGCCGTAGAAGTCGCCGTACGCCCGGCTGCGCCAGCTGTCCCGCATCAGGTCGAGCACCGCGTCGAGCCGGCCGGTTTGCTCCCACCCGTCCAACGATGAGTAGCAGAAGCTGGCGTCCGCGACCCCGCGCACCGCTGACACACCGATCCGTTCGCCAGCCGTGGGGCCCGGCCCGGCGTACGCGCCCGCGCCCGCGCTGGCCCACCAGCGTCGTCCGAGCGCCGGTGCGGACACCACGCCGACCGCCGGCCGGTCGCCGTCGTAGAGCGCGATCAGGGTGGCCCAGATCGGCACGCCCCGGACGAAGTTCTTGGTGCCGTCGATCGGGTCGATGATCCACCGGCGGCCGTTCGCGTCGGCGGACGGCTGTGCGCCGTACTCCTCACCGAGCAGCCCGTCGGTCGGACGGTGCTCGGCCAGCACGGCGCGGATCTCCCGCTCCACAGCGGTGTCCGCGTCGGAGACCGGCGTCAGGTCGGGCTTCGCCTCGACGCGCAGGTCGAGCGCGCGGAACCGGGCCGTGGCGATGGCGTCGGCCCGGTCGGCGAGCAGGTGGGCGAGGGCGAGGTCGTCGGCGTACCCGGTCATCCCGGCAACCTAGCCCACGCCCGTCGGGTCACTCGTCGGGCCCGCGCCGGTCACCCTCGCCCGGCCCGCGCTGGTCACTGTCGCCGCGCGAGTCACCCTCGCCGGCGCGGGAGGCGAGCAACCGGCGGTACGAGGCCAGCCGGCGCGGGTCCGCCTTACCGGCGGCCACCCAGGCGTCCAGCCCACACTCGGCCTCGTCGGCCGTGTGCGGGCAGTTCGGTGGGCAGTCGACGGTGCCCTCGACCAGGTCCGGAAAGCCGTGCAGCAGGCTGTCGGCCGAAACGTGCGCCAACCCGAAGCTGCGGATCCCGGGGGTGTCGATGATCCAACCCGGGTCCGTGTCGACCCCGGGCACCGGTGGCAGCCGCAGCGCCACCGCGCTGGTCGAGGTGTGCCGGCCCCGGCCGATCGCGCTGACCACGCCGACCGCGCGCAGCGCGTCCGGCACGAGCCGGTTGACGAGCGTCGACTTGCCCACCCCGGAGTGCCCGACCAGCACCGACACCTTGCCGCTCAACAGCGCGCGGAGCGCGTCGAGGTCGGAGTCGGGGCGGTTGAGCACGTACGGCAACTCCAACTCGGTGTAGTAGCCCAGCACCTCCTCCGGCCCGGCCAGGTCGGCCTTGGTGAGGCAGAGCAGCGGCTCGACGTCCGCGTCGTACGCGGCCACCAGGCAACGGTCGATGAACCCGGTACGCGGCGGCGGGTCGGCCAACGCGCTCACGATCACCAACTGGTCGGCGTTGGCCACCACCACGCGTTCCAGCCGACCCTCGGCGGTGGTCTCGTCGTCGTCGGCGGTGCGCCGCAGCACCGAGCGGCGCTCGGCGATCCGGACGATGCGGGCGAGTGCGCCCTCCGCGCCGGACGTGTCGCCGACCAGGCTGACCCGGTCACCCACCACCACCGACTTGCGGCCCAGCTCGCGGGCCCGCATGGCGGTGACAGTGGGCAGCTCGGCGCCGACCACGCCGCGCTCGGCCCCGGACAGCACGCAGGTGTAGCGCCCCCGGTCGACGGCGATGACGAACCCGTCGACCGCGTCGGCGTGCTGCGGGCGGGTGCGCGTACGCGGGCGTGACGACTTACCGGGCCGGACCCGTACGTCGTCCTCGTCGTACTCCCGCCGTTTGGTCGCCAGGACCTTCCTCCGTCGCGTCAGCTCTTGCCGGTCACCATCGCTGACCATAGTGCCGGGAACTCGGGCATCGTCTTGGAGGTACACCCCACGTCGTCCACCTCGATGCCCGGAACGGCGAGCCCGGCCACCGCGGCGGCGTGGGCCATCCGGTGGTCGTGGTAGGTGCGGAAGAGCCCGCCGCGCAGCGGACGGGGCCGGATCTCCAACCCGTCGGGGGTCTCGGTGATGTCCGCGCCGAGCCCGCCGAACTCCCGCGTGAGCGCGGCGAGCCGGTCGGTCTCGTGGCCCCGGATGTGCCCGACGCCGGTGAAGACCGACGGTGAGTCGGCCAGCAGGGCCAGCGCGGTCAGCACGAGGGTCAGCTCGCCGACGTCGGACAGGTCGGCGGTCAGACCGTGCACCACGCCGGTGCCGCGCACGGTCAGCCCGTCGGTGGAGAGGCTGACCTCGCCGCCCATCCGTTGCAGCAGCGAGCGGAGCTGCTCGACCGGCTGGGCGCTGCTGTGCGGCCAGCCCTGCAGGGTCACCTCACCGCCGGTGACCAGGGCGGCGGCGAAGAACGGCACGGCGCCGGAGAGATCCGGCTCGACGTCCCAGCCGCGCCCGGTGAGCGGGCCGGGCTCGACGGTCCAGACATCGGGGGTGCTGTCGTCGACCGCCGCGCCGGCGGCCCGCAGCATCTGCACCGTCATCCGCAGGTGCGGCGCGGACGGCACCGGCGGGCCGACGTGGCGCACCACGACGCCCCGGTCGAAGCGCGGGGCGGCCAGCAACAGCCCGGAGACGAGCTGGCTGGAGGCGGACGCGTCGATCACCACCTCGCCCCCGGTGACCCGGCCGGTGCCGAGCACGGTCAGCGGCAGGCTGCCGGTGCCGGTGACGTCGATCCGGACGCCCAGCGAGCGCAGCGCGTCGACCAGCGGGCCCAGCGGCCGGGTGCGGACGTACGGGTCGCCGTCGAAGCTGACCTGCCCGTCGGCCAGGCCCGCCACCGGTGGCACGAACCGCATCACGGTGCCGGCCAGCCCGACGTCGACGTGGGCGGGGCCGACCAGGGGGTGCGGTCGGACCAGCCAGCGCTCGTCGTCGCTGATCGACACGTGCGCGCCCATCGCCCGCAGGCCGGCGGCCATCAACTCGGTGTCCCGGGCGCGCAGCGGCCGGGCCAGCGTCGACGGGCCGGCAGCCAGCGCGCTGAGCACCAGGGCGCGGGCCGTCATCGATTTGGAACCGGGCAGGCGCAACGTCGCTGCCACCGGGTCGGATGCGGTCGGTGCGGTCCACGGCTGCGGCGGCCGGGTCGCTGTCAGGTTCCCCACGGTTACATTCTGCCGTGTCGTCGGGGGTCCGGCGGCACCCGGCGCTCGTACTCCCGGTTGGCGGGACAGCCGACAGCGCCCCCGACGCGTTAGCGTGTGCCCCATGTGCGGCAGGTACGCGACGACCCGGAGCTCCGGCGAGCTGAGCGCGCTGTTCGAGTCGTCCGACGACTCCGACGGCCTGGTCCGCGCCGATCACAACGTCGCGCCCACCGACCCGGTGCCGCTGGTCCGGCTCAGCCCGGAGGGGCACCGCAGCCTCTGTGTCGGCCGCTGGGGTCTGTTGCCGCACTGGTCCCGGTCCGCCTCGGCGGCGGCCCGCATGATCAACGCGCGGGCGGAGACGGTGGCCACCAGCCGGGCGTACGCGGGCTCCTTCGCCCGTCGCCGCTGTCTGGTCCCCGCCGACGGCTGGTACGAGTGGGTCCGGCTGCCCGACGGTGGCCGCCAGGCGTACTTCATGACCCCCCGGGACGGTTCGGTGCTCGCCCTGGCCGGCATCTGGTCGGTCTGGGAGTCCGACGCCGAGACCCGGCTCACCTTCAGCGTGCTGACGACCGCGGCGCTCGGCGACCTGACCGAGGTGCACGACCGGATGCCGGTGCTGCTGCCAGCGGAGCGTTGGTCGTCGTGGTTGGCCCCGACGGACGAGCCGGAGCGGCTGCTCAGCCCGGCGTCAGCGGAGCAGTTGGCGGGGTTGGAGATCCGCCCGGTGGGCGCGGCGGTGGGAGACGTCCGCAACGACGGGCCGCACCTGACCGCCCGGGTGCCGGTGGCGCCAACGGTGACGCCGCAGGAGTTGACCCTTTTCTGACGCTGTCGCGCATCGTTGGCCGCCGATTTGCCAGGGTTCCGCGTGATTCGTCTCCCGACTGTTCAGTCAGGTTCCCGGCAGACACTTGTCCCGATGTTGCGAAGTGCGATAGAACACAGCGCCGGTAGTGGACATCGATTCGCACGGGGCGGACGACGTCCACCGATTTTGCCGGTCCCACGGGGGAGGTGGGCGGATGACACGGGCACGTATGCCGCGTCCGCACGAGGTGGCGGCGGCGCGGCGAGATCCGCGACTGCTGCGGGCAGTGCGGGAACGGCGACAGGACGACGCGTGGCGTACCAGGGGTACCTGCCAGAGCGTCGATCCGGAGACCTTCTTTCCGGCACCGAACGAACCGGCGGACGCCGCCGTCGCGTTGTGCCGCAGTTGTGACGTACAGGGGTCCTGCCTGGCCTGGGCCCTCGACGTCGGCGACTGCCACGGCGTCTGGGGCGGCACCACGCCGCGGGAACGACGGGCGATGCTCGTCGCCTGGCGCGGTGAGGTCGACCCCGACCCGGACGCCATCGACGACGCCGGCCCGCCGGTGCGCGATCGCCTGCTCGCCCTGGTCCCGCTGAGCTGATCGGCGGCCGGGTTCACACCCGTCGGCGGTGCGGCGGCGCAGAATGGGGCGGTGCCACCCAGCGACGACATCGACACCCCGCGCGGTCCGGCGCGGATCGACACCGACCTGCCGGCCCGACCGGCCACCGCCCTGCTCGTCCTCGGGCACGGTGCGGGCGGCAGCGTCGACGCGCCTGACCTGCTCGCGGTCCGGGACGCGTCGGTCGCTGCCGGGCTGGCGGTGGTCCGGGTGACCCAGCCGTACCGGGTCGCCGGTCGACGGGCGCCGGCACCGGCCGGTCACCTCGACGAAGCCTGGGCGGCGGTGCTCGGCGTGCTGCGTGACCGGCACGCCGACGTGCCGACGGTGCTGGTCGGTGGGCGTTCCAGTGGCGCGCGGGTGGCCTGCCGGACGGCCCGCGCGGTGGGCGCGGTGGGCGTGGTCGCCCTGGCCTTTCCGCTGCACCCGCCCGGCCGGCCGGAACGCTCACGGGCCGCCGAGCTGGACACCGGCCTGCCGACGCTTGTCGTCAACGGTGACCGGGACCCGTTCGGGACGCCGGAGCCGGGGCCGGCGGTGCAGGTGGTGAGCCGTCCCGGTGAGACGCACGATCTGCGCCGGGATCCGGCCGGTACCGCCGCCGCCGTGCGCGACTGGCTGTCCGCCCAGGGCTGGGCGGCCGGCTGACCGGTCGCGTCGGCTCGCCGGGGCGACCGTTTCCGGTGCCGGGCACGGGTCGTTGCATCCGATGGTGCCGCCGGCCCGATCCGGGCTGGTGACACCAGTCCTCCCAGGCCCTTCCTGGTCCCAGCGCCGGCCGCCGTCGGGGCCGGGACCAGGAACGGGGAGAGCCGGCCGGAATGCCCCAGTGGTCATCTCGCGTTACTACCCCCGGACGACTTTTCTGCGAGGGGGGTGACCGGTGCCAACCGAGACACGAAGCCTGGAACAGGATGAACGGGACGCCCGGCAGTTGAAGCGGCTGCTGGACGGCCCGCAGTGGCCCGCCACGGCGGGACCGGGCGGGGTGGGTGCGGTGAGCACGGGCACACCAGCCGGAAGTGAATCTGTGGGTAGGTCTGTGCGCGTATCCTCGGCGGGAAAGCATCCGACGCGAGGGGATGTGCGGTTGACCACCGAGAAGACGGACGAGCGCAGGGCCCGATTCGAGCGGGACGCGATGCCATTCGTCGATCAGCTCTACGCTGCTGGGCTGCGAATGACGCGCAACCCGGCGGATGCCGAGGACCTGGTCCAGGAGACCTACCTGAAGGCGTACGCGGCCTTCCACCAGTTCGAGCAGGGCACGAACCTGAAGGCCTGGCTGTACCGGATCCTGACCAACACCTACATCAACTCCTACCGCAAGCGGCAGCGCCAGCCGATCCAGGCGCCCACGGAGGAGATCACCGACTGGCAGCTCGCCGAGGCCGAGTCGCACACCTCCAGCGGGTTGCGCTCCGCCGAGACGGAGGCACTGGACCGGCTGCCGGACAGTGACGTCAAGGAGGCCCTCCAGCAGTTGCCGGAGGAGTTCCGCCTGGCCGTCTACCTCACCGATGTCGAGGGCTTTTCCTACAAGGAGGTCGCGGACATCATGGGTACGCCGATCGGCACCGTGATGTCGCGTCTGCACCGTGGCCGTCGTAATCTGCGCAAGCTGCTCGAGCGCTACGCGGGGGAGCGGGGCTTCAGTGCGGCCCGCTCGGCGAAGGGTTCGACCGCCGCCGCTGCCGGCCGGGAGGTGTGACGTGAGCTGTGGGGAGCCGCACGAGACGGACTGCCGCGAAGTCCTCGCGGAGGTGTATCTCTACCTGGATCTGGAGTGCGCCGACGAGCGCCGCTCGCTGATCCGGCACCACCTGGACGAGTGCGGGCCCTGCCTGCGCGAGTACGGGCTGGAGCAGGAGGTGCGGGCGCTGGTGGCGCGTTGCTGTGGCAACGAGACCGCGCCGGACGAGCTGCGTGAGCGGCTGCGGGTCAAGCTCACCGAGCTGGTGGTCTTCGAGACCAGCGATTCCCGTGAGCTGGCCGACTGAGCGTCGGCATGAGCTGGCAAGACCGGTGGCCCGGGTCGATGTCGACCCGGGCCACCGGTGTATCCGGCCTCGGCCGGCTGAGCGACGACGGGCAGTGGGCCCGTCGACCCGTTCAGGAGTTGGGACGCTTGCCGTGGTTCGCGGCGCTCTTCTTACGAGCCTTCTTCTTCCGGGACTTCTTCGCCATGCTGACCTCCTCGTGATGGGTCGGATCCGTCCTGCGCACGACCTCGGCGCGGATGCGGCCACCGGCGGTCCGGCGTCGGGTCCGACCCGCTGATGGTAGTGCGGTCGGCACCCGCCGCCTCCCCCAGGGCGGGACTGCCGTCGCGGCTGTGCCGCTGCGCGCCCACCACCGGTCGACGCATGATTGGATACATCGGCAGGCACGTCGCGAAGAGGGAGGGCCTGAACATGGCCGAGGAGATCCGCGCCGAGATGGTGGCCAACGTCTGGAAGGTCGTCGCCGCGGCGGGTGACACGGTGGCCGAGGGTGACACCCTGGTGATCCTCGAGTCGATGAAGATGGAGATCCCGGTCGTCGCCGAGTCCGACGGTGTGCTGCAGCAGCTCGCCGTGCACGAGGGCGACGTCGTGCAGGACGGTGACCTGATCGCGGTGATTGCGTGACCGGTTTACTGGTCCGTCCGGCCGAGCCCGCCGACTTTCCGGCGGTGGCCCGGCTGACCGTTGCCGCGTACGAGGCGGACGGTCAGCTCAAGGGCGAGCACGGGTACGGCGAGGTGCTGGCCGACGTGGCGACCCGGGCCGCCAGCGGCGAGGTGCTGGTCGCTGTCGACGAGCTGACCGGCGCGGTGCTCGGCTCGGTCACGTTCGTGCTGCCGGGCACCCCGTTCGCGGAGCTGTCCGGGCCGGGCGAGGCGGAGTTCCGGATGCTCGCCGTCGACCCGGGCGCGCAGGGTCGTGGCGTCGGTGCCGTGTTGGTCGAGGCGTGCGTCGACCGGGCTACCGGGTTGGGTTGCACGGCGGTGGTGATCTGCGTCCGGGCCGGGATGGCCGATCCGGCGCACCGGCTCTACTCGCGGCGCGGGTTCGTCCGCTCGCCGGAGAAGGACTGGTCACCGGCACCGGGCGTGGACCTGCTCGGCCTGCGCCTGGAGCTGGCGCGCCGCTGAGCCGCCGGGCCGTTCCCGCTGAACCGCCCACCGCCGGGCCGTGCTGAGCCGCCGGGCGGGCCCGGGTCAGGCGTCGGGCTCTGTACCGATGGCGGCCAGCAGCTCGTCGGCCACGTCCAGGGCGAGCTTGCGACGTTCGTCGTCGCTGATGTGCGGGGCGCGGACCGCGAACCAGCTGGTGTGCACCGCGAACAGCGACAGCACGGCGCGCAGTTGGGCGGCGGGGGAGTCGTCGCCCCGGCAGAGCGCCCCGGCCAGCTCCATCATCCGGCCGCGCATCTTCTGGCCGGAGGAGAGACTCTTGAGCGCGGTCTGGTTCTGCTCGAAGAAGCGCATCACCGACGGCTGACTGCCGTCGAACATCGTGTCGGCGTATCGGGAGATCAGCTCCCGCCGGGTGGCCAGGGTGGCGGGCTGGGTGGCGGCCCAGGCGGTCAGCGCGTCCATCCGCTCCAGGCGGTCCTCGACGAAGCTGGCGACGATGTCGTCCTTGCTCTTGAAGTGGTAGTAGAGCGCAGCTTTGGTGACGTTGAGGCGCTCGGCGATCTCCCGGAGCGAGGTCTTCTCGTACCCCTGCTCGGTGAAGAGTTCGAGCGCGACGGCCTTGATCCGTTCCCGCGTTCCGCCGCCTGTGCTCTCGCTCACGCACGCCCTCCAAATGGCTTGACCGTTGCTCGTACCCAACTTACCGTGCGGCTAGTAAGGTGACTAGCCGGGCGGCAAGTAAGTACGGCAATCCTCGGGGGGAGCTTATCCATGACTCAGGCAACCCAGGTCGGCACACGACCCAACAACATCAGGGTCGTGCTGTTCGGGCTGATGATCGCGATGATGCTCGCGATGCTCGACAACATGATCGTCAGCACCGCGCTACCGCGGATCGTCGGCGAGTTCGGCGGGCTCAACCACTTCACCTGGGTGGTCACCGCGTACGTCCTGGGCACCACCGTCTCCACCCCGATCTGGGGCAAGCTCGGTGACCTCTACGGCCGCAAGTCGGTCTTCCTGACCTCGGTCGTCATCTTCCTGGTCGGCTCCGCCCTCTGCGGCATGGCCGGCTCCGGCATGTTCGGCGGCCCGCAGGACGGCATGGTCCAGCTCATCGCCTTCCGGGCCGTGCAGGGCCTCGGCGCCGGTGGCCTCATGGTCGGCGTGATGGCGATCATCGGTGACCTGGTCCCGCCCCGCGAGCGCGGGCGCTACCAGGGCATGATCGCCGGCATCATGGCCATCGCCATGGTCGCCGGCCCGCTGGTCGGCGGCTTCATCACCGACCACCTCTCCTGGCGCTGGGCGTTCTACGTGAACCTGCCGCTGGGCGGTGTCGCGCTGCTCGTGCTGATCACCACCATGCACCTGCCGAAGTACCGCACCGAGCACCGGATCGACTGGCTCGGCGCCGGGCTGCTCTCGGTCGGCATCACCGCGATCGTGCTCATCACCACCTGGGGTGGCAACGAGTACGACTGGACCTCGACGCAGATCCTCGGCCTGGCCGTGCTGGCCGTCGTCGCACTGGTCGTGTTCGGCCTCGTGGAACGCCGGGTCCAGGAGCCGATCCTGCCGTTGGCGCTCTTCGCCAACCGCAACTTCGCGCTGATCTCGGTGATCGGGTTCCTGCTCGGCTTCGCGATGTTCGGCGCGATGAACTTCCTGCCGCTCTACCAGCAGACCGTGCAGGGGGCGTCGGCGACAAACAGTGGTCTGCTGCTGCTGCCCCTGATGTTCGGCATGCTGGTCGTCTCGCTGGTCATCGGCCGGGCGATCACCCGCAACGGCAGGTACCGGGCGTACCCGATCATCGGTGGTGTGGTGATGACCGCGGGCATGGCGCTGCTGTCCATGCTCGACACCGACACCAGCAAGCTGATGTCCTCGCTGTACATGATCGTGCTCGGCGTCGGCATGGGCTTCCTCATGCAGACGTCGATGCTGATCGCGCAGAACAGCGTGGAGCAGAAGGACCTCGGCGCGGCCAGCGGCGCGGCCACCTTCTTCCGGTCGATCGGCGGCTCGTTCGGCATCTCGCTGTTCGGTGCGATCTTCGCCAACCGGCTGGCCAGCTCGGAGGGCGGTCGGGCCTTCGGCGGCGGCGAGGCCGGCGCCGGGATGGACCTGGCGAAGCTCAGGGAGCTGCCCGCTCAGGCCCGCGAGGCGGTGCTCGGCGGTCTCTCCGACGCCATCTCGCACGTCTTCCTCTGGGCGGTCCTGTTCACCATCGTGATCCCGGTGCTCGCCTGGTTCATCAAGGAGATCCCGCTGCGGACCGCGAACGAGGCCCCGCCGCAGGCCACCCCGGAGGAGGACGCCGAGGTCGCCCTCGGCAAGGCCCCCGTCGCGTAACCCCCCACCCCACCCCACCCCGCCCCTAGCCCCACACCCCCGCGATCTTGCACTTTGTGCGGTGACATAAGCCCTCTATACCGGCAAAACGCCGACAGAAAGTGCAAGATCGCGGGGATGGGGCGCGGGCAGGGCCGGGGGGTTGGCAGGGAGTCAGCGGCGGAGCAGTCGTTGCCAGAGGCGGCGTAGGGGGTTGCGGGGGCGGGGGAGTCGGGGGGAGTGGACGTTCAGCAGCTCGGTGGCCAGGGCGGCGGTCGCCGGGTCGAGCTGTGGGGCGGCCAGTGCCAGGTGCGCCAGTGACGCGGCGATCGGGACCGGTCGGGTCCGCGCCACGGCGGCCACGTCGGCCAGCCGCTCCGCCACCACCCGGGCCACGTCCGGCCGGACCGAAGGGTCCACCCAGGCCGCGGTGACGAGGGCGAACAGCGCCGCCTCGGTGACCCAGTCCTCGACGCCCCAGACCAGGTCGAGCAGCACCCGGCGGCGCGTCGAGCCCTCCCACGGCTCGTCGGTGCGGTGGTGCAGCAGCCCCAGACAGGCCCACACCTGCACGCCACGGACCCAGACCGACGGGTCGTGAGCGGCGAGCAGCCGACCTACCGCGTTGGCCGGCGCGGCCGGCGGGTGCACCAGCAGGCCGAGCAGGTCGGCCAGCTCAAGGCCGGCCAGGCCCACCGCCGCGTCGTACGCCGCGGGTGGGTGCGCCCACGCCGGGTGGGCGATCTGCCCGATCCGTTCGACAGCAGCCGCCGAGGGCGCGGCCAGCGCGGGCGTGGGGACGGCGTCCGCGTAGTGCCACAACCGCTGCGCGGACGCCCGTCGGGGTTCGCGCGGGTCGGGCTCCGGCGCGCCGACGACCTCGATCCGCAGCCCGGGGGCGGTGGCGATCGCCGTCCCGACCGCGCTGGGCGGGGCGGCGGCGGGTAGGCGTACGGCGCCGCCGAGACCGTTGTCGTCATCGGCGACCGCCTGGCGCATCGCGTCGACCAGGGGCCCGCCGGCCGGGGTGAGCTGGCCGAGCCAGGGCCGGCCCCGGCAGCACTGGGCCAGGTCGCCGTGCTCGTGGCTGTCGTCCGGGTGGTCCCGCACGAAGTCGGCGAGCGCGACCAGGTGGGCGAGGTCGCCGTCGCGCAGGTGCCGCAGGCGGTGGGCGGTGTGCACCGCGCAGTCGAACGACGGATCGCGGGCCAGCGCCCGCTCGGTCCACTCCAGCGCTTCGTCCAGTCGGCCGATCTCGGCCAGGGTGCCGGCGATGTCCGCGTAGATCGCCAGGTCGTCGGGGTCCAGCTCGACGGCCCGACCGAGGGCCGCGAGGCCGTCGCGGGTCCGGCCCGAGCTGCGGTACGCGTACCCGAGCCACACCTCGCCCATCTTCGAGGGTTGGGCGCGTACCCCTCGGGTGGCCCAGCGGACCGCCAGCTCGGTCTCGCCGAGGCGCCGGGCCAACGCGGACGCCGCGCCCAGCAGTAGGCCGTGTTCGGGGTGCACGGTGGCCGCGTTGCGCGCGAGGGTGAGGTACGGGGACAGCGGGGCCCGGCCGATGCGGGGGACGGGGTCGGGCAGCGCGGCGCAGACCTGCATGAGGACGCGGGCGATGTGCTCCGGGTCCAGTCGTTCGGCCAGTTCGGGCGCGGTGACCCAGGGCACGGCGGCCCACTCGGTGCCGGGTGCGTACGCCGTCGCCGCGGCCAGCAGCTCCAGCCCTTCGGCGGGGCGGCCGGCGGTGGCCAGGAGGTGCGCGCGGGCGACCACCGCGCCCACGAAGGTGTGGTGGTTGATCGGGAAGAGGTCGAGGCCGCCGCCGCTCGTCGCAGCGAGCCGGGCCAGCGTCTCGTGCACCTCCGGAAGGGTGGGGGCCTGCGCCAACGCGCCGGCGAGGTGGCCGGCGGCGTGGTGCAGGTCGCCCTCGTCGAGGGCCAGCCGGGCCAGCGCCAGCTCCTCCGTCACGGAGAGCGCGGGATCGTCCGTTCCCTCAGGCACGTCGTCCTCTCGTGGCAGCTAGACCGGGTGCGGCGGGTGAAGCTTAGTTGATATTGAGATCAACTGGTGATCAGCTGCGCAGTCCTGCTCGTTCGATTGCTGAGATACGGTTAAAAGTGCAAGACTGAGCAAGAATCGCGCGGCAATCGCGCAGGGGAGGGGTTTCCGTGACACGTGCAGGGGCTGGAATGGCCGCCGACATCGACGAGCAGCCGGCTGGCTACGCGCGCCTGCTCTCCGCGGCCAACGCCGCGGAGATCGCCCGGGTCGCGGCGGTCATCGCCGAACGGCGGCCACGGCACGTGGTCTTCACCGCGCGGGGCACCTCTGACCACGCGGCGCTCTACGGGGCCTACCTGACCGAGATCCGGCTCGGCCTGCCCGCCGGGCTCGCCTCGCCCAGCGTCGTCACCCTGTTCGGGGCCCGCCCCGACCTGTCCGACGCGCTGGTCGTCGGGGTCAGCCAGAGCGGTGGCTCGCCCGACCTGGCCGAGGTGCTGCGCGCCGCCCGCGCCTCCGGGGCGCTGACCCTCGCGGTGACCAACGCCCCGGACTCGCCGCTGGTCGACGTGGCCGAGCTGAGCGTCGACATCGCCGCCGGGCACGAGCGGGCGGTGGCCGCCACCAAGACGTACACCGCCGAGCTGCTCGCCCTGTTGATGCTGGTGGAGGGGGTCCGGGCCGGCGACGGGGTGCTGCCGACCGCCGAACGGGAAGCGCTCGACGCGCTGCCCGAGCTGGCTGCCCGCACCCTGGCCGACGACACCCCGGCCCAGCTCGCCCCGCGCTACCGGTTCGCCCGCCAGTTGGTCACCACCGGCCGCGGCTACGCCTACCCGACCGCCCGGGAGGCCGCGCTCAAGCTGATGGAGACCTCGTACCTGCCGGCGCTCGCCTTCTCCGGTGCCGACCTGCTGCACGGCCCGCTCGCGATGACGGACCCGGAGGTCCCGGTGCTCGCCGTGGTCGGCTCCGGCCCCGGTGGCCGGTCGATGGGGGAGGTGCTGCCCCGCCTCGGCGAACGCCGCGCCGACGTCGTGGTGGTCGGCTCCGCCGACGTGCCGGGCGCGACCCGGCTGGCCGTTCCCGAGGTCGACGAGCGGTACGCCCCACTGCTGGACATCCTGCCGATGCAGCGGCTGGCGCTGGCCCTGGCGCTCACCCGGGGCGAGGATCCGGACGCGCCGCGCGGGTTGAAGAAGGTCACCGCGACGATGTGAGGCGTGGCGTGGCACCCTGGTCACCGTGTCCACGCTGCGCGACCTCGCCGAGGAGCACACCCATCTCCGTCCGGCCGACATCGACCACCTGCACCGGATCGCCGGCGACTGGCAGCTGCTCTCCGATCTGTCCTTCGCTGACCTGCTGCTCTGGGTGCCTGTCGACAACGAGGGCACGTTCCTCTGCGTCGCCCAGGTCCGTCCGACCACCGCGCCGACCGCGTACCAGGACGACCAGGTGGGTCGGATCGTCGGCGGACCGGAGGTGGCCCACCTGGGGGTGGCGTACTCCCAGGGTCGGATCTGGCGGGAGGGCGACCCGGTCTGGTACGGCGACGTGCCGGCCCGACACGAGGCGATCCCGGTTCGGCTGCGTACCGCCGAGGGGGAGGCCGGCGAGGTGATCGCCGTGGTGGGGCGGGACACCAACCTCTCCACCGCGCGTACGCCCAGCCAGCTGGAGCTCAACTACCTCACCACCGCCGACGACCTGGCGCAGATGATCGCGGACGGCACCTTCCCGCCGCCCCGGCATCCGGGCGAGACCACCTCGGCGCCCCGGGTCGGCGACGGTCTGGTCCGGCTCGATGCCGGCGGCAAGGTCACCTACGCCAGCCCGAACGCGCAGTCCGCGTACCGCCGACTGGGCTACGCCGCGCACCTGGTGGGCGAGGATCTGGCCGCGCTGCACCGCCGACTGGCCGGCGACCCGCTGGACGGCACCGAGGCGTCGAACGGCATCCTGGCCGCGCTGCGCGGTGAGGCGCCACCGCGCCGGGAGATCGACGCACGGGGTGCCACGATGCTCACCAGGGCGCTGCCGCTGATGCCGGCCGGGGTGCCGATCGGGGCGCTGGTGCTGGTCCGGGACATCACCGAGGTTCGACGCCGGGACCGGGCACTGATCACCAAGGACGCCACCATCCGGGAGATCCACCATCGGGTGAAGAACAACCTCCAGACGGTGGCTGCGCTGCTGCGGTTGCAGGCCCGCCGGGTGGCGATGCCGGAGGCCCGGGTCGCGTTGGAGGAATCGGTCCGACGGGTCGCCTCGATCGCCCTGGTGCACGAGACGCTCTCCATGTCCAGCGACGAGGCGGTCGAGTTCGACGGCATCGTCGACCGGGTGGCCAGCGCGGCGACCGAGGTCGCGGCGACCGAGGTGAGCGTCGGCATGCGGCGGCGGGGCAGCTTCGGCGTGCTGCCGGCGGAGATCGCCACCTCGCTGGTGATGGTCCTCAACGAGTTGCTGCTCAACGCCGTCGAGCACGGCTTCCCGCCGGCCGACGAGGCGGACGAGGTCCCGGTGCCCGCCGCGTCCGGCATGGTGCCGGTCGCCGCCCCCGAGGTCGACCCGTCGCTGCGGCCCGAGGTGGTGGTCTCCGCGCACCGGTTCCGCAAGATGCTGCACGTTTCGGTGACCGACAACGGCCGCGGCCTGCCGCCGGACTTCGACGCCGAACACGGCAGCCGGCTCGGCCTCCAGATCGTCCGCGCCCTGATCACCGGGGAACTGCGCGGCACCATCGAACTGCGGGCCGGTGCCAACGGTGGCACCGAGGCGATGCTGATCATCCCACTGGCCCGCAGCGCCCCGGAGGGCCGCTCCCAACCCTGACCCGCCCTGCCGCCTCCAATGGGGCGGGGTCCCCAGCGGGAGCGGATGTCGGGATGGGCGTGATGCCTCTCAGTCATCAGGATGACTGAGAGGCATCAGGCACATCGAGGTGGGCGGGCCTGGTCGCCGGCCGGCGCCGCGGGGCCGGGTCAGCGGTCGGAGCGGGTGGTCAGCAGGGCGACGGTCAGGCCGGGGCGCTGCCAGACCTGCGCGACGGTGAAGTCCGCGCGGAGCGCGTCGCCCTTGGCGTCGGGCACGGCGGCCAGCGGGTCGGCGTGCCGGCCGGAGACGACGAGCCACACCCGCGTCGTACCGGCCAGGCACTGTGCCGGCTGGGGGCACTCGGCAGCCCACAGATCGCCGCGGCGTGCCTCGTCCTCGGTGACCAGCACGTCGCGTGGTGGGTCGGCGAGGTGGTACTCGATGCCGAGGTCGAGGAAGAGCCAGCTGTGCCTTGGCGAGTAGACCACCGCGTCCCCCGGTCGTTGACCGTCCGCGATCACCCGCGCCGCCCCCGCGTAGTCCACCGGGGCGCTGCGCGGCCACTCGTGGGTGCGTCGCAGCGCCGCCTGGTCGGGCAGGCCGAGCAGCCCGGCCAGGACCACCGCCACCAGCGCGCCCGGTGCGCTCACGGCGGCGAGCGCCGCCCCCGCCAACAGGCAGGCGAAGGGCACCACGAAGACCAGGTACCGGGGCACCCACAGCGGCACGACCGCGCCGGCGGCGAAGAGCAGCAGTACGGGCAGCAGCACCGCGCTGACCGGCAGCACCGCGCGTCGCCCGAGCCGGGCTGCGCCCAGCGCGGCGACCCCGACCAGCAGGCCACCCACCACACTGCTCTGGGCCACGCCGCCGGGCAGCGCGCTCAGGTCGTCCGGCCGGACCAGGTGGACCCAGTTCAACTGCCGGGACTGCTGGGTCCGGGCCTTGACCAGCAACGGGCTGACCAGCAGCGCGGCCGGCAGCACGGCGACCAGCCACCGCCACACCCGCCGGTCCCGCTCGGCGTCGAGGCGCGGGGCGGTGCTGCCGGCTGTGGTCGGGGCGGCGCTGGCCGGGGCGGCGATGCCGGCCGCAGCCGGGCCGCGCCACCAGGCGATGAGGACGACCAGCGCGTGCGCGGCGAGCAGTGTGAGTGCGATCAGATGGATGAGCCCGAGCGCGGCGACGGCGACGGCGTAACCGCCCCAACGGGCCCAGCCCGGTCGACGCAGCGCCGTCACCAGCAGCACTGTGGCCAGCACGGCGAGCATGGTGGCCAGCGCGTACGGGCGGGCCTCCTGCCCGTAGCGGGAGGTGCCGGGGAGCACCGCGAACAGCAGCCCGGCGAACAGGCCGGCGCGCCGGTCGACGAGCCGCGCGCCGAGCACGGCGAGCAGCCCGGCGGCCACTGTCATCGCCAGCACCGCCGGTAGCCGCAGGGCGATCGTGGAGTCGCCGACGACAGTGGTCCACCAGTGCATCAGCAGGTAGTACGGCCCGGTGGCGGCGTCGATGGTGCCGGCCAGCCGGGCCAGGTCGGTGGGCGAGCGGGTGGCCGCGCTCCACGTCGCCAGCTCGTCGCGCCAGAGCTGGGCGGAGCCCAGCCCGGTCACTGTCACCGCCAGGGTCAGCAGCGCCGGGGGGAGCCAGACCGGCAGGCGGCGCAGCCGCTCCCACGCCGACCCGGCCGACCTCTCGGACAATTGCCCCACGGTTCGAGCCTGCCACGGCCATCCCCTCCGTGGGCGTCACCCAGCGGCAGGGGGCGGGCGCCAGGCGGACATCACGTCGTTCGGTCGGGCGGTCTTCGCCGGATCACGCTCCACGAGTTCGTCGAGCACGGTGTCGATCCGGGCGATCAGCTCGTCGTCGAGCCGTACCGTGGCGGCCTTGGCCGTCTCGGCGAGCTGCTCCGGCCGGGACGCGCCGACGATCGCGCTCGCCACGGTCGGACGGGCCAGCACCCACGCCACCGCCAGCTGGGCCATCGTGCAGCAGGCCGCCTCGGCGACCGGTCGGAGCTGACGTACCCGGGAGAGCAGCAGATCCGAGGAGTAGCGGGCGATGAACGCGCCACCGAAGCCGTCGGTGGCCCGGGAGCCGGCGGGCGGACGTCGACCAGGTTCGTACCGACCGGTCAGCACGCCCATCGCGAGTGGCGCCCAGGCGAGCTGGCCCAGGCCGAGGTCCGCGCAGGCGGGCGACACCTCGGCCTCCACCACCCGCCACACCATCGAGTACTGCGGCTGGTTGGCGATGAACGGGATGCGCAGCTCGGCGGCGAGCCGCAGGCCCTCGCGCAGCTGCGGGGCGGTCCACTCGGAGGCGCCGACGTAGAGCACCTTGCCCTGGCGGACCAGGTCGGCGAAGGCGAGCATCGTCTCCTCCAGCGGCACGCTGTCGTCGTACCGGTGCGCCTGGTAGAGGTCGACGTAGTCGGTGCCCAGCCGGCTCAGCGAGGCGTGGCAGCCCTCGATGATGTGTTTGCGGGACAGCCCGGCGTCGTTGGCCCCCGGCCCGACCGGTAGGCACACCTTCGTGCACAGCTCGATCGAGCTGCGCCGGACGCCGCTCAGAGCCTTGCCCAACGCCTCCTCGGCCCGCCCGTTGGCGTACCGGTCGGCGGTGTCGAACGTGGTGATGCCCGCGTCCAGGGCGGCGGCCACGCACGCCGCCGCCGCGTCGTCGTCGAGCTGGTTGCCGTGGGTGACCCAGTTGCCGTACGCGACCGCGCTGACGCGCAGGCCCGACCGGCCCAGTTGCCTGTACTCCATACCGAGGATCCTCGGGCCGCCCCGCGCTGTCGCCGAACCGTTCGACCGTGGTCGAATCCGTGGGTGATCGAGGTTCGGTTCTCGCCCGACGACCTGAGCCGGGTCCGGTTTGTGCACTCGCCGCTGGCCGAGCTGGTGGCCAGCTCCTGGGCGTTACGCAAGCCGACGAAGTACTGGATGCACCGCCCGTGGCGGGAACGCGCGGAGCGGCTGCTGCCGGACGCCGGCCTGGAGCCGCTGCTGGCGGTGCTCAGGTCGTCCAACGGTTACGTACCGGATTTCCTCACCCCGATCGGGGCGGCACCGAACCTGGCCGCCGAGCTGCGGGCGGTCGCCGGCACCGACCCGTCCGTGGTGCGCCGGCAACTGGACCGGGCCGGCGCGCCCCGGCTGACACCGGACGAGCTGGTCGCGCAGCTCCATCGATACTTCACACTGCTGATCGCACCGGACTGGCCCCGACTGCGGGCGCTCGCACTGGCCGACATCCGGCGGCGGACGCTGCTCGCTGCCGAGCAGGGTGGGCGCATCCTGCTCCGCGAGCTGCACCCGTTGATCCGCTGGGACGGCGCGGCACTGCGGGTCGCCGTCGGCACGAGCCTGCCGGCCGGCCTGGACGGACGCCCGTGGACGCTGCTGCCCACCTCCTTCTCCGGGCCGACGGTGCACGCGATCATGGAGGGCGATGCCGGCCCGGCCCTCTGCTATCCGCCCAGTGGGCTGGGCGGGCTGTGGGCTTCGCCGCCGCCCAGCGCCGCGCTGGCCGCCCTGCTCGGCGGTACGCGGGCGGCGGCCCTCGCCCTGCTCGACGCACCGCTGAGCACCGGTGAGCTGGCCGCGATGCTGGGTCTCGCGCCGGCGACCGCGTCGCACCACCTCACCACGTTGCGGGACAACGGCCTGATCGTCGGCGTACGCCAGGGACGGGTGGTGCGTTATGCCCGAACTGTCCTCGGTGACCAACTGGTCGGCTGACCTCCGGCCCGTGATGTGGGATCCAGCACGCGGACATTGGCCGGCCCCCATGGGGTGTGGCAGCATGAGCCCATGACCGCCGCAGTCGTCCGCCGCTTCGTGGCACGTCGCCACGTCGATTACGGCCGCGTGCGCAGCGCGATCTGTCCGGCCAACTGACGACGCCCGACCAATCCGTCTCGGGCGCGCTCCGCGCCGGCTGTCCCCGACACCGTTGTCTTGCCCGCTTCGCCGGGCCGGCCGCCGCGCCCCGCGTGCCCCGAGGCACAGCAGACAACGGAGGACGCCGCGATGGCGGTCAGCAGCATCCCGGCCCGTTCCGAGGACCCGACGGCTCGCCCGACCCGAGCGCCGCGCCGGCCACGGGGTGAGGGTCAGTGGGCGCTCGGCCACCGTGAGCCGCTCAACCCCAACGAGCGGATCAAGAAGGACGACGACCCACTCAACGTTCGAGCCCGCATCGAAACCATCTACGCGCACCGCGGCTTCGCCTCCATCGACCCGCAGGACCTGCGCGGCCGGTTCCGCTGGTGGGGCCTCTACACCCAGCGCAAGGCGGGCATCGACGGTGGGCGCACCGCCGTGCTGGAGCCGCACGAGCTGGAGGACGAGTTCTTCATGCTCCGGGTTCGCATCGACGGCGGTCAGCTCAGCCTGGCCCAGCTGCGGGTGATCGCGGACATCTCCCGGGAGTTCGCCCGGGACACCGCCGACATCACCGACCGGCAGAACATCCAGTACCACTGGATCCGGGTCGAGGACATGCCGGAGATCTGGCGTCGGCTGGAGTCGGTCGGCCTGCAGACCACCGAGGCGTGCGGCGACTGCCCGCGGATCGTGCTGGGCAGCCCGGTCGCCGGGGTGGCCCGCGACGAGCTGCTCGACCCGACCCCGGCGATCGACGAGATCGTCTCGCGGTACGTCGGTGACAAGCAGTTCTCCAACCTGCCCCGCAAGTTCAAGACGTCGATCTCCTGGCTGGTGGACACCCCGTACGAGTCGAACGACATCGCCTTCCTCGGTGTCGACCACCCCGAACACGGCCCCGGCTTCGACGTCTGGGTCGGCGGGGGTCTCGCCACCAACCCGATGCTCGCCAAGCGGCTCGGCGTCTGGGTGCCGCTGGCCGAGGTGCCGGACGTGTGGGCCGGGGTGGTCGGGATCTTCCGCGACTACGGCTACCGCCGACTGCGCAACCGGGCCCGGCTGAAGTTCCTGGTGGCCGACTGGGGCGTGGAGCGCTTCCGCGAGGTGCTGGAGAAGGACTACCTCGGTCGTACGCTGATCGACGGCCCAGCGCCGATCCTGCCCTCGAAGCCGATCGACCACGTGGGCGTGCACGAGCAGGCCGACGGGCGGCACTACGTGGGCGCCGCCCCGGTGGTCGGGCGGGTTTCCGGCGCGCAGCTCAGCCAGCTCGCCGACGTGGTCGAGGCGCACGGCAGCGACCGGGTGCGGCTCACTCCGTACCAGAAGCTGCTGGTGCTCGACGTGCCGTCGGAGCGGACGGAGTCGCTCGTCGACGCGCTGCGCGGGATCGGTCTGGAGGCCCGGCCGTCGGCCTGGCGGCGCGGCACGATGGCGTGCACCGGCATCGAGTACTGCAAGCTCGCCATCGTCGAGACGAAGGCCCGTGGCGAGGAGTTGGTGGCCCGGCTGGAGCAGCGGCTGCGCGACTTCGACGCGGACATCTCGATCCACATCAACGGCTGCCCGAACGCGTGTGCCCGCACCCAGGTGGCCGACATCGGGCTGAAGGGCCAACTGGTGGTCGGCCCGGACGGCCGGCAGGTCGAGGGTTTCCAGGTGCACCTGGGCGGCGGCCTGGGCATGGCGCAGGGGCAGACCGCCGGGTTCGGCCGCAAGCTGCGCGGCCTGAAGACCACCGCCGACGAGCTTCCGGAGTACGTGGAACGGCTGGCCCTTCGCTACCTGGCCGGTCGCAGCGAGGGCGAGACGTTCGCCAACTGGGTGATCAGAGTCGACGAGGAGGAACTGCGGTGAGCAGCGAGAACCGAGCGGCACCTCTGCACTGCCCGTACTGCGGCGAGGAGGACCTGCGGCCGCACGAGTCGGGGCACGGCGCCTGGGAGTGCCACGCCTGCACCCGGGTCTTCTCGGTGAAGTTCATCGGGCTGCTCAGCCGGACGGTGACCCGGTGAGCGCGGGTCTCGTCTCGGCCACGAGCCTGCGCCTGGTGGGCCCGGGCGCCTCGGCACCGGCCGACCCGAGCGGGCGCAGCCCGGACGAGCTGCGGGCCCTGGCCGAGCAGGCCGCTCGGGACCTGGAGGGCGCCCCGGCACTGGAGATCGCCCGCTGGGCGGCGCAGACCTTCGGCGAGCGGTTCTGCGTGACCAGCTCGATGGCCGACGCCGTGCTGGCGCACCTGGTGTCCCGGGTGGCTCCCGGGGTGGACGTGGTCTTCCTCGACACCGGGCTGCACTTCCCCGAGACGCTGCGGGTCCGTGACGAGGTGGCCCGGACGCTGCCGGTGAACGTCCGGTCGATCCGGCCCCGGCTCACCGTCGGCCAGCAGGACGGCCAGTACGGTCCGCGACTGTTCAACAAGTCACCGGACGACTGCTGCCAGCTGCGCAAGGTGGAGCCGCTGGAGCGGGCGCTGAGCGGGTACGACGCCTGGGCCGCCGGTCTGCGTCGGGACGAGTCGCCGACCCGGGCCAACACCCCGGTGGTGACCTTCGACGCGCGCCGCGGCAAGGTCAAGGTGAACCCGATCGCGGCCTGGTCGCAACGGGACGTGGACGCCTACATCGCCCGGTTCAACGTGCCGGTCAACGAACTCTTCAAGCAGGGGTACGGGTCGATCGGCTGCTGGCCGTGCACCCGCCGTACGAAGGCCGGCGAGGACGCGCGGGCCGGCCGGTGGGCGATGTTCGAGAAGACCGAGTGCGGGCTGCACGTCTGACCTCGCCGGGCACGACAGTGACCGGTGCGGCCGGCGGGGCGGACCCGGTGGTGCTCGTCGCGCACGGCAGCCGTGATCCGCGAGCGGCCGATGCCACCCGGGCGCTGGCTCGGGCGGTGTCGGCGGCCCGGCCCGGCACACCGGTGTGGGCGAGCTGGCTGGACCACACCGAGCCGGGGCCGACCGAGCTGCTGCGTCAGCTGGCCGTGGCCGGTCACCGTCGGGCGGTGCTGGTGCCACTGCTGCTGACCGCCGCGTACCACCATCGGGTGGACATTCCCGCGGCGGTCGCCGCGGCCACCCGGTCCGGGCCGCCACTGGCGGTACGGGTGACCGACGTGCTCGGCCCGGCGGACGACACCCCCGATCCGGCGCTGCTGGCCGGGCTGTGCCGTCGGCTGGGTGAGACGTGGCCGGATGGCTCGACCGCGTCGCGTCGGGGCGGCTTGGACGCGTCGCGTCGGGGCAGCTTGGACGCGTCGCGTCGGGGCGGTTTGGACGCGTCGCGTCGGGGTCGGTTCGACGCGTTGGTGCTGGCTGCGGCGGGCACCCGGGATGCGCGGGCGCGCCGCTCGGTGGGCCGGGTTGCCGATGCGCTCGGCGTGGAGTTCGGGGTGCCCTGCCGGGTGGCGTACGCGTCGGCGGCTCCACCGGCGGCCGGCGTGGCGGTGTCCCGGTTGCGGGCGTCCGGCGCGCGGCGGGTCGCGGTGTCCGCGTACTTCCTGGCGCCGGGGTTGTTCCATGACGCGGTGGCCGAGGCGGCCGGGGCGGCGGGTGCGGTGGCGGTTGCCGCGCCGTTGACCGACGCGCCGGAGCTGGTCGAGTTGGTGCTGCGCCGGGTCGACGATCGGCCCGTGCTGGCGTCGACGGGCTGATCCGGTGCCGGCCTCGACGGGGCTGATCCGGTGCCGGCCCGGTGCCGGACAGCGGAACGCCCCGGTGGGCGAACCCACCGGGGCGTACAGCTGTGTCGTTGGGGATCAGGCGGAGTGAGCGCGCAGCACCCGGAGACCGCCGCGCCGCTTGACAGCGCGCCGCTCCTCCTCGCTCATTCCGCCCCAGACGCCGGCGTCCTGACCAGACTCGAGTGCCCACTGCAGGCACTGGTCGGTCACGGAGCAGCGCCTGCAGACGGCCTTGGCCTGCTCGACCTGCAGGAGAGCCGGTCCGGACGTCCCAATCGGGAAGAACAGCTCCGGGTCCTCGTCGCGGCAGACAGCATGGTGACGCCAGTCCATGGCGGCAACACTCCTCATTCTGGATGGGTGGCAAATATTGCTTGTCGTGCTTTCCCTATATGCATCCGCAGTGCCGAGGTGACAGTTAGCGTTCGTCCATTCGGCAGTGCGTGAGCAGGCAGTTAGTGCCGGGGACCTGCTGGAACAGCTCAACCTGACGAGCATATCCAGGCAATGTCCCGGTAACTCAAGTTCGCTTGTGAATACTTTCACGAACAGTCGTGATGTCAAGGGTGACGCTCGGAAAAACTCCGGGCGGTGAGCAAGCCCACAACCCGTTTGTCCGGGTTTCCGCGCTTTCCTGGTTACCCGGCGTGCCACAGTCGAGGATCAATATAGTACAGTCCGCGTGACATTGCTGACATTTCCGGCACCTGCCCCTCGGTGTGGCGGCGACCCGGCCGATCGGTTGTGGCCACCGTGTCGACCAACTGCGGTACCCGAGACCTAGCAGATTACTCTCAGTGCGGCCGGAACGGAGGTGAATCTGACTTTCTCCCGCTCGCCGAGATAGTCCCCGTCCAGCTGGAACGCCTGCGGGCGGCTGGAGACCAGGGTAAACTCCGCCGTGTCATGGAGTCGTAACACCTGACGACCGCGCGGATTCGGTTGCCGGGACAGGAACTGCGTCACTGTCCGTGTTGTGCTAGCCACCCGGAGCTGACGCAACGCCAGTACGTCCAGCCCGAGATCGAACGACGCCTCCGGGTTCGGGTTGACCTCCCGGTCGCCCAGGTACGTCCACGGGGCAGTGTTCTGGATGATGACGGTGGCCAGCTCGGCCTCCGCCGGCTCGCCCGGGCGCTCCAGGACGATCGCCGGGTGCCGCCGGTCCGAGGCGAGGAAATACTGGTTCATGATCGAACGCAGGTAGAGCGACGGCGTGGACACCCGCCCCTTGCGCCGGGCCTGCTCCACCCGGTGGATCACCGCGGCGTCCAGGCCGAACCCGGCGCAGAAGGTGAAGTAGCGGTCGTCGGCGCGGCCCAGCCCCACCGTCCGGCTGCGGCCCAGCCGCAGCCCCTCCAGGATCATGCTGGTCGCCTCCGGCCACTCCCGGGGCAGCCCCACCGCGCGGGCGAACACGTTTGTCGAACCGCCGGGGACGGTGGCCAGCGCGGGCAGTCGCTCGGCCATCGGCGCATCACCGGCGCGGGTCGGCGGCTCGGCCGTCATCAGGCCGTTCACCACCTCGTTCACCGTGCCGTCGCCACCCAGGGTGACGACCAGGTCGACCCCCTCCGCGGCTGCCTCCCGGGCGAGCGCCACGGCGTGCCCGCGCCGACGGGTGTAGCGCACGCTGAGATCGACTTCGCTGCGCAGCGCCCGGACAAGCACGTCCCGGCTGCGTTCGCTGGTGGTGGTGGCCTTCGGATTGACCACCAGGACGGCCCGCATGGGCGGCACTGTACCTGCCGGCAGCCCGGGTATCGTGGCGCGCGTGACCATCGACTCGGACCCGATCCCCGTCACGCTCCGCTGGGCGGTCCGGCTGCTGTGGGCAGAGGCGGCAGTCGTCGGGCTGATCGCCGTCTGGCTGATCTGGGCCGACCTCACCGCCACCCGCACCGACCTGCTGGCGGCGTTGCTGGTGACCGGGTTCGCCATCGGCGCGGCCGTCGTGCTCTGGGCGCTGGGACGCGCGCTGCTGCGCCGTCAGGCGGGCGCACGCGCCCCCGCCATCGTGCTTCAGCTGATGCTGCTGCCGATCGGTTGGTTCATGATCCAGGCTGGGCTGGGCTGGCTGGGCGTGCCGCTGATGGCGCTCGGCCTGGGCGTGGGCTGGCTGCTGGTCTGCTCCCCGACGACCCGTGCCCTCGGCTTCCAGTGACCACCAGGGTGGGCCGGGTCGGTCAGTAGCCGCCGGAGCGGCGGGTGAGCAGCGCGATCGTGGCCCGGCCGTCGGCCGACGTGGCGGACGCCGACGTGGTCAGCGCGGTGAGCACCTTCCAGGCGAAGGACGACTCGGCGGGCAGGGTGGCACCGCGCACGGTCGGCACTGTCACCTCGACGGTGAGCGCGTCCTCGGTGACCGCGAAACGGCACTCCAGCTCGGCGTCGCGGGTGGCGATGGCGAGCAGCATGGCGCACGCCTCGTCGACAGCGATCCGCAGATCCTCGATCTCGTCGAGCGCGAACTGCAACCGGGCCGCGAGACCGGCGGTGGCGGTGCGAAGAACGCCGAGGTAACCGCCGTCGGCGGGCACCGTGAGGTGCACCACGTCGTCGTCGGTCGCTGGCTGGCCAGTCAGTTGAGTCACGCCTCATCCCCCCGGTCGGGGACTCTACCCGGTCAGTCGCCCGTACGCGTGCCGGCGGTGGTGACGTGATCGGCCAGCTGGCGGAGCGCGTCGCCGCTGAGCCGGTAGGGAACCCACTCGCTCATCTGCTCGGCGCCGATCGAGGCGTAGAAACCGGCGGCCGGGTTCCAGTCGATCATCCACCACTCCAGCCGCCGGTAGCCGCGTCGTACGCAGATGTCGGCCAGCGTGGCGAGCAGCAGCCGACCGGCGCCGGTGCCCCGGGCGGCCGGCCGGACGTAGAGGTCCTCCAGGTAGATGCCGTGCACGCCGGCCCAGGTGGAGAAGTTGAGGAACCACAGTGCGAAGCCGACCGGCTGGTCCTGCTCATCCACCGCGACGTGGCCGAAGAGCGCCGGAGCGCTCGGCTCTTCCGACGTCGCGCCGGCACCGAACAGGGCCGAGGTCAACTGCTCGGCGGTGAGGTGGCACTGCTCCGGCGCGCGTTCGTACTCGGCCAGCTCGTGCACCATGGCGACGACGGCCGGCACGTCCTCGGGACGTGCCGGCCGGATCGTCGGGATGACCGGAGAGGTCACGCCTTCTTGGTCTCCCAGAAGATCTTCGAGATCTCGTCGATCTTCGCGAGCAGCTTGTCGGCGGTGGCCGGGTCGAGGCTGCCCTTGACGCCACCGGCGCCGGCGAGCTTGGTGGCCTCGTTGAACAGGCTGTGCAGGTTCGGGTACTTCTCGAAGTGCGGCGGCTTGAAGTAGTCGGTCCAGAGCACCCAGAGGTGGTGCTTGACCAGCTCGGCGCGCTGCTCCTTGATGATGATGGCGCGGGTGCGGAACTCCGGGTCGGTGTTCGACTGGTACTTCTCGCAGATCATTTTGACCGACTCGGCCTCGATCCGGGCCTGGGCCGGGTCGTAGACACCGCACGGCAGGTCGCAGTGAGCGCTCGCGGTGACGCGGGGCGCAAGGATGCGCGGAAGTCGCATCGGGATCCTCCATGGGAAGTTTGCGATGATCAAAGGCGACATTACTCCTGGAGATGCTCCCCCAACCGGTTGAGGTGAAACCAGTGACCGCCGATCACCCGGCTGAGGCGCCCCGGCTGCGGAGGCCGCTGACCGCCGTTCTGGTGACCGGCCCGTCCATGGTCCCGACGCTGCGGCACGGCGACGCGGTGCTGGTTCGCGTCGGTGGCCGCCCGATCCGGGCCGGTGACGTGGTGGTCGCGGTCTTCCGGACCCGGCCCGATCTGCTGGTGGTGAAGCGTGCGGTCCGGTCGCAGGACGGCGGCTGGTGGCTGCGGGGCGACAACGACCTGATCACCGACGACTCCCGGGCGTACGGGGTGGCCGACGTGCGCGGACGGGTGGTGGCCCGCTACTGGCCGCGCCCGGGACGGGTACCTCGCCGGCAGTTATGACCCTGCTCACATCCGAGGGGTGGTGTCGACACTATGCTCGGAAAGTGCCCGGGTGACCCCCCGCACCGCGTGCCACCGCCCGCCGCCCACCTCGCGGCGGGGCCGGCCGCCTCACATCTGCTCGACAGATCCTGGAGTCACCACCATGTCTTCGTCCACCGTGGACCCCGCTGATCCCGTCTTCCAACTGCACCGGGGCGGCAAGATGGCCGTCACCTCGACCGTGCCGCTCACCAGCCGGGAGGACCTCTCCCTGGCGTACACCCCAGGGGTGGCCCGGGTGTGTGAGGCGATCGCCGCCGACCCGGCCCTGGTGGATGACTACACCTGGGTGTCGCACACGGTCGCGGTGGTCACCGACGGCTCGGCGGTGCTCGGGCTGGGCAACATCGGCCCCCGGGCCGCGCTGCCGGTGATGGAGGGCAAGGCCGTGCTGTTCAAGCAGTTCGGCGGCGTGGACGCGGTGCCGGTGTGCCTGGACACCCAGGACGTGGACGAGATCGTCGCGGTGGTGCGGGCGTTGGCACCCTCGTTCGGTGGGATCAACCTGGAGGACATCAGCGCCCCGCGCTGCTTCGAGATCGAGCGTCGACTCGACGAGGCGTTGGACATCCCGGTCTTCCACGACGACCAGCACGGCACCGCGATCGTGGTGCTCGCCGCGCTGCGCAACGCCGCGACGTTGCTCGACCGCAAGCTGGGTGACCTGCGGGTGGCGGTGAGCGGCGCGGGCGCGGCCGGCGTGGCGGTGACGAAGATGCTGATCGCCGGGGGCGTCAACCCCGACCAGGTGGTGGTCTGTGACTCCAAGGGGATCATCGGCCGCCACCGCACCGAGCTGACCGGCACCAAGGCCGAGTTGGCCGCGAGCACCAACGCCGACGGCCGGCACGGCGACGTCACCGAGGCGCTGCGCGACGCGGACGTGCTGGTCGGGGTCTCCGGCGGGCAGATCCCCGAGGCGGCGGTGGCTCAGATGGCGCCCGGCGGAATCGTGTTCGCGCTGGCGAACCCCACCCCCGAGGTGCACCCCGAGGTGGCCGCCCGGCACGTCGCGGTGGTCGCCACCGGGCGCAGTGACTACCCCAACCAGATCAACAACGTGCTGGCCTTCCCCGGGGTGTTCCGCGGTGCGCTGGACGCCGGCGCCACCAGGATCACCGAGGCGATGAAGGTCGCCGCCGCGGACGCCATCGCCGGTGTGGTGGCCGAGTCGCTGACCGCCGACGCGATCGTGCCGTCCCCGCTCGACCCGCGCGTCGCGCCGGCCGTGGCCGAGGCGGTCGCCGAAGCCGCCCGCCGCGACGGCGTCGCCCGCCGCTAGGACGCACGCCTGGGCCGGGGGTTCTCCGGGGCAGCATGCGCCGCCGGCTCTACGCGCACGCGTGGGCCAGGGGCGCTCCGGCGAAGCATGCGCCGCTGGCCTACGCGCACGCCTTCTTAACGAGCGCTCAGCTTGTTACCGTGCCGATCATGCGTGCTGCCTTTGCCTCCCGTTTCGACGACGCCGACCCGCTCGCCGCGCTCACCGTCGGTGAGCGGCCCGAGCCGACCCCTCCGGCGGACGACTGGGTGACCGTGCAGTTGCGGGCCACCTCGCTCAACCACCACGACCTCTGGTCGCTGCGCGGGGTGGGTCTCACCGAGGCCCAACTTCCGATGATCCTCGGCTGCGACGCGGTCGGGGTGGACCCGGAGGGGCGTCCGGTGGTCGTCTACCCGGTGGTCGTCACCCCGGGTGACCCGCGCGGGGTCTCCATCCTCTCCGAGCACTTCGCCGGGACGCTCGCCGAGCGGGTGGTCGTACCCCGGTCGAATCTGATCCCGCTGCCCGACGGCATGGCGGCGACCGACGCGGCGTGCCTGCCCACGGCCTGGCTGACCGCGTGGCGGATGCTGACCACCAAGGGCCGCGTCGCGGAGGCCGACAGCGTGCTGGTCCAGGGCGCGGGCGGTGGGGTGGCCACCGCGGCCGTCGCGCTCGCCGTCGCGATGGGCAAGCGGGTGTACGCGACCAGCCGCGACGCCGTGAAGCGTGACCGGATCTCCGCCCTCGGCGCCACCGCCGTGGAGCCCGGCGCCCGGCTGCCGGAGCGGGTCGACGTGGTGATCGAGACGGTCGGCGCGGCCACCTTCGACCACTCGCTGAAGTCGGCCGCGCCGATGGCCCGGATCGTGGTCTCCGGCGCGACCGCCGGGCACGAGCCGTCGGTCAACCTGCGCCGCGTCTTCGCCATGCAGCTGGAGATCCTGGGCACCTCGATGGGCACGCCCGGCGAGCTGTACGAGCTGCTGGCGTTCTGCTCGGACAACGAGGTGCGCCCGGTAGTCGACTGCGTCATCCCGTTCAGCCGGGTCGAGGACGCCTTCGCCCGACTGCACTCCGGCGACGCCTTCGGCAAGGTCGTCATCGACCACGAGGCCTAACGCCCGCCTGTCCGCGCCGCGCTCGCGTCGCGCCGCGCCATGATCTGCGCAACATCGGGGAAACTGCTGCATTCCGGCGTGCCGAGGCAGCAACATCCCCGATGTTGGCAGATCTTGGGCGTGCGGCGTGCGGCGTGCGGCGCGGGGCGCGAGGCGCGGGATCAGAGGTGGTCGTCGAAGGTGGCGATGTCGCCGCGCGTCGCGTCGGTGGAGATGCGCTTCTTGGCGTCCGGGTCGCCGTAGAGCGACCAGCGTAGGAACTCGACCGAGGTGTCCGAGACGACCCGCAGCGTCGCGCCGTCGCTGAGCAGCGCCCGCCCGTGGTCGCCCTTCGGCAGGCTCAGCATCGCCTTCGGCCAGGGCACCTTGTCGTAGGCGGCCTTGCCGGCCGCGTACTCGACCACCTCGTCCAGCTCACCGTGCACGAACAACTGCGGGGCGGCGGCACCGGCGAACGCGGTACCCACCCCGAGCGCCGTGCCGGCGAACACCACTCCCGCGTCCAGCCGTTCGTCCCGGCTCGCGGTGAACAGGCCGATGGTGGTCACCCCGCCCGCCGAGTGCCCGGCGGCGGCCACCCGCTCACCGTCCAACCGGCCGCGCAACGCGTCGCCGGCCTTGCCGTCCAACGCCAACACCTGATCCAACGCGTACGACACGTCGGCGGGCTGGTTGAGCACGTCGAGGACGTTGTTGTCAGCGCCCCGGGAGGTGTGCGGGAACGCGGGCGCGGCCACCACGAAACCGGCCGCCGCCCAGCGGGTCAGCAGCGTGGCGTAGTCGTCCGGCCGCCCACCCAGGCCGTGACTGAACATCACCACCGGGAACCGGCCCTCCGCCGCCGTCGCCGACCGCTTGGCTGCTCCGCCGGACTGCCCGGCCGCCGGGTACCAGAGCGTCGTCGGCAGCGCGCGGCCGTCCCTGTTCAGCTTCAGCTGGCGTACGCCGACAGCGAAGGCGCGCTGCGGGGCTTTCCCGGCGGGTACCTGCGGTGTCGGGGTGGCGGCGGGCGGTGGTTCGACGGGCGCCTGCTGGCTCTCGGCCTTCCTGGCGTCCGCCGAACAGCCGACCAGACCGGCCAGGAGCAGGGCGCTGGCCAGCAGGGCGGGGGTGACACGACGCGACATGAGTCCGATTGTGCCTCGCCCCGCAGACCTGCCCGGCGCACTTCGGCACTGTGTGCCCGCCCGCTCACCCACAGCTCAGGGGGCGCGCCGCGGAGCGGGGGCGAGATCGCGCAGCCGGGCCAGGTCGTCGGCGTCCTTCGGGCGGCGCTGACGTTCCGGCATCCAGACCGGGTACATCTGCTTGAACTCGATCTGGGCGGCCACCGAGATGGTCGGCACGGTGAGCGGGCCGATCCGGCCGGGTGGGGCGGCCAGCATCCCGGCCGGCAGTGGGGTGCCGGCCCAGGACCCGGCACCCACCGTCGGTCGGCCGGCGGCATCCCGACCCAGGTACGCGAAGCTGACCTCCACGTCGGCGGCGAACAGGTCAAGCTGCAACCGGGCGGGCATCCGCGGGTCGGGAAGCCAGCCCCGGGCCAGCAGCAGGTCGGCCAGCCGGTCCGCGTCGTCGCGCCAGCAGTACCAGTCGACGTCGACGTGCGGGCGGGTCACAGTGCCGAGCTGGAAGTCCATCGCCCAGCCGCCGCGCAGCCACACCGGGATGCCACAGGCCCCGGTCACCGTGATGACCTCGGCGATGCTCGCCAACTGCCGGCGCGCAAGCTCGTCCACCGCAGGACCGTACCGACAGCGGCAGGGGTCAGTGGGCCGGGCGGGACTCGTAACGGGTCAGGTTGGGGGAGTGGGCGTCGGTGCGGAGGCGGGCGGCGGCAACCTGATCGCCGTAGAGGGTCCAGCGCAGGAAGTCGGTGGTGGTGGCGAGGACCGGGGCGAAGCCCGGGTGGCCCGGCGTGAGGTACGCCCCGTGGTCCTGGTCGAGCAGGCTGAGGAACGCGGCCGGCCCGGGGGTGCGCGCGTACGCGGCCCGGCCGACAGTCACCGGCACCACCGGGTCAGCCGTGCCGTGCACGAAGAGCACCGGCGCGGCTGGCCCGGCGAAGCTGCCCGGCAACCCGCCGCCGGCGATCACGATCCCGGCGCGTAAGCGGGTCTGGTGGCCCTCGCTGAACATGCCGGAGGTGGTGAAGCCGCCCGCCGAGTGCCCGGCGGCGGCGATCGAGGTCAGGTCGAGGTGCCCGGCGAGCGGATCGGCGCGGTTGCGGTCGAGCCGCCCGAGGTGCCGGATCAGCCGCCAGGCGTCGGCCGGCTGGTGGCGTACGTCGGCCCGGGTGAAGTGCGCGGCACCCTGCCGGGTGTGCGGGTACGCGGGTGCGGCCACCACGAAACCGGCCGCCGCCCAGCGGGTGGTCAGGCCGGCGTGCAACTCGGGTCGGCTGCCCAGGCCGTGGCTGTAGATCACCACCGGGAACCGTCCGGCCGCCACCTGACCGGTCGACGTCGGGTACCAGATCGTCACCGGCAGCGGGCGCGCCGAACGCGGATCGAGGGTGAGCGTACGCACGCCGACGGCGTACGACCCCTCAAGCGCTCGACGCGCCGGCACCGGGTCGGTGGCCCCGCCGGCCACTGCCGTGGCCGGCGCGCAGCCGGCCAGCAACGCTGTCACCAGTACGGCCAGCAGCCGGCCCGCCCCCATCGTTTCACGGTAGGTGCCCGGGAGGGCGTAACAGCCCCGCCGTCCGGTTCGGCTGCACCGGCCACCCGGTCGGGTCACCTCCACCGGCCGGGTCCACCCCCGCGACGCCGTGGACCGGGGACGGTGCCGCGTGACCAGCTTCGCTAGGGTCACCGACATGCCTGAGAACTACACAGACCCCAGCGGCAACACCGAGGCGTTCCGTGCCTTCACCCAGACGCCGGAGGCCGCGGCACCGGCGGAGGCCCCGTCCCGCCTGCCGCTCATCATCGGCGCGGCGGTGGTCGTCGTGGTGCTGGTGGCCCTCGTCGCCTGGCTGGCGACCGGCTGAGTTCGTCGCCTGGCCGGCGACCGGCTGAGCTGGTCGCCTGGCTGGCGGCCCGGTGATCCGTGGCCTGGTCGGGCGGGCGACTGAGCTGGTGGCCCGGTCGCGCGGGCGACTGACCGAGCCGTCAGGCCGCCTCGATCAGGTCCCGGGTCTGTCGTGCGATCTCCCGCTCCTCGTCGGTGCGGATGACGCAGACGCTCACCTCGGCGCCGTCCGGTGAGATCACCCGGTCGCCGTCACCGTCGTTGCGGGCGTCGTCCACGCTGATGCCGAGCCGACCCAGGCCGGCCAGCGCGGCGGCCCGCACCGGCGCGGCGTGCTCGCCGACCCCGGCGGTGAAGGTGATCGCGTCGACCCGGCCGAGCAGCGCGTAGTACGCCCCGACGTAGCCGGTGATGCGCCGGCAGTACACCTCGAAGGCCAGCGTCGCCGCCTGGTCACCGGCAGCCCGACGCTCGAGGACCTCGCGCATGTCGTTGGCGCCGGTCAGCCCGAGCAGGCCGCTGCGGTGGTTGAGCAGGTCGTCGATGTCGTCCACCGACAGCCCACCCTCCCGGCGCAGGTGGAAGATCACGGTGGGGTCGATGTCGCCGCTGCGGGTGCCCATCACCAGCCCTTCGAGGGGGGACATGCCCATCGAGGTGGCGACGCTGCGACCGTTCTCGACAGCGCACGCGCTGGCGCCGTTGCCCAGGTGCAGGGTGATCGTGTTGACCTGCTCGTACGGTCGGCCCAGCAGTTCGGCGGTGCGGCGGGACACGTACGCGTGTGAGGTGCCGTGGAAGCCGTACCGGCGGATGCCGTACCGCTCGGCGGTGTCCCGGTCGATCGCGTATGTCGCGACGGCCTCGGGCAGGGTGTGGTGGAACGCGGTGTCGAAGACGGCGACCTGCGGCACGTCCGGCAGCGCCGAGCGGGCCACCTCGATGCCCGCCAGGTTGACCGGGTTGTGCAGTGGGGCGAGCGGGATCAGCTCGCGGATCGCGGCCAGCACCGCGTCGTCGACGAGCACCGGCGCGCTGAACTTCCGGCCGCCGTGCACCACCCGGTGCCCGACCGCCGCCAACCCGGTCAGGTCCAGCCCGTCCAGGATCTGCTGGACCGCCTCGGTGTGGTCAGTCGGGCCGCCACCGGGCTCACCGATGCGTTCGACGGTGCCGTGGTCCAGCGCCCGCTCACCGTCGTAGCGGCGCCACTTCACCGACGACGACCCGCAGTTGAGCACCAGCACCTGACTCACGACGCCTCCTCGGTGGCCGCCTGGATGGCGGTGATCGCCACCGTGTTGACGATGTCCGTCACCAACGCGCCCCGGGACAGGTCGTTCACCGGTCGGCGTAGACCCTGCATGACCGGGCCGACGGCGACCGCCCCGGCGGAGCGTTGCACCGCCTTGTACGTGTTGTTGCCGGTGTTCAGGTCCGGGAAGATGAAGACCGTGGCGTGGCCGGCGACCGGGCTGCCCGGCAGCTTCGTCGCCGCCACCGCCGGGTCGATCGCCGCGTCGTACTGGATGGGCCCCTCGACCAGCAGGTCGGGCCGGCGTTCCCGGACCAGCGCGGTGGCCGCGGCGACCTTCTCCACGTCCGCGCCGGCACCGGAGCTGCCCGTGGAGTACGACAGCATCGCCACCCGGGGTTCGATGCCGAACCGGGCTGCGGTGTCGGCCGACGAGATCGCGATGTCGGCGAGCTGGGCGGCGTCGGGGTCGCGGTTGACGGCGCAGTCGCCGTAGACCAGCACCCGGTCGGCGAGCAGCATGAAGAAGACGCTGGAGGCCACCGAGACGTCCGGCAGCGTACGGATGATCTCGAACGCGGGCCGGATGGTCGCGGCGGTGGTGTGCGTCGCGCCGGAGACCATGCCGTCGGCTCGGCCGGTCGCCACCATCAGGGTGCCGAAGTAGTTGGGCTGCGCCACGATGTCGTGCGCCAACTCGGCGGTGACGCCCCGGTGGGCGCGCAGCCGGGCGTACTCGGCGGCGAAGTCGTCGCGCCACCCGCTGGTGACCGGGTCGACCAGGTGCGCGTCGCCCAGGTCGATGCCCAGCTCGCGGGTGCGCCGGGCGATGTCGTCCGGCCTGCCGAGCAGCGTCAGCTCGGCCACTCCGCGGCGTAGCAGGATCTCCGCCGCGCGCAGGATCCGCTCGTCGGTGCCCTCCGGCAGCACCAGGTGGCGGGGCTTCGAGCGGGCCCGGTCGATCAGCTCGTTCTCGAACATCAGCGGGGTGACCCGCGCCGACCGGCTGACCCGCAGCCGGCGGGCCAGGTCGTCGGTGTCCACGCAGCGTTCGAACGCGCCGAGCGCGGCCTCCACCTTGCGGGGATTGGCCGCGCTGGGCCGGCCCTCGATGCGGCTGGACGCGGCCACCGTGTCGTAGCTGTCGCTGCGCACGGAGAGCACCGCCAGCCCGGTGTTGAGCCCCTCCACCAGCCGCATGACCCGGGGGTCGGGCTGCTCGCCGAGGGTGAGCACCAGCCCGGCCACCGACACCTGCCCGGCCACGTGCGCGGCGCTCGCGGCGACGAGCAGGTCGGCCCGGTCCCCGGGGGTGATCACCAGGGCGCCCTCGGTGAGGTGGCCCAGCAGGGTCGGCACATGCGCCGCGCCGACCACGAAATCCAGCACGTCGCGACCGAGCGCGGCGTCGTCCCCGGCCAGCAGGGTGGCGCCGAGCGCCGCCGCCACCTCGGCCACCGTCGGCGCCGACACGCTCGGCACCTCCGGGATGGCGTACGCGGGCACCGGCAGGTCGGGCAGCGTCATCGGCTCGGACACCCGGTTGGCGATCACCGCGAGCACTGTCGCGCCCAGGTCGGCCAGGTCGTGGTACGCCCCCCGCATCGCCGCCGCCACGGCCGCCGGCTCCTGCCCGAAGCCGTCCACCACCGGCACCACCACGCTGCCGAACTCCGTGGCCAGCCGGGCGTTGAAGGCCAGCTCGCGGGGGCGGGCCGGATCACCCGGGTCGTCGAAGTCGCTGCCCACCACGACCACCGCCGGGCACTGCCGTTCCACCGCCCGGTAGCGCTCGACGATCGCGGAGATCAGCTGTTCCCGTCGGCCGTCCGCGACCAGCGCGGCGGCCTCGGCGTAGCTCGCCCCGGCCAGCTCGGCCAGCGGCACCTCGACCCGGTACCGCTCGCTGAGCAGGGCGAGGATCGGATCCTGCCCGGTGTCGGCGACCAGCGGCCGGAACACGCCGATCCGCCCGACCTGGCGGGACAGCAACTCCGCCAGCCCGAGGGCGATCGTCGACTTGCCTCCGCCCGAACCAACGCTGGTCAGATACACGCTGCGAGCCACAGCCCCCACCCTAGAAGATCGCGAGACTCCCCACCCGGGCCCTACGGCCCCTGAGCCGCCGCCGTCACCGGCCGCAGGCCGGGTACGAACCCTCCCTGACGACGAGAAGGCGGCGGTCGCGGCGACCCCCTCGTGGCCCCGACGGTGCGGTCGGCGTCTCAGTCAGTGAGCCGTCAGCAAAGCTGAGAAAAACTCACGCCTAGACTCGCGTCCCATGACCACCCGGGGCTTGAGCAGCGACGATACGTCGACTGGGAGGTCGACGCCCGCCGGGTCCGGCGACCCTCGGTCCCGACCGGCGGCGCCGGTCGACGAGCCCACCATGGTGGCCAACCGCACCGACGGCCCCACCGAGCTGATCGCCGCCGCGCCCCAACCGCCCCCGGTCTTCGTCGACCCCAGCGGCCGACGCCGCTCCCGCCTGCGCTGGCTCGCATACGTCGTCGGTCTGCTGGGCCTGACCTACACCGGGCTGGTGGCCGTCAGCTTCGCCGGCGGCATGGTGGAGCCGCACACGGTGCTCCCGTTCGTGGACGAGGCCGAGCAGCCTGAACGGACCCAGTCGCCACAGGCCGAGGCGATTACCGCCATCCCCGAGCCGTCGACAGCCGTCCCCCGTACGCCGGCGGCCAGGGTGGCACCCACCGTCGCCCCGCCGGCTCCCCGCTCGCCTGCCCCCACGCGGTCACGGAGCGCCGCCAGCCCGGCGAGCGGTGACCCCACCAGCGTGCCGCCCTCGCCCAGCTCGGGGCGGCCCACCTCGGTGGCCCCGACACCCGCCGTCTCACCCTCGACCGAGGACCCGCCGCTCCCACCCGAGGAACCGGCCGAACCCGGCGGACTCCCCACCGACCTCCTCCCCGCGGATGGCTGAGCCGGCGATCACGGCCCGCCGTCGTCGGGCCGTACCTCCACCGCGCTGGGTCCTGCTCGGCATGCTGCTGGCGGTTCTGGCAGGCGTACTTCTGGTCAACGCGTACACCAACGCCTCCTTCACCCCGGACCACCAGCACAGCAACCAGGGGCAACGCGAGGTCCCCACCTCAGTGGTGAACGGGGGGCCGATCATCAGCGCCAACAGCGAGCAGGTCCGCTCCTACCGCTTGCCGGACCGGACCATCGCGCTCACCTTCGACGACGGCCCCGACCCCGTCTGGACCCCCGAGGTTCTGCGCGTCCTCGACGCCCACCAGGTCACTGGCACGTTCTTCGTGCTGGGTTCGCAGGTCGCCCGGCACCCCGACATGGCCCGGAACCTGGTCGCGGGTGGCCACGAGCTCGGCGTGCACACGTTCACCCACCCCGACCTCACCGAGCTGTCCGGATGGCGGCAAGAGCTGGAGTACGCCCAGACCCAGCTCGCCCTCGCCGCCGTCACCGGCGTGCGCACCTCGCTGGTCCGGTTTCCGTACTCCTCGCATGCCGACGCGATCGACAACCAGGACTGGCCGGTGCTGATCGCCGCCGGTGACCTGGGCTACCTGACGGTGCTCAACGACACCGACAGCCAGGACTGGGCGCTGCCCGGCGTAGACAAGATCGTCGAGAACGCCACCCCGGACGGCGACTCGGGTGCGATCACCCTCTGGCACGACGCCGGCGGTGACCGCGCGCAGACCGTCGCCGCCCTCGACCGCTTCATCCCGATGATGAAGCAACGGGGATACCGCTTCGTCACCGCGACGGACGGACTGAACCTCGCTTTCGCCGCCGCCGGGGTCGACTACCGGGCGGAATCCGGTGCGGCGGCCACCGCTGGGGACCGTTGGCGCGGCCAGATGCTGGTCTGGGCGGTACGGGGCGCCGACCAGGTGCTGACCGTGTTCGGGATCCTCTTCGTGCTCGTCGGGGTGCTCACCGTCGGGCGTACCGCCGTGCTGTTCCTGCTCGCCGGGCGACACGCCCGTCGCCGTCGGGCCACGGACTGGACGTGGGGGCCGCCGGTCACCGCGCCGGTGTCGGTGATCGTCCCGGCGTACAACGAGAAGGAGGGGATCGCCGCGGCGGTCCGTTCACTCGCTGGCGGCGACCATCCCGGCGGAATCGAGGTGGTTGTCGTCGACGACGGCTCCACCGACGGGACCGCGGACATCGTCGACGCGCTCCGCCTGCCCAACGTCCGGGTGGTCCGCAAACCCAACGGTGGCAAGCCCAGCGCATTGAACACCGGCGTGGCGTTCGCCCGGCACGACCTGATCGTCATGGTCGACGGGGACACTGTCTTCGAACCCGACGCCGTCCGCCGGCTCGTGCAGCCCTTCGCCGACCCGCAGGTGGGCGCGGTGGCCGGCAACGTGAAGGTCGGCAACCGGCGCAGCCTGATCGCCAAGTGGCAGCACATCGAGTACGTCATCGGGTTCAACCTGGACCGGCGCCTCTACGAGACGCTGCGCTGCATGCCGACGGTGCCCGGGGCGATCGGCGGTTTCCGGCGACAGGCGCTGCGGTACGCCGGGGGGATGACCGATGACACCCTGGCCGAGGACACGGACGTCACCATCGCGCTCGGTCGGGCCGGCTGGAAGGTCGTCTACGAGGAGACGGCCCGCGCCTGGACCGAGGCGCCGACGAGCATCGGCCAGCTCTGGAAACAGCGCTACCGGTGGAGCTACGGCACCATGCAGGCGATGTGGAAGCATCGCCGCTCCGTATTCGACCGGGGTGCGTCGGGCCGGTTCACCCGGCGTTGCCTGTTCTTCCTCAGCCTCTTCGGCGTGCTGTTGCCGCTGCTCGCGCCGGTGATCGACCTACTGGCCCTGTACGGCCTCTTCTTCCTCGACCGGACCGCCACGGCGGTGGCCTGGCTGGTCATGCTCGGCGTGCAACTGGTCACCGCGGTGGTGGCGTTCCGGCTGGACCGGGAGAAGTTGGGGGTGCTGTGGGTGTTGCCGCTCCAACAGTTCGTCTACCGGCAGTTGATGTATCTGGTGATGGTTCAGGCCGTGGTCACCGCGTTGACCGGCGGCCGGCTGGGCTGGCAGAAACTGCGACGCACGGGCCTGGAACCGGTCACGTCGCGGACCGGCTGACCGGCCGGCACCGGCCAGCTGCCAGCCGCCCGTCAGCTGCCCAATCGGGCGGTGGTTCCCGGCACCGGGTGGGTCAGTCCTCGTCGGGGTCGTCGAGCCGGGCCAGCCAGGTGGCGAAGCGCTCGATCGGTGTCTCGAACTCGGGGTTGAGGTCGACGAAGTCGCGCAGCCGCTCGCCGAGCCACTCCAGGGTCACCTGCTCGTCGCCCCGGCGCTCGACCAGCTCCTCGATGCCACGGTCGGTGAAGTACATGGGTAGGTCCTCTTACTCGGCCCGGCGCAGGCCGGGCGGGTGGTTGGGTCGACCGACGGAGCCGGGGCAGGACCGTGGAAACGGCCCTGCCCCGGCTGTCGCGGTGCGGTCAGGTCACGGGCGCGGAAGTGCCGCCTCGATCAGCGCGTTCTGCTCGACCTCGTGGGTCTTGGCCGAGCCGACCGCCGGGGCGGCCGCGGCCGGGCGGGAGATCCGCCGCAGCCGAACGTCGGTGAGGTGCTCCAGCAGGTTGAGCGCGACGAACGACCAGGCGCCCTGGTTGGCCGGCTCCTCCTGCACCCAGGCGAAGTCCTCCGCGTTCGGGAACTGCGCCAGGGCGGCCCGGATCTCCTCCACCGGCAGCGGGTACAGCTGCTCGAGCCGGAGGATCGCGGTGTCGGTGACGCCGCGCTCCTGCCGGGCCTGGAACAGGTCGTAGTAGACCTTGCCGGAGCAGAGCAGCACCCGCTTCACCGCCTCCGGCGCCGGGGCGGCGGTGTCGCGCAGCACCGGCTGGAAGGTGCCGGTGGTGAAGTCCTCCACCGACGAGACGCAGAGCTTGTGCCGCAGCAGCGACTTCGGCGTGAACACCACCAACGGCTTGCGCTTGGGCGACAGGGCCTGGCGGCGCAGCAGGTGGAAGTAGTTCGCCGGGGTGGTCGGGATGGACACCCGCATGTTGTCCTCGGCGCACATCTGCAGGAACCGCTCCGGCCGGCCGGAGGTGTGGTCCGGGCCCTGACCCTCGTGGCCGTGCGGCAGCAGCAGGGTGATGGCGGAGCGCTGGCCCCACTTCACCTCACCGGACGAGATGAACTCGTCGATCACCGACTGGGCGCCGTTGACGAAGTCGCCGAACTGGGCCTCCCAGGCGACGAGGGCGTTGATGTTCTCCACCGAGTAGCCGTACTCGAAGCCCATCGCCGCGTACTCGCTGAGCAGCGAGTCGTGCACGAAGAACCGGGAACGGTCGCCGTCGCCGGTGAGCGACTTCAACGGCAGGTAGTCGTCGCCGGTGCGGGAGTCGACCACCGAGGCGTGCCGCTGGACGAACGTGCCGCGACGCGAGTCCTGCCCGGCGAGCCGGACGGTGACCCCGTCGTGCAGCAGCGCCCCGAGCGCGATGATCTCGCCGAAGCCCCAGTCGATGTTGCCCTCGACGGACATCTTGGCCCGCCGGTCCAGCAGTTGCTGGATCCGCTTGTGCGGGGTGAAGCCCTCCGGCAGGTTGATGTGCGCCTCGCCGATGGCCTTGACCACCGACGCGTCGGTGGCGGTGTCGACCTGCGGCTCCGGCTCCTCCTCACGGCGCGGCCGGTTGAGCTGGCGCGGTGCCGAGGCGGCGTCCCGGGTGGCCTTGAAGACCTTCTCCAGCTGCGCCTGGTAGTCGCGCAGCAGCTCCTCCGCGTCCTCCACGGTGATGTCGCCGCGACCGATCAGCTCCTCGGTGTAGAGCTTGCGGACCGAGCGCTTCGAGTCAATGATCTTGTACATCTGGGGGTTGGACATCGACGGGTCGTCGCCCTCGTTGTGCCCGCGCCGGCGGTAGCAGACCATGTCGATCACGACGTCCTTGTTGAACGTCTGCCGGTACTCGAACGCCAGCCGGGCCACCCGGACCACGGCCTCCGGGTCGTCGCCGTTGACGTGGAAGATCGGCGCCTGGATCATCCGGGCCACGTCGGTGCTGTAGAGGCTGGACCGGCTGTACTCCGGGGCGGTGGTGAAGCCGACCTGGTTGTTGACCACCACGTGCACGGTGCCGCCGGTGCGGTAGCCGCGCAGCTGCGACAGGTTGAGCGTCTCGGCCACCACGCCCTGCCCGGCGAAGGCGGCGTCACCGTGCACCGCCAGCGGCAGCACGGTGTAGCCCTCCAGCTTGAGGTCTATCCGGTCCTGCTTGGCCCGGACGATGCCCTCCAGCACCGGGTCGACGGCCTCCAGGTGCGACGGGTTGGCCACCACCGACACCTTGACCGCGTGCTCGCCGTCGGGGGTGGTGAACTTGCCGTTCTGGCCCAGGTGGTACTTCACGTCGCCGGAGCCCTGCGTCGAGCGCGGGTCCAGGTGGCCCTCGAACTCGGAGAAGATCTTCTCGTACGGCTTGCCGACGATGTTGGCCAGCACGTTGAGCCGACCCCGGTGGGCCATGCCGATGACGACCTCGTCCAGCCCGCTCTCGGCGGACGACTCCAGCACCTCACCGAGCAGCGGGATCAGCGACTCGCCGCCCTCCAGCGAGAAGCGCTTCTGGCCGACGTACTTCGTCTGCAGGAAGGTCTCGAACGCCTCGGCGGCGTTGAGCCGGTTGAGCACGTGCTTCTGCTCGTCGGCGGACGGCTTCTCGTACTTGCGCTCGATCCGTTCCTGGACCCAGCGGCGCTCCTCCGGGTCCTGGATGTGCATGTACTCGATGCCGACCCGGCGGCAGTACGAGTCGCGCAGCACGCCGAGGATCTCGCGCAGCTTCATCCGCTGCCGACCGGCGAAGCCGTTGACCGGGAACTCGCGGTCCAGGTCCCACAGGGTGAGCCCGTGCTGGAGGACGTCCAGGTCGGGGTGCTTGCGGATCTTGAATTCCAGCGGGTCGGTGTCGGCCATCAGGTGACCGCGCACCCGGTACGCGTGGATCAGCTCGTGCACCCGGGCGGTCTTGTTGATCTGCCCCTCGGAGTTGACCGCCACGTCGCGCATCCACCGCACCGGCTCGTACGGGATGCGCAGGGAGGTGAAGATCTCGTCGTAGAAGTCGTGCTCGCCCAGGATCAGCTCGTGCATCACCTTGAGGAACTCGCCGGACTGCGCGCCCTGGATGATCCGGTGGTCGTACGTGCTGGTCAGCGTGATGATCTTGCTGACCGCCAGCTCGGCCAGGGTGGCCTCGGACATCCCCTGGTAGGGGGCCGGGTACTCCATCGCGCCGACACCGATGATCGCGCTCTGCCCCTGCATGAGCCGCGGCATCGAGTGCACGGTGCCGATGCCGCCCGGGTTGGTCAGCGAGATCGTGGTGCCGGAGTAGTCCTCCATGGTCAGCTCGTTGCGCCGGGCCCGGCGGACCACGTCCTCGTACGCCTGCCAGAACTGCCGGAAGTCCATCTGCTCGCAGCCCTTGATGGAGGGGACCACCAGGTTGCGGCTGCCGTCCGGCTTGGCCAGGTCGATCGCGATGCCGAGGTTGACGTGTGCCGGGCGGACCACCGCCGGCTTGCCGTTGGCCTCGGCGAAGGAGTTGTTCATCTCCGGGTGCTGGACCAGCGCGCGCACCATCGCGTAGCCGACCAGGTGGGTGAAGCTGACCTTGCCACCCCGCCCTCGGGCGAGGTGGTTGTTGATCACGATGCGGTTGTCCACGAGCAGCTTGGCCGGGACCGCGCGCACGCTGGTCGCGGTGGGCACGCTCAGCGAGGCGTCCATGTTCTGGACGATCTTCGCGGCGACGCCCCGCAACGGGGTGGTCTGCGGGCCGTTGGCGCTCGGCTCGGTGGCCTTGGCGGCCGGCTTGGCCGGGGCCGCCTTCTCCGGCGCTGCCTTCGCCGGGGCGGCCTTGGGCGTGGCCGGAGCGGCGGACTTGGTCGGCGCCGGCTGGGCGGCGGCCGGCTTGCTCGGGGCGGCCGGCTTGCTCGCGGTCGCCGGCTTGGCCGGGGCGCTCGGCTGGGCGACGCTGACGGCGGCCTCGGGCTGGCCGTCCGGCTCGGGGGCGGCGGCCGGCTTGTCCGACGATTCGGCACCGCCCGGGGTGCCCGCCCCTGGTGCCGGCCGGTAGTCGGCGAAGAAGTCGTGCCAGGCCGAATCGACGCTCGATGGGTCGGCGAGGTAACGCTGGTACATCTCCTCGACGATCCACTCATTCGGGCCGAAACCCGCCAGTGGGTTCTCCTGCGAAGTCTGCTGGGTCGACACGGCCGGTAATCGCCTCTTTCACGCGGGTTTGTGTGGCACGCGGTGTGTCCTGTCGCGCCCGATTAGGAGCACGGACTGGACGGCTCCCAGGCTACGCCGTACCGATCCCGCAGGCATTTCCGCCTCGGTCCCGTGGCCGGTTTCACAGAAGATGCCAGAAGTTCGGCAACCGCTGCGCGTCCGGTGGAGAGCTGGTAGCGCGTCAGTTCCACGATGTCCCGGTCCCGCCGATGGCGGTGACGACCCCGGAGCGGCCAGCTTGTCACGGCCACCCCGGGGTCGGGTGCGCTGTCAGGCGATGTCGCGCCGCCGGGTGAGCAGGACGCCGACAACCCCGCTGACCAGCGCATAGCCGATCAGCACCAGGGCGCCGACCCACCAGGACGGGGTGAACTCAGAGGTGCCCTCCGTGATCATGACCTGGGATGCCACCGCCGGCCAGATCACCTGCCACTTGAGCACCGCCTCGCTGTCGAGCAGGTTCGACAGGAGCAGGAACAGCAGACCCACCACCTGGGTGCCGATCAGATAGAGCACCGCCGCCGTGATCACCGCTCCGAGCTGGTTGGTGATCAGCGTGCCGATGCCCACCCCGAGGATCGTCCAGATCGCGTAGGCGAGCAGGTTGAACAGCAGTGCCCGCTGCACGGGCCACTCACCGAGCTGGGTGCCGTAGTCGTTCGCGGACAGGAAGATCGCGCCCGCGGCCAGGTCGATCAGCGTGGTGGCCAGCCAGAACATGAAGCCGAGCAGGCACGCGGCGACGAGCTTGCTGACGATGACCGACGTTCGCCGCGGGGTCGTCAGGAACGTGGTGGTCGCGGTCTGGTGGAAGAACTCGTTGGTGACCATCAGGATGCCGATGAGCATCACGAACATCAGCCCGAGGTACTGGCCCGAGGTGTAGAGGTTCGCCGCCTGCGCCGGCGCGGTCGCCTGCTCGGCGCTGACGCCGATCTCGTCGGCGTCGCCGCCGAGCGCCGTGACGGCCAGCCACGCGTTGACCGCGAACGCCAGCGCGATCGAGAGGAACGCGCCGAGAGCCAACCACCACCAGGTGCTGGTGGTGCGGATCTTGAGTAGCTCGGATCGGACCAGGTTCATCGGATGCCCGCCTTTCCGGCCGTCAGCTCCAGGAAGACCCGTTCCAGATCGGGCCGTTCGGTGGTCAGTTCGTGCAGCTCCACCCCGGCGGTGAGGGCGGCGCGACCGATCGTCGGGGCGTCCACGCCGGCGACCAGCAGCACGCCGTGCTCGTCGACGTCCACTGTCGCCGACTGCGCCTTCAGGGCGGCGGTCAGCGCCTCGGCCTGCGGGGTGCGGACCCGGACCCGGGCACCCTGGGCCATCGACCCGAGCACCTGGTCGACCGGGCCCTGCCGGACCAGCTGCCCGGCCGCGATGATCACCACGTCGTCGGCGAGCAGCTGCATCTCCGACAGCAGGTGACTGGAGACCAGCACCGTACGGCCCTCGTGGGCGAGGTTCTTGAGGAATCCGCGCATCCACCGGATGCCCTCCGGGTCGAGCCCGTTGGCCGGCTCGTCGAGGATCAGCACCCGAGGGTCACCGAGCATCGCGGCGGCGATACCGAGCCGCTGCTTCATGCCCAGCGAGTAACCCTTGAACTTGCGCTTCGCCGCCGGGCTCAGCCCGACCAGGGCCAGCGCCTCGTCGGCACGCTGCTTGGGCAGCCCGGCCGCCGCGCAGATGACCCGCAGGTGGTTGATGCCGGTACGGCCCTTGTGCGCGCTGGACGCCTCCAGCACCGCGCCGACGTGCCGCAGCGGGTCGGTGAGGTCGGCGTACCGCTGACCGCTGATGGTGGTCGTGCCGGCGGTCGGCGTGACCAGGTTCAGCAGCATGCGCAGCGTGGTGGTCTTGCCGGCGCCGTTCGGGCCGAGGAAGCCGGTCACCCGTCCCGGTGCCACGGTGAAGGACAGGTTGTTCACCGCCCGGACGTTCTTGTACTGCTTTGTCAGACCGGACACCACGATCTGACCGTCGCTGGTGGGGCTTCGCTGCCCGTCAGTCATCGTTCTCCTCCCGTGTGTGGCGTCGAGGTACGCCGTGGCACAGCGTGACGGCCCAATGCAACAAGGTCAATCAGGCGCGGTCCGTATGTCCTGATCCGTCGCAGGGCGGAGGCGACTCCTCCCTGCGGACTACGGTCGGGTTCAGCGGGCGATCCAGGTTGCCCGCGCCGCGCCGAGCAGCGCGCCGTCCGGCCCGTACAGGCTGGTGTGCACGAGCGCCTTGCGGCCATCGACGCGCAGCAACGCCCCGGTCACCACGCACTCGTCGTCCGGCCGCGGCAGCGCCGCGACCACTGCGGCGATGCGGCCCAGCAGGTACGGGCGGCCCGGCGTGAGCACCGCCCAACCGCCGGGGCAGTCCAACGCCGCCCAGACCGTGGCCGCACTGACCTGCGCGGGCGCGCGGAACGGCGCGGCGGTCCGCCCGTCCGGCAGCCGGCCGGGGAAGATCCGCAGCCCGTCGACCCGTTGCGGTCCGCACACGTAGCAGCTGGGGAACGGATGCTCGACCAGGCCGGGGTAGCGGGTCGCGGCGGCCACCGCCGTCTCCAGGTCGACCGGGGGTACGACGGCATCGACCACTCCGGCCGCGCGCACCTCGGCCACCAGTTCACCGGTCGGGTCCCGGACCTCGCCGCCGATCAGGGTCAGCTCGGTCTCCAGCGGTGGTGGCCGGCGCAGCGTCACCTCGACCGGCCCGCTGCCGCCCGCCGCGGCGGCGAAGGTCCCCGCGCTCCAGCCGCCGTTGCCGGAACCGGCCGGCCCGTTGTATCGGGACTCGATGCGCATCGTCGACCTCCGATGGTGCGTGTCGGCGCCGTCGCCAGTCTGCCCCGGGCAGCCTCGCACGGTCCCCGCCGGGCGTCGCCAGCGGTCTCGCCGGCCGGCGTTCACCCGATCGACACCAGTGGTCCCCGTGGATGGCAACCCGGGCACCTACACAGATCCCATGGCCGTTCTGCATGCCGCTGGCGCACCCTTGACGACCAGCGGATACACCCTGCTGATCGCCGACGACCCCATCCAGGTCGCGGCCGCGCAACGCCTGCGCCACGAGGTGTTCGCCACCGAGTTGGGCGCCACCCTCCTTCCCGGCGAGGCCGGGCTGGACGTGGACCCCTTCGACGCGTACTGCGACCATCTGATCGTCCGCGAGGACAGCACCGGCGAGGTGGTCGGCACGTACCGGCTGCTGCCACCGGGACGCACCGCTCGGCGGTACGCCGAGAACGAGTTCGACCTCACCGCGCTCGACCCGCTCCGTGACGACCTGGTCGAGACGGGCCGGTCCTGTGTGCACCCGGACCATCGCTCCGGGGCGGTGATCAACCTGATGTGGGCTGGCCTCACCCGTTACCTGCACCTGCGTGGCTCGCGCTGGCTCGGCGGCTGTGCGTCGGTGCCGGTGGCCGACGGCGGGCGGACGGTCGCCGAGGTGTGGGCCCAGGCCCAGGCCCGGCACCTGTCGCCCCCGCCGCTGCGGGTCCGCCCGTTGCGGCCCTGGTTCGCCGAGGCCGCCTCCGCGCCCGGCCCGCTCCCCGCCGCCACCGGCCCGCTCCACGCTGCCAGGGCCGCGCGCGTCACCATTCCGCCACTGCTGCGGGGCTACCTTCGGCTGGGTGCGTGGATCTGCGGCGAGCCGTCGTACGACAGCGACTTCGGCTGCGCGGACTTCTACGTCCTCTTCTCCCTGGACCGGATGAACCCGCGCTACCTGCGGCACTTCCTGGGTGGGGAGCAGCGGTGACCGGCGTACCGCGCGACCTGTGGCGGCCCTTTTCGGGCTGCGACGACGACTGTCTGCCGGTGGCCGGCGAGGTGCCCACCGTGCCGGTGGCCCGCCGGGTGCTCCGGCTGGTCGCCGCGCTCGGCATGCTGCTGGCCGGGATCCCGGTGGCGCTGCTGTCGCCAGTGCTTCCCACCCGGGAGCGGCAGACGCTGATCAGCGGCTGGGCGCGGGCCACCGTGCGCGCGTTCGGTGTCCGCCTCGTGGTGAAGGGGCGGCTGCCCCGGCGGCGTGCGCTGCTGGTCGCCAACCACGTCTCCTGGCTGGACATCCTCGCGGTGCTGGCGGTCGCGCCCACCCGGATGGTCGCGAAGCGGGAGGTCCGCTCGTGGCCGGTGCTCGGGCTGCTGGCCGCGGCGGCGGGCACCGTCTTCGTGGACCGGTCCCGGCCGCTGGCGTTGCCGACCACCGTCGGCCGGGTCGCCGACGCGCTGCGCGCCGGGCGGTCGGTGACGGTTTTTCCGGAGGGTACGACGTGGTGCGCCGGAAGCACCGCGACCGACTGTCGTCCCGGCGGTGGTTTCCGGCCCGCGACGTTCCAGGCGGCCATCGACACCGGCAGTCCGGTGGTGCCGCTGCGGCTCACCTACCGCTGTGCGGCCACCGGGTCGACCACCACGGTCGCCGCCTTCCTCGGCGCGGACACCCTGCTGCGCTCGGTGGCCCGGGTGGTCACGGCGCGGGAGCTGGTGGTCTCGGTGACGATCGCCGGAGCGCTGCACCCGGCCCGTGGCGCCGACCGGCGGTGGCTGGCCCGGGCCGCCGAGTCGGCCGTACACCTGTTGCCAGCGGCGGGTGCCCCGACGCCGGCCCGGCTGCGGGCGGTCCCCACGGCGAGCCCGACTGTTCCGGTCCCGACGCACACCCCCGATCGGGAGCTGGACCTGGCGGCCTGAGGGAGAGCCGCCCGCGCCCCGCGCGCCAAGACCGCGCGCCCCGCGCCAAGATCGCGCTCGATCCAGGAAAGAGTGGCCTCGGTCGTGCGGGAAGCCACTGGATCCAGGATCGGGGGCGATCTTGAGGTGCGGAGGTGCGCGACACTCGCGACTGTCTTGTGATATCGCGATGTATCGCGTTACATTCTTCTCCTGTTCGGCGTGCGTCCGCGCGTCGGCGAGAGGGGGACGCCATGGCCGGATGGACGATCGAGAGCCCGCAGCGGCTCACCGTGGACGATCCTGTCGTCAGGCTGGACGTGCGACTGATCAGTGGGCGGCTCAACGTGGTCGCCACCGACGGGCCGACCCGGATCGACGTGACCCAGGTCGGCCGTCGGCCGGTCCTGATCGACCACGTCGACGGCCGGCTCAGCATCCGCCAGGAGCGCGGTCGGGGCTGGTCGGACGTCCTGCGGTGGTTCCGGATGATCCACCGCTATCCCCGGGTGGACGTCTCCATCGCCGTGCCCGCCGACGTCCTCGCCGATCTGGGCCTGGTCGCGGGCTCACTCGTCGCCTCCGGCCTGCGCCGGCAGACCACCGTCGACGTCGTCGCCGGCCAGATCACCCTGATGGGGCTCCGCGGCAGCACCTCCGCGAAGATCACCTCCGGGCCGGTGGAAGCGCTCGGCGTCCGGGGCGACCTCACCCTGGAGACGGTTTCCGGAGAGGTGATCCTCGCCGACAGCGCCGCCGACCGGGTGCGGGCGCAGACCGTCTCCGGCGCGATCACCTGCGATCTGGACAACCCTCGGCGCAGCGAGATCCGGCTGACCACCATCTCGGGCAGCATCACCGTCCGGGTCCGCGAGGACAGCGACCTCGCCGTCCGGCTGAACACCGCTTCCGGCCGCATCACCAGCGGCTTTCCGCAGCTGAGCACCTCGACCTTCCCACTTCCCAGCAGCGAGGGGGTGCTCGGCGCCGGCGACGGTAAGCTCTGGGCTTCCGCGACCTCGGGGAGCATCGCCCTGCTCGCCCGAGCGGTCGACGACGACGGGGAGGAGCTGCCGTGACCGCCGTGTTCAGCCACGGTCGGCTCCGGCTCTACCTGCTCAAGCTGCTCGACGACGGCCCGAAGCACGGCTACGAGCTGATCCGACTGTTGGAGGACCGGTTCCTCGGGCTGTACGCCCCCAGCGCCGGCACCATCTACCCCCGGCTGCAACGGCTGGAGGCCGAAGGGCTGGTCAGCCACACCGCGGCCGGTGGCCGCAAGACGTACGAGATCACCGACGCCGGGCGTGCCGAGCTGCGCCAGCGGGCCGGCGAGCTGACCGCGCTGGAGACGGACATCGCCGCCTCCGTGGCGGACCTCTCCAGCCTGGCCGGCGAGATCCGCAGCGAGGTACGCGGATCGGTGCGCGACCTCAAACGGGAGCTGAGCGAGGCCACCCGGCAGACCCGGCGAGCCCGGTGGGAGGCGCCCGCGCCGCCGCCCCGCCCGACGTCGACCACCGGCCCGCAGGCCGAGCTGTTCGACGAACTCGACCAGCGGTTGACCGCGTTCACCGCCGAGGTGGGTCGGCTGATGCGTGCCCGGCAGTTCAGCGACACCCAGCTGCGCACCGCGATCCGGCTGCTCGACGGCGCCCTCGACGGGCTGCGTCGCCTGCTGCGCTGACCGACGGCGACTCACAGCCTTTTTGCAGGAAGCGTCCAGCGCTGGCGCAGTGACGTCACCGATGATTGGCACATGCCCGCTACCCAGACCGAGGCGCGACTGCTTGTCGTCGAGGACGACCCCAACATCCTCGAACTGCTCTCCGCGAGCCTGCGGTTCGCGGGCTTCGACGTGGCCACCGCGACAAGCGGGAGCGCGGCGCTCAACGCCGCCAAGGACCACCGGCCCGACCTGGTGGTGCTCGACGTGATGCTCCCCGACCTGGATGGTTTCGAGGTCATCCGGATGCTCCGAGAGGGCGGCACGCGTACCCCGGTGGTGTTCCTGACCGCCCGGGACGCCACCGACGACAAGATCCGTGGGCTGACCCTGGGCGGGGACGACTACGTCACGAAGCCGTTCAGCCTGGAGGAGTTGACCGCCCGGATCCGCGCCGTGCTGCGCCGCACCACGACCGGCGAGCAGGCCCCGTCCCGGCTCACCTTCGCCGACCTGGAGTTGGACGAGGAGACCCACGAGGTGCACCGGGCAGGCCAGCGCGTGCAGCTCTCGCCGACCGAGTTCAAGCTGCTGCGGTACCTGATGCTCAACGCCAACCGGGTGCTGTCCAAGGCGCAGATCCTCGACCACGTCTGGAACTACGACTTCCGGGGCGACGACAACATCGTCGAGTCCTACATCTCGTACCTGCGGCGCAAGGTCGACACCACCCAGCCCCGGCTGATCCACACTCTCCGCGGTGTGGGGTACGTGCTGCGCAAGCCGGCGGCGTGAACGCGGTCCAGCAGGCGAAGGGTCGGGTACGCAGCGTCCCGCTGCGGGTGAAGCTGGTCACCTCGGTGCTCGCGCTGGTCGCCGTCGCGCTGCTGGTGATCAGCTCGCTGACCGCCTACTTCCTGCGCAACTACCTGCAGGGGCAGGTCGACGGGCAGGTCAGGTCGACCGCCCAGGGCCTGGGTCAGCTGCTCCCGAAGCTGCGCAGCGGGCAGGTCAACGCCATGCTGCCCAGCGACTACGTGGTGTCGGTGGCTGACGAGCAACAGGTCTACCCGGCGATCTACGACGACATCAGTCTCGACCCCGCGCAGCTGCCCACATTCCCCACCAGCCGGGACGGCTTCGAGGACCTGGAGGGGGAGCCGCGGACCGTCGTGTCCCATGACGGCTTCACCAGATGGCGGGTCTACTACGCGGCCCAGCCGGACGGCTCGGTGCTCGCCGTGGGTCAGCCGCTCACCGAGGTGGACCGGGCGGTGAAGCAGCTCGTCTGGATAGACCTACTGGTCGGCGGTGCGGTGTTGATCATGCTGGCCTCGGTCGGTGCGGCGATCGTGCGGACCAGCCTCAAACCGTTGGTGGAGATCGAACGCACCGCCGCCGCGATCGCCGGCGGTGACCTGTCCCGCCGGGTGCCCGACCCGGAGGAGGGGCAGGAGTATCCGACCTCTGAGCTGGGCCGGCTCTCCCGTGCGCTGAACGCGATGCTCACCCAGATCGAGGTGGCGTTCACCGCCCGAGCCGCCTCGGAAACCTCGGCCCGTTGGGCGGAGAGCGCCGCCCGCGACGCCGCCGCCGCCGCTCAGGCGTCCGAAGCGCGGGCCATCCGCTCCGAGGAGCGGATGCGGCAGTTCGTCGCCGACGCCTCCCACGAGTTGCGTACCCCGCTCACCACCATTCGTGGCTTCGCCGAGCTGTACCGGCAGGGTGCGGCCCGCGCGCCGGAGCAGACCGCCGGTCTGCTGCGCCGGATCGAGGACGAGGCGGCCCGGATGGGGCTGCTGGTGGAGGACCTGCTGCTGCTCGCCCGGTTGGACCGGGAACGGCCCCTCGCGCTGACCCCGGTGGAGCTGCCGGTGCTCGCCTCTGACGCCGTGCAGGCCGCGCGGGCGATGGCACCGGACCGGCGGATCGAGCTGGAGATCGAGCCCGAATCGGGCCCGCTGGTCGTCTCCGCCGACGACGCGCGGTTGCGGCAGGTGATCGGCAACCTGGTCACCAACGCGCTGACCCACACTCCGCCGGAGGCCGAGATCCGGGTACGGCTGCGCGCCGAGCCGGGTGGCTTCGCCGTCGTGGAGGTGGCCGACACCGGCCCCGGTCTCTCGCCTGAGCAGGCGGAACGGGTCTTCGAGCGGTTCTACCGGGCCGACGCGGCCCGTACCCGGCGGGCCGACGGCAACACCGGCACCGGTCTCGGCCTGGCCATCGTGGCCGCCCTGGTCACCGCCCACCACGGCTCGGTCGAGGTGACCGAGACACCCGGCGGTGGGGCCACCTTCCGGGTCCGGCTGCCGTTGCTGCCACAGGTCGACGACGCGGCCGAGTGACTTTCAGCCAACTTCCAGGACGGTTCCAGCTTGATTGCAGTGCTGGGGGAGAAGGTAGTGCCATGACCGAGTTCGAGTCCGACCCGCAGCGCCGGCCGGCCCCCACCGACGCCGAGCCGTCGCACCCCACCGCCGAGCTGCCGCGCGACGAGCGCGTGCAGTCCGACTCCCCGACCACCCCCATGCAGGCCGTGTCGACCGACGGTGACCCGACGGTCGTCTCGACCGCCGCCGACCCGGAGACCACGGCCGCCACCCCGGCCGCCGCGCCCGCCGGTGCCCCGGCCGCCGCCCCGTCGACCGGGTACGAGCCGTCGACCGGCTACGAGCGCCCGGCCGCCACCCCGTCCGCGCCGCCGTACCCGGTCTCCGGTCACCCGGCGCCCGGCCAGCCCGGCTACCCACAGCCGGCCGCCGGTCACTACCCCGGTGCCCCCTGGTACGCGGGTCAGCAGTCCGGCTGGGCCGGCGGGGGCCAGCCGGGCATGGCGTACGGCCAGCACCAGCAGCACCCTCAGCACCAGCAGCACCCCGGTCTGCACGCTCAGCACCCGGGCCAGCCGGTCCCGCCGTGGGGCCCGCAGGTCGCGCCGCCCGGCAGCGGTCCCCGACCGGGGCGAATCGCCAAGTTCGCCGGTGCCGGCGTCGCGGTGTTCGCGCTGATGCTCGGTTCCGGCGTGGCCGGTGGGGCGCTCGCGCTCGCCCTCGACGGCGACAGCGGCGGCATCACCCGCACCTACTCCGCGGCCCCCGTGATCAATGGCGCGGACCTGCCGAAGATCGCCGCGTCGGTGCAGGACAGTGTCGTCTCGATCACCACCGACAGCGGTGAGGGCTCCGGAGTGGTGCTCAGCGCCGACGGGTACGTGCTGACCAACAACCACGTGGTCGCGTCCGCCGCCGGTGACGCCGTGCGGGTGGTCTTCGCCGACGGCAAGACCGCCGATGCGAAGATCATCGGCACCGACCCGAAGACCGACCTGGCCGTGGTGAAGGCCAGCGGGGTGAGCGACCTCAAGCCGGCGAAGTTCGGTGACAGCGACGCCATGCAGGTCGGCGACCAGGTGCTCGCCCTGGGCAGTCCGCTCGGCCTGCAGGGTTCGGTGACCTCGGGCATCCTCAGCGCCCGCGACCGCACCATCCGCGCCGGTGAGGGCCAGCCGCAGGACCCGCGCCAGCAGCAGAGCCAGACCGTCAGCTCGATCTCCGGCCTGCTCCAGACCGACGCGCCGATCAACCCCGGCAACTCCGGCGGCGCGCTGGTCAACACCCGGGGTGAGGTGATCGGCGTCAACACCGCCATCGCGACCTCCGGGCAGAGCACCGGCAACATCGGCGTCGGGTTCGCCATCCCCAGCAACAAGGCCAAGGACGTCGCCGGCAAGCTCCAGCGTGGCGAGAAGGTCAGCCACCCGTCGCTCGGGGTCGGCGTCAACCAGGCCGAGGGCGGCGGCGCGCTCGTCGCGTCGGTCACCCCGGGCAGCCCGGCGGAGAAGGCCGGCCTCCAGCGCGGCGACGTCGTCACCCGGTTCGGCGACAAGCCGGTCAACGACTCGGACGACCTGGTCGGCGCGGTGCAGGCCGGCAAGGTCGGCGACCGGGTCGAGGTGCAGTTCAAGCGCAACGGCGCCGAGAAGTCGGTGACCGTCACGCTCGCCGAGACGTCCTGACCACCACCTGAACCTGCTTCCTCCCTCCGGCGGCGGGTGGCGGGGCCGAGGGGGTCGGCTCCGTCACCCGCCGCTTCTTCCGCCCGGACGGCGGTTCACCCGGATCGGGTGAACCGCCGTCACCCGTCTGCCCGGCAGATTCAGTGCGCGAGTCTCGGCGACCGGAACCGGGGGTGGGTGCCATGACCGACGTGGTGGGTGTGCGTGACAACCAGCGGATCCAACGCGACGTCCTGGCCGAGCTGGCCTGGGACGCTCAGCTGCAACCGAACGAGATCGGGGTGACCGTCGACCAGGGCGTGGTGACCCTGACCGGATTCGTGGACGGTGCCGCTCGCGGTTGGGCCGCGACCCGCTGTGCGCAGCGGGTTCGCGGCGTACGGGCGGTGGCCGACCAGATGGAGGTGCGGCTGCCCGGCACCCCCGGGCGTACCGACGCCGAGGTCGCCATCGCCGCCACCCGCGCCCTGGAGTGGGACAGTTTCGTGCCCGCCGAGCGGCTGGACGTGACAGTGGCCAACGGCTGGCTGATGCTGCGCGGCGAGGTCGAGTTCGGGTGGCAGCGGCGGGCCGCCGAGGCCGAGGTGCGTCGCCTCGACGGCATCCGGGGCATCACCAACCTGATCGAGGTACGACCCCCGGTGCCGCCGGCCGGCGAGCGGCTGCGGCAGGACGTCCAGCGGGCGTTGGCGCGCACCCTCGGCGGCGAGCGGGTGACCGTCGAGGTGGACGGCGACACGCTGGTCCTCGCCGGAGTGGTCCGGTCCTGGTGGGAACGCGACCAGGTGGAGCGGGTGGCGTGGTCCGCGCCCGGGGTGCGCTCGGTCCACGACCAGCTTCTGGTGGGCGGGTGATCGTCCGCCGTGTCCGGTTTACCGGGGACACCACGGGGGAACCCGCCGCCGACCGGCCCGACCGGCTTGACCGGCGGTGCCACCGCACCGGGGACCAACGGGAGGATTCGTGACCGTGAACCACCCGCCTGCGGGCCGCCCCGAGGAGCGGTCACTGCGCATCGCGATGGTGGTTCCGCCGTGGTTGTCCGTACCTCCGCCCGGTTACGGCGGCCTTGAGCAGGTCGTCGCCGCCCTGGTGGACGCGCTCTGCCGGCAGGGGCACGCGGTGACCCTCTTCGGTGCCGGCGATGACCACGGCACGGCAGCCGACGGCTTCGTCTCCACCGTCGCCGAGGTCCAGTACGAGCGGCTCGGCGAGTCACTGCCGGAGCTGGCTCACCTGGCCCGGGTGAAACGGCTGATCAGCGCTGCCGACTTCGACGTGATCCACGACCACACCACCATCGGCCCGCTGGTCGCCGGCCGCCGGGCCGTGCCGACGGTCGCGACAGTGCACGGAAACCCCGTGGGGGAGTACGGCGACGTGCTGAGCGACGTCGACGCGGGGGTCGCCCTGGTGGCGATCTCGCACGCCCAGCGCCGGCTGAACCCGAACCTGCAGTGGGCCGGGACGGTGCACAACGCGCTGGACATCCGCGGCTTTCCGCGTAAGCACACACCCGGCGCGGGGCCGGTGCTGTGGCTGGCCCGGTTCAGCCCGGACAAGGGCCCGGACACCGCCATCCAGGCGTGCCGGGCCGCCGGGTTGCCGCTGCTGCTGGCCGGCAAGTGCAACGAGCCGGCCGAGCGCCGCTACTACGAGCAGGTCGTCGCGCCGATGGTCGGCGACGATGTGACAGTCGTGCTCAACGCGGACCGCGCGACAACGCTGCGGATGCTGGTCGACGCCCGCTGCCTGATCATGCCGATTCAGTGGGACGAGCCGTTCGGCATGGTGATGCTGGAGGCGATGGCCACCGGCACACCGGTGGTCGCGCTCAACCGGGGTGCGGTGCCGGAGCTGGTCCGGCCGGGGCTGACCGGGCTCGTCGTCGAGCGGTCGGAGGAGCTGCCCGCGGCGTTGCTCGCGGCGGAGCGACTCGACCCGGAGGACTGCGTGGCGCACGTCGCGCAGAACTTCTCGGTCGAGCGGATGGCGAGCGGCTACGCCGAGGTCTATCGGCGCTTCGCCCTCGGTCGGCACGACGTCCGCGCACCGCTCCGGGTGCCGGTGCGCTGACCCGCCGGGCCGCCCGGTCAGGCCCCGGTCGCGCCCAGCTCGGCGATGGCCGCGTCGAGCCGACCCGCGTACGTCGGACTGATGCCGCCCTCACCGACGCGGACGGTGACCTTCGTGCGCAGCCGGGCCACCGGTGGGGCCAGCTCTTCTCGGCCCGAGCTGACCGCCGCGGTCAGGTTGCGCAGCTCGTTGCGCAGGTCGAGGGCCACGTCCTCGCGGATCTCCCCGGCGCTCAACCCGGCGGTGATCAACCCGTCGACCCGGTTGGCGACCTCGGCCAGGGTGCCCGGGTTCGAGGTGGGCGCACCGGTCGTCGGCTTCGCCGACGGTGGCGCGGTCGGCGGGGTCGGTGTGATCGGCGCGGACGACCCGGGGGCCGGCGGGTCGGCCGACGGGGTCGCCACCGGCGCGGCGGAGGGCTGCGCCCGGCGGGTCGGCTGCTGTTCGGGCAGCAGAGCCACCCCGGCCAGCGTCACCCCGACGGCCAGCACCAGCAACAACACCAGCCGCCGCCGGGACCAGCCGGCCCCGGTCTCCGGCTCGCCCGGGGCGGCGGAGGATCCGCCGTCCGCTGCCCCGCCGTCCGTTGCCATCCCGGCCTTTGCCACGGCCGGCGTCGCCACGGCGGGAGACGGCGGTGGCGGGGGCTCGGTGGGCACCCGGATGGTCGCGGTCGGAGGCTCGGCCGGCAGCGCGTGGTCGCGGAGCGCGGTGGCGACCTGCCGGGCGGTCGGCCGATCGGCTGGGTTCCGGGCGAGACTGCGCAGACAGATCTGGGCCACTGTCGGGGGCAGGTCCGGCAGGTCGGCCAGCGTCGGCGCAGGACCGCTGGCCAGGGCGGAACTGAGCTGCTCCCAGGTGTCCGCCGGGTACGGAACCCGGCCGGTGAGCGCCTCGTGCAGCAGTACGCCCAGCGAGTAGACGTCGGTGGACGGCTGGGCCGGCGCGCCGTCGAGGCGTTCCGGGGCGACGTACGCGGGGGTGCCGAAGGTCTCGCCGTCCTCATCCTCGTCGGGTGCGCCGATCCGGGTGGCGATGCCGAAGTCGAGCACCTTGGCGCCCGTCCCGGTCATCATCACGTTGGCCGGGGTGATGTCCCGGTGCACGATGCCGAGGCGGTGCGCGGCGGCCAGCGCGTCCGCGACCTGCGCGCCCACCTGGACGGCCTCGGTCCACGGCAACGGCCCCTCGGTGAGCCGGAGCTTCAACTCCTCGCCGCTGAGCAGCTCCATCACCACGAACGAGGTGATCGAGCCGTCCGGGTCGACAGTCTCGCCGTAGTCGTGCACGGAGGTCAGGTGCGGGTGCACCAACTGGGCGGCGGCCCGCGCCTCGTCGCGCACCATGCCCCGGAACCGCGCGTCGGCGGCGAGTGACGGGGCGAGCACCTTGAGCGCCACCACCCGGTCCAGCACCTCGTCCCGGGCACGCCAGATGACCGACATGCCGCCGGCGCCGATCTGGTCCAGAAGTCGGTATCTGCGAGCCAGTAATCGGCCCGGATGCAGTGCTGCCTTCACAGATCGCACCTGCCTCAGGGGTGGGAGCGGTATCAGGTTGCGCGAATGTGTCCGGCCTGTCAACGCCGTCGCCGCCGGCCGTCGGCGGACGGTCCCTGCCGTGCGGTGACCGTCGGCTGACCACGCCCCACCGGGCCGGCGGCGGGCCCGTGCCAGGATGGGAGACATGGCGGGGGGACCGGTGGCGTTCGTGCTCGGCGGCGGGGGAGTGCTCGGCGCGGTCGAGGTCGGCATGTTGCGCGCGCTGTTCCGCGCCGGCATCCAACCCGACATGGTGCTCGGCACCTCGATCGGCGCGGTGAACGGTGCGCTGGTCGCCGCCGACCCGTCGGAGGCGGTGACCGACCGGCTGGTCCGGCTGTGGGCCTCGCCGGAGGCGAGCGAGGTGTACGGCGACTCGGTCGCCCGGCAACTGCGCCGCTTCGCCGCCCGGACCCACCTGCACTCACCCCGGCCGCTGCGCCGCCTGCTCGAGAGCGAGCTGGGGGTGGACACCACCTTCGCCGACCTGCGGGTGCCGTTCCGCTGCTGCGCCGCCCACATCGAGCGGGCCGCCGAGCACTGGTTCGACAGCGGTCCGGTGGTCCCGGCGGTGATGGCGTCGGCGTCGGTGCCGGGGCTGCTTCCGCCGATGCAGATCGACGGCGCGCACTACGTGGACGGCGGGATCGTCAACTCCATCCCGATCGGCGAGGCGGTGGCCGTCGGCGCCCGCCGGATCTACGTCCTCCAGGTGGGCCGGATCGAACGGGAGCTGACCCCGCCCCGCCGGCCGTGGGAGATCGCGCAGGTCGCGTTCGAGATCTCCCGCCGGCACCGGTTCTTCCGGGAGATGGCGGCGCTGCCCGAGGGGGTGGAGGTGCACGTCCTGCCGACCGGCGGGCTGAACCCACGCGACGACACGCCGTGGGCGTACCGGGACATGGCGGCGGTGGGACGGCGGATCAGCCGCGCGTACACCGCCTCCCGGCGCTACCTCGCCACCCACGCGGAGCGGTGATGCCGCTGCCTCCCCGGTGGCTGCGTCGGCTGTTGCTGGCCCCCGCCGTCGTGCTGCTCGCCTTTTTCGTGGTCACCACGCTGCCGGTCTGGGCGCTGCTCGCCGCGGCCGCGTCCCCGCTGGTCCCGGGCCGGTTGCGCCCGCTGCGGCTGCTCTGGATCGGCTGCTTCTACCTGGTCTGGGACGCTGCGGCGCTCCTCGCGCTCTTCGTGCTCTGGGCCGTCTCCGGCTTCGGCTGGCGCACCAGGTCGCCGGCCTTCCAGCGCGCCCACTACGTGCTGGCCGGCTGGTTCCTGCGGGTGCTGTTCTGGCAGGCACGTTGGACACTGCGGTTGAGCATCGACGTGGTGGGCACGGACCCGGACACCGCGCTGCCCGGCCGACCCGAGCTGGTGCTCTGTCGGCACGCCGGGCCGGGTGACTCGTTCATCCTGATCCACGGGCTGGTCAACTGGTTCCACCGGGAGCCACGCATCGTCCTCAAGGACAGCCTCCAGTGGGATCCGGCGGTCGACGTGCTGCTCAACCGGCTGCCCAACCGGTTCATCGCGCCGACCCCGGAGCGCGGCGAGGAGACGGTCCGTCAGGTCGGGCACCTGGCCAGCGGCCTGGACGACAACGACGCGTTCGTGATCTTCCCCGAGGGCGGCAACTTCACCCCCAAACGGCGGTTGCGCGCCATCGCCCGACTGCGCTCACTCGGCCTGGAACGGATGGCGCTGCGCGCCGAGCGGATGCGCCACGTGCTCGCCCCGCAGCCCGGCGGGATGCTCGCCGCGCTGGACGCCGCACCGGACGCCGGGGTCATCTTCGTCGCCCACACCGGACTGGACCGGATGCTCACCGTCGCCGACGTGTGGCGGGAACTGCCGATGGACAAGCGGATCGTGATGCGGTTCTGGTCGGTGCCGCCGGAGGAGGTTCCGACCGGGCGGCAGCAGCGCATCGACTGGCTCTTCGACTGGTGGGCGCAGATCGACTCCTGGATCGCCGCAAACCGGTGAGCGCGAGGAGTGCAGCGAAGCGGAGCCCCGCAGTCGCGAGGTAAAGCCGGCTCCGGTGAGCGCGGCGATGCGCAGCGTAGCGGTTGCGAGCGATTGACGGGCTCAGCGGCGTATGGCCGCGTAGGGTGCGGGCGTGGACGAGATCTGCGTGGTGACAACTGTGGTTGACGCGCGTTCGGTCGCCGATGTGCTGGCCGCCGCCGCCGTCGCCGGCAGGCTCGCCGCCTGCGCCCAGGTGGGTGGTCAGGTGGACAGCACCTACTGGTGGCGGTCCGGAATGGAGACGAGCACCGAATGGTCGGTGCAGTTCAAGACCGCACCGGACCGGCTCGCCGCGTTGCTGGACCAGATCCGGGTCAGTCACCCGTACGAGGTGCCGGAGATCCTGGTGTCCAGGGTGGAGAGCGGCAACCCCGACTACGCCACCTGGGTGTACGAGCACACCCGTTCCTGAGTACGCGCACTCTGGGGCGTACCCGGTGGGCTGTCGATGATGACCGGGTGGACGACACCCGTTACCCCTGCCCCGCCTGCGGTGCGCCGGCCGATCTGAGTGCCGGTTGCTCCGGCTGCCGGCGCGCGCCCGACCCGATCGCCGCCGAGGTGGTCCGGCTGAGCCGGGAGGTCGCCGAGCTGGAGCCGCAGGTGGAGCGGGCCCGCCGCGCGTACACCGAGCTGGCCGGACGCCTGACGGCCGTGTCGCGGCGGCGGGCCGAACTGGCGGCGGTCGTCCGTGCCGGGTTGGCTGCCTCGGTCGTGGCGCGCCCGCCGTCGCTCGTCGGGCCGGCGCCGGCCATCGGCCCGGGCCCTGGCGTCGCGGCGGATTCGCGGCCGGGTGCGGCGGAGACCTCGACGCGGACGGTCCAGGGTCTGCTCTTCGTCCTCGGTGGACTCCTGCTGGGCACCGCGGCGGTGGTGTTCACGGCTGTCGCCTGGGCGGCGGTGGGGGTTGGCGGGCGGGCGTTGATCCTGACCGCGTTCACCGCGCTCGCCCTGGGTGTGCCGCTGCTGGCGGTCCGCCGGGGGCTGCGCGGTACGGCGGAGACGTTCGCCGCGGTGGGGTTGCTGCTGGTGGTGCTGGACGGTTACGCGGCCTGGTCGGTGAACCTGGCCGGCGTGGCCGCCTGGCCGGGCAGCCGGTACGCCGCGCTGGTCGGGGGGGCCAGCGCGGCGGTTGCCGTGGCGTACGGCAGGTGGAGCGGGTTGACGGGGCCGTGGTTCGCCGCCCTGGTGGCCGCTCAGCCGGCGTTGCCGCTGCTCGCCGCCGAGACCGGGGCGGGGGCGGCCGGGTGGGCGCTGATCCTGCTCGGGGTGGCGTTGCTGAACCTGGCCGTGCTTGCCGCGCTGCGCGGCCGGGAAGGGGCGGCGCAGCTCGTCGGTCGGGTGCTGGCCGGCATCGCCCATGTCGCAGCGCTGCTGAATGCTGCGGCGTGCGCGCTGGTGCCGCTGGTCAGCGGGCGGGCGGGGGGCTCCGCACTGCTGGCCGGTGTGCCGCTGTTGCTGGTCGTGCTGGTCGGGCTCGGTGCGGCCTGGCTCGTCGGGGGGCGGGCGCTGCGGGCGGTGGCGGCAGGGCTGCTGGTGCCGGTCCTCGCCGGCGCAGTGCTGCGCCCGGTGGCCGAGCTGCGGCCGTCGGTGCTGCTGCTCGCCACGGCGGCGGTGGCGCTCGGGTTGGCCGCTGCCGTGCGGCTACTGCCGGCGGCGCGCGGTGGCGACGGTTGGCGGGCCGGTGCGCGGGCCGGTGCGCTGTTCGTCGCGGCGGGCACGGCACAGGTGACGGTGCTGATCACCATCGGGCTTGCGGCCGCCGCCGTCGGCCGGTCACTGCCGCCGTGGGGTGGGGCTGGGCTGGGATCGGACCTGCGCTGGGGTTGGCAGTTGGCGCCCGCCGTGGCGCTGGCGGTTGGCGCGGCGGTGCTCCTGCTGCCCCGCAACGCGCGGGCGGTGCTCGGCACGGCCGGTGCGGTGGCGGTGCTGTTGGCCGTGCCCGCCGGCTGGACGGCCTCCTGGGCTCAGGTGGTCGCCGTCGACCTGGTCGGCGGGGTCGCGCTGCTGCTCGCCGTGCTGGCCCGCCCGGCCACCCCGCCGGTCGCCCTGCTCACCCGTGCGCTCGGCGGTGCCGTCCTGCTCGGGCACGGGCTGCTTGTCGCACTGGCCGCCCCGACCGGCGCCCTCGTGGCGCTCGGCGTTCTCGCCGCGCTCGGGCTGGCACTGGGCGTACGACGGGGGGTCGGGGCGTACCGCGAGGTGGCCGGTGCGGGTCTGCTGGTCGGGCAGCTCACGCTGCCCGCGATCGCGGCGGTGGCGTTGTTCGCCGCGGGCGCCCCGCCGTGGTGGCAGGCCCGGCTCGCGCTGGCGGGGGCCGGGCTGTCGCTGGTCGCGGCGCTCGCGGCGCGTCGTCACCGGGTGGAGCTGATCGGGTACGCGCAGACCGGCGCCGTCGTCGCGGTGGCAGTGCCCGCCCTCGCGCCGCTGGTCGGGGCGGGTGACGAACCGCTCGCGTTGTACGCCGCCCTGGCGGCGCTGGGCGTCGCGGTCGTCGCCTGCTGGGCGCCGTCGGTGAGCGACTCCGGTCCGGTGGCCCTCGGGGACCGGCCTTCGGCAGCCGAGCGCGAGCCGGCCCGGTCGGCGCTGTTGCTGGCTGCGGGCGGGACGCTGGCGGCGGTGGCCGTTCTGGTGGCCCTGCCGACGGTGCTGACCGCGCTCGGGTCGCCGCACGGCGGGCGGGGCCGGGTGTGGTCGGGGGTTCCGGCTGTCGTCGCCGACCCGACGGTGCTCCCGGTGGGGTTCGCGCTGGTCGTGCTGGCGGTGGCCGGGGCGCTGGCCGGTCGGCGGGTGGGGCTGCCGGTGCCGGCCGCCCTGCCGTTCGTCGCGGCGGCGCTGCCGGTGCTGCTCATCGCGATCGGGGCGCCCTGGCCGGTGCTGCCGGCCGCCGTTCTGCTCGCCGGGCTGGCCGCGCTGCTGTTCACCGCGCTGGCCCCGCCCCGCCCGGTGCTCGCCCCGGTCGCCGTACCGGTGGGCGTGGTGCTGGTGGCATCCGGTGTGGCGGGTCTGCTGGCCACCCGGGCGGCGACGCTCGCGGCCGAGGCGGTGCTGCTGGTGGCGGCGGTCGCGGTCGCCGTCGGGGCGCGCAGGTCCGCGGTACGGGTCGTCGGTTGTCTCGCCGCCGTGGGTGCGGCGTCCGCGTTGGCGGTGACCGCCCCGCTCGCCGGCGGGCTGCCGTTGCGGGCGGCCGCGTACCCACTGTTGGGGGTGGCCGCGGTGGCGCTGGCCGCTGCGGCGCTCACCCCGGCGCGGGCCCGGCTGGCACGGGTGCTGGACGCCGCCGCGCAGGCTGTCGCGCTGGTGGCGGCGGTGTTCGCCGTCGAGGTGGCACGGCATCTCGCCACCGTCTGCGTGCTCTGGGGTGTCGCCGTCGCGCTGCGGCTGCTGCGCCGGGGTGAACCGGCCGGTCGACGGTGGGCGTTCGCCGGGATCGCCGCCGGCAGCGAGTTGCTCGGGGCCTGGGTGCTGCTGGCCGCCGGTGGGGTGACGGTGCTGGAGGCGTACACACTGCCGGCTGCGGCGCTCGCCGTCGGCGCGGGTCTGCTGGCGCTGCGTACCCGGCCGGGGCTGACCAGCTGGCCGGCTCTCGGCCCGGGGCTGGTGGCGGCGTTGCTGCCCAGTCTCGTGTCGGTGCTGGCCGGGCCAGACCCGCAGCCGTGGCGGCGACTGCTCCTCGGCGCGGCGGCGGTCGGCGTGGTGCTGGCCGGCGCGACCCGCCGGTGGCAGGCGCCGGTGCTGCTCGGCGGCGGGGTGCTGACGCTGTTGGCACTGCACGAGGTGGCCCGGGGGTGGGATCTGCTGCCCCGGTGGATCTATCTGGGGGTCGGCGGGCTGGCGCTGGTCGGGCTCGCCGCCACCTACGAGCGACGTCGACGTGACCTGGCTCGACTGCGCGCGGCAGTTGGGCGGCTGAGTTGAGTTTGAAGTCAGAAAGGTAGGGCCTGCCCTACCCACTATTCGGGGGTTGTCGGGGTTACTCAGCGCTACCGCGATCGGGAGACTTGACATTAAGCCCGAACCACCCCGGTACGGGCGCAAGCGGAACGGGAGCAGCGATGGCGCTCGGAGCGGTGGCGGAACCGCCGGTACGACGGCGAGGCAGTGACTACGCACAGTTGTCCCGACGGATCAGCCAGGCGGGCCTGCTGGAGCGGCGTCCCGGCTGGTATGTCACCCGCATCGTGCTCACCCTCGGTGCCTTCGTGGCCGGCTGGGTGGCCGTGTTCCTGCTCGGCGACTCCTGGTGGCAGCTTCCGCTCGCGGCACTGATGGCGGTGGCCACCACCCAGGTCGCGTTCCTCGGTCACGATGCCGGGCACCGCCAGATGTTCCGTCGGCGGGGCCCCAGCGAGTTGGTGGGGTTGTTCGCCGGCAACGTGGCGGTGGGGATCAGCTACGGCTGGTGGGTCGACAAGCACAACCGGCACCACGCCAACCCGAACCACGAGGACGAGGACCCGGACGTCGGCGCGGGTGCCCTGGTGTGGACCCCCGAGCAGGCGTTGGAGACCCGTGGGATCGGTCGCTGGATGGCCAAGCGGCAGGCGTACCTCTTCTTCCCGATGCTCCTGCTGGAGGGCCTGAACCTGCACGTGGCGAGCATCCGGGCGATCATCGGCCGGGAGCCGAACGGCGGGTACACCGTCCCGATGCGGCACCGGGCGGTCGAGGCGGCACTGCTCGTCGTGCACACCGCCGCGTACGTGGCACTGCTGTTGGCTGTCATGTCCCCGGTCAAGGCGCTGCTCTTCGCCGTCGTGCACCAGGCGTTGTGGGGCCTCTACATGGGCTGCGCGTTCGCGCCGAACCACAAGGGCATGCCGATGCCGACCGCCGAGGACGAGTTGGACTTCCTGCGTAAGCAGGTGCTGACCTCCCGCAACGTGCGGGGCAGCCGGCTGGTGGACACCGCGCTCGGCGGTCTCAACTACCAGATCGAGCACCACCTGTTCCCGAACATGCCGCGCGCCAACCTGCGCCGGGCCCAGCCGATCGTCCGGGCCTACTGCGTCGAGCAGGGCATCCCGTACGCCGAGACCGGGTTGGTCGAGTCGTACCGGCAGGCACTCGGTCATCTGCACGAGGTGGGGCGGCCGCTGCGCGGCTGAACACACCAGGGGGAAGACGGGGGCGGTGCCGGGCGGCACCGCCCCCGCCTGCGTACCGGGTCGATCGACACCCTGCTACCGCTGGTCGATGCCGTCCGTCGTCCCCGGTAGGGTCGGCGCATGGCAGACCTGCTCACCGCGGGAGCGGTGCGAGATGAGCTGGGCGGGCTGACGGGCTGGTCCCCGACCCGGCGGATCGACGACATCGTCGGGAGCGTGGCATGAGATTCGAGATCAGCAAGGTGCTGGACGCCATCGAGGGGCGGGTCTGCACCGACCCGTCGCTGGCCCGGGCCGTGGTCGACCTGGCCGAGGTGATCCGCTACCAGGACATTGATGGTGGTCGGCCGGCCAGCCTGCTGCGCCTCGGCATGGTCATCGACGCGCTCTCCCGCGAGTTGGAGGAGGACAGCGTCCAGGTCTACGCGGTGGTGCACCGGGCATTACTCTCCGACGCTGACCTCACCTCCAACGAACGGATGGTGGTCCGCCGCTGGGCCGACGACGGGCTCGTCGAGGTGCTCGACAACCCGGGTGACCGGATGTTGGAGGTCGCCGACCTGCTCGGTCTGCCGGTGCTCAGCCGGGTCCGCTTCGACGGGTTGCGCGGTCGGTTCCCGTGGCTGGTCGAGCAGCCCGGTCGGGTGGTCGCTCCGGTCCCCGGCGCCGGTGGGCCGGTGTTCATCGCGCACGTCGGCGGGGGTCACGCGCCGGTGGCCGGCAAGCGTTCGCCGACCGGCGTGAAGCTGCTGGCCCGCCAGTGGCGCTGCCCGGAGTCGGGCTGCGCGTTGTTTGGCGGCGGTGGTGGGGGCGGCGCGTTCGCCGACCTGGCCGGCGGTGCCGACCGCAGCCCCGCGGCGCAGCCGCCGCCCGCGCTGCGCAACGGCGTGCCGACCTGCCCCCGGCACGGCGCACGGCTCGGCGACGCCGGGCCGCGCCCGCGTACCGAGGTGCTCGCGGTGCGCGTCGGCGGCCTCGTCCGGCGGCGGTTCGTGCTCAGCGAGGAGCAGCCGGTGGTGGCTGGCCGGGCCCCCGAGCAGGACGGCGGGATCATGCTCGGGCAGTGGCTCAACGACGAGGCCCGACGCTGGATCAGCCGTGGTCACGTCCGCTTCGAGCTGCGGGTCGGCGAGGTCATCGTGACCGACGTCAGCACCAACGGTTCCGGCATCCGCCCGGCCGGTTCGATGGCCGAGTCGGACCGGATCCCGCTGGCCCCGCAGCAGTCCCGGGTGCTCGGTGAGAACGACATGGTGGAGCTGTACCCGGGCGTGCAGATCGGCCGCGCCGAGGAGTTGCCCACCGGCGCCCCGTTCACCCCCACCTCGGTGATGGCCGAGGCCCCGACGATGGCCATGCGCCTCCCCCGACCCTGACGCGGAAGGCGGGCGTCGGAGACCCGACGCCCGCCTTCCACCACGTTCTGGGTCAGCCGGCCAGCACCTCGGCCAGAGCGGCCACCGCCAGGTCGATCTCCTCCTCGGTGATCACCAGCGGTGGGGCGAGTCGGATGGTGGAGCCGTGGGTGTCCTTGGCCAGCACCCCGCGCTCCATCAGGCGCTCGCACGCCTCGCGTCCGCTCATCAGCGCCGGGTCGATGTCCAGACCGGCCCACAGGCCACGGACGCGTACCCCGACCAGGCCCTTGCCGACCAGCCCTTCCAGGCCGGCCCGCAACCGCTCACCCAGCTCGGCCGAGCGGCGCTGGAACTCGCCGGTGGCCAGCAGCCGGACCACCTCGACCGCCACCGCGCAGGCGAGCGGGTTGCCGCCGAAGGTGGAGCCGTGCTGGCCCGGCTTGAGCACGCCGAGCACGTCCGCGTTCGCGGCCACCGCGGACACCGGCACGATGCCGCCGCCCAGCGCCTTGCCCAGCAGGTACATGTCGGGCACGACGCCCTCGTGGTCACAGGCGAAGGTCGCGCCGGTACGCCCCAGACCGGACTGGATCTCGTCGGCGATGAACAGCACGTCGCGCTCGGTGCAGACCTGCCGTACGCCGGGCAGGTAGCCCTCCGGCGGCACCACCACACCCTGCTCACCCTGGATCGGCTCCAGCAGCACTGCCACCGTGTTCTCGTCGATCGCGGCGGTCAGCGCGTCCAGGTCGCCGTACGGCACGACAGTGAAGCCCGGGGTGTACGGCCCGAAGTCGGCGCGGGCGTCCTCGTCGGTGGAGAAGCTGACGATGGTGGTGGTCCGCCCATGGAAGTTGCCCTCGGCGACCACGATGTTGGCCTGCCCGAGGGCCACGCCCTTGACCTGGTAGCCCCACTTGCGGGCCACCTTGATGCCGGTCTCCACCGCCTCGGCGCCGGTGTTCATCGGCAGCACGAGGTCCTTGCCGCACAGCTCGGCCAGCTCCCGGCAGAAGTCGGCGAACTGGTCGTGGATGAACGCCCGGCTGGTCAGCGTGAGCCGGTCCAGCTGGGCGTGCGCGGCGGCGATCAGCTGCGGATGCCGGTGACCGAAGTTCAGCGCGGAGTAGCCGGCCAGGCAGTCCAGGTAGCGCTTGCCGTCCACGTCGGTGAGCCACGCGCCCTCGGCGGACGAGATCACCACCGGCAGCGGGTGGTAGTTGTGCGCCGTCCAGCGCTCGGCGTCCCGGACCGCTCCCGGCGTCCGCAGGATGTCATCCACTATCACTTGCTTGCCTTTCCCTGACGGAGTCGCAGCGTGCAGCACTTCGGTCCGCCGCCGGCCTTACGCAGCTCGGACAGGTCGACACCGATGGTTTCGTAGCCCCGGTCGCGCAGCTTGGCGGCCAGGTCGGTGGCCTGCGCGGGCAGCACCACGTGCCGCCCGTCGCTGACCGCGTTCAGCCCCAGCACCTCGGCGTCGGCCATGGTGGCGTGCACCGCGTCGGGGAAGAGCCGGCGCAGCACCGCCCGGCTGCCCGGGGAGAACGCCTCGGGCAGGTACGCCACGGTCCGCTCGTCGAGCACCGTCAGCGCGGTGTCCAGGTGGTAGAAGCGCGGGTCGACCAGTTGCATGGTGATCACCGGGTAGCCGAAGACCTCCTGCAACTGGGCGTGTGCGGCGTGTGCCGTGCGGAAGCCGGTGCCGGCGAGCAGGTGGTCACCGGCCAGCAGGACGTCGCCCTCGCCCTCGTTGACGTGCTTCGGGTCGTACATCTCGAAGCCGGCGGCCTCGAACCAGGCCCGGTACGCCGGCGCCTCGTCGGCGCGCTGCGGGTCACGGAACTGCACCGCCATCGCCTTGCCGTCGATCACGGTGCCGCCGTTGGCGGCGAAGACCATGTCGGGCAGGCCGGGCACCGGAGTGATCTCCTCGACGGTGTGGCCCAGGTCACGGTACGTCTGGCGCAGCTGCTCCCACTGCCGGACGGCCAGCGCCGCGTCGACCGGCGCGCTCGGGTCCATCCAGGGGTTGATGGCGTAGTCGACGGCGAAGTACGTCGGCCGGCACATCAACAGGCGCTGGCTGGTGGCGTCCATCGTCATTGTCCTGCTCCCAGGGGTCGGGCGCGCCCGGCCACCGTGGCCCACGGGCTGGCGCCGTGACTCAACGTTATGCGGCGTCAGCGGCAGGATCCACCACCGAGAGTTGCGCAGACCGAAGATTCGTTGCGTCTGGGCGGTTCCCGGATGTGATTCGTTGCGTCACGGCGGCGTCCGTCGGAAATCGCGCTTCCGGCCACCCGGCGACGGGCCGCTCGCCCATCCGGCGGCGTCGCTGCGCCGGGGAAGTCGTCGTCGTCCCTGTCGAGGGACTGTCAACCCCCGGACACACTTCAGGGGCGGCGAACCGCCGCCCCTGAAAGGGTGTCGCCCGGCCGGTGAACCACCGGACTGGTCGGGCTGCCGGCGAACCGCCGGCTGTTCGCCGGTGCATCACCGGCGAGCGGAACAGTGCCCGCTAGAAACGATCGACAAACTGTGAGTCAAGCCACTCGCGGAAGCGCTGCACCCAGTCGCCGTCGGTGGTCGGCCAGTCGAACTGGCCGGTCATCGCGAGCACCCCGATCACGACCGCGGCCAACCCGATCAGCACGCCGAAGAGCGCGTCGGTAGTGCCGGCGACGTGCCGACGGCGGGTGGCCATCAGGCCGAGCACCGCGAGCACCGCACCGAACGCGCCGAGGCCGATGCCGTACCCGGCCAGGGTGCCGGTCAGCACGAACATCGCGCCGGCGACCGAGACGATCAGGCCGAGCGTGGCGAGCAGGCTGGCCCGCGGCTTCGGGCCCCGCGTCACCGGCGGCTCGGGCGTGGTGACGCCCGGAGTCGGGTCGACGGGGCGGTCCGTGGTGGCCCGGTCGGTGGTGTCGGGCCGCCGGGTGACGCTGTCGCGCTCGGCGGTGCGTGCCGTGCTCGGGGTGACGGTGGGCCGGGCGTCGGTCTCCGCAGTCTCTGCGGTGCCGGTGCGGGCCTGGGAGGCGCCCGGGTGGGTCGTGCCGGACACGGGCTCGGGTGCGACGGGACGGGTGGCGCCGTTGGACGGTTCGGGCGCGACCGGGCGAGCGGTGCCGGCCCGGGGCTCGGGCTCCACCGGCCGCGCGGTGGCGGCGCGGGCAACCGCCGCCCGCTCGTTGGCCCGCCGCTCGGCCTCACTGGTCTGGCCGTCGGTGGCGCCCGCGCTGCGGTACGTCGTCTGGTCGGCGTCGCGGTCGGTGACCACCGGCCGGCCGGCGTTGTCACCGGTCGGGCCGGTCCCGGTGACCGCGGTGTCGCGGCCGTCCACGCGGCCGTCGAGGTTCTCGTCCCGCGTCGGTGCCGGCTCGGACCGGCGGGACAGCGAAGGAATCCTGACCACTACACACCTCCTGATGAATGCGTGGTGGCCGACGGAAGGGTGGCACCCACGCGGTGTCGCACCTCAAATACCCACCTGGGCGTTTCCTGACACCAATCCTGGGTACGAGCCCCGAGCCCGGCTGATGCGGGCCCTGATCGGCGCGCGGCCCGGTCGGGCGGGACTGGCTATCCTTGGCACCCGTGCCAGAGGGACACACGATCCACCGCCTGGCGGCCCGGCACGCCGAGCTGTTCGCCGGGGACAAGCTGCACGCCGCGAGCCCGCAGGGTCGTTTCGCCGAGGGTGCGGCCCGGCTCTCCGGGACCGTGCTGGACGGCACCGAGGCGTACGGCAAGCACCTGCTGCACCACTACGCCGGTGAGCTGACCCTGCACGTACACCTCGGGCTGTACGGCAAGTTCGCCGACGGGCCGGGGGAGCCGCCGGAGCCGGTCGGCCAGGTGCGGCTGCGGCTGGCCAGCGACCGGCACTGGCTCGACCTGCGTGGCCCCACGGCCTGCGAGCTGCTCACTCCGCCCGAGGTGGCGGCACTGCGGGACCGCCTCGGGCCGGATCCGTTACGCGGCGACGCCGACCCGGAGCGGGCGTACGCCCGGATCTCGCGCAGTGCCACACCTCTCGCCGCGCTGCTGCTGGACCAGTCGGTGGTGGCCGGCACCGGCTTGATCTTCGTGACCGAGGCGCTGTTCCGGGCCGGGCTGTCGCCTACGATGCCCGGCCGGCAGCTGACCGGAGCCGGTTGGGACGCGCTCTGGGCGGACCTGGTCGGGCTGATGCGGCTCGCCGTGGAGCACGGCCGCATCGACACGGTCCGCGATTCGCACCTGCCCGAGGCGATGGGCCGACCGGCCCGGGTGGACCGGCACGGTGGCGAGGTGTACGTCTACCGCCGCCCCGGGGCGCCCTGCCACGTCTGCGGCACCGAGATCAGCCGTGGTGAGCTTGCCGGGCGCAACCTCTACTGGTGTCGTACCTGTCAGGTGGATTGAGCCGGTCGCCCTGACGCTGAGCGGCTTCAGTCGGCGTCGAGCAGCCAGCGGACCACCTCGATATTCTGCGCAAAGACAACGTCGTCGGCGACGCTCCAGGCCAGCGTGTGCCCGATCGTCCAACCCCGAGCCCGCTCCCGGTCCAGCCCCAGCTCGGCACAGAGCCGGTCCAGTCGGTGCCGGACGGCGGCCGGTGAGTGCCCCAACTCCTGGCCGCGCACCATCGGCACCACCGAGAATTCCCGTTCCCCGGTCAGCGGTTTCGGGTCGATCGCCAGCCACGGCCCCCGGTCGCCGGGGAGCGCGTCGGCGGCGAGCACGTTGCCGGCGTGCAGGTCCTGATTGACCAGCACCTGCTCGCCCTGGCTCGACGCCAGACCGCCGAGCAGGTCGAGCGCCGCGTCGAGCAGCCGCCGCTGGTACGGCCGGCCGGTCCGTTCCCAGGCCCGGGGCATCCGGTCGATCCAGCCGGCGGCCTCCTGCGCCAGCGGGGTGAACGGCGCGCCGGCCGGTCGCCAGAGCCGGGGGAGCAGCCCGATCACCGCGTCGAGCGCCCGGTCCGGCGGAAGGTCGTGCAGGGGAGTGCCGGGCTGGCAGCGTTCCAGCAGCAGGGCGCGCCGCCCGGGGTCGTGGGCGAGCAGGCGGATCGCCGCGTCACCGTCCCAGTGGGCCAACGCGTCGGCCTCGTGCCGGCTCTCCTCGTCGGGGTACTGGAGCTTCAGCACCGCCGCCGTGCCGTCGGGCAGCTGAGCGGGGAGCGCCAGCGAGGCGTACGCGTACCGGAAGGGTGGGTCGAGTCGCAGCGACCACTGCTGCGCGCACTCCGCCAGCCACGTCGGGAGGGTGGCCAGCCAGGCGCGACCGGCGGGTGATCCGCGTACCCAGTCAAGTCCCTCGGGCAGATCCATCTGGTCCTCCTGGGCTGTCACGGCGTTCCTGTGCCGGTCCACAGTGGCTAGCGTGGACGGGTGCAGATTGGCGAGGAGGATCGATGACCCCCGACGACGAGAAGTTTCTCCGCCAGGCCGTGGAGATCGCCAGGCGGGCTGGGGCGTCCGGCGAACGGCCGTTCGGCTCGCTGCTTGTCGACGCGGCCGGCGTGGTCCTGGTCGAGGACCACAACACGGTGGTCTCCGACGCGGACATCAGCGCGCATCCGGAGTTGAAGCTGGCCGTCTGGGCGGCCCGGGAGCTTCCGCCCGAGGTGGCTGCCGGCACCACCATGTTCACCAGTTGCCAGCCCTGCGGGATGTGTGCGACAGCGATCGAGCGGTCTGGCCTCGGCCGGGTGGTGTACGCGCTGTCCAGCGAGCAGTTCGAGGAGGTCAAGCCGCCCACCCCGGCGCTGCCCCCGGTCCGGTACGAGGGGCCGGCGCTGTTCGAGGAGGCACGTCGGCCGATCGACGACTACTACTGACCGAAGCTGTCCTGCTGTGGTGTGACGCAGCCGGAATTGACAGTCGGCCGGCTGCCGGAGCAGGGTTGACCGGTGACAACGATGTCAACGGACAAAAGGGAAGGGATTGTGTGCATGATCCTCTCCCTGCCGCACCCGGTTCGCGGTGTCCCCTTGACGGTTTCCCGGCGCGGACCCGGTCTGTCCGCCGATCCTGGCCGTATGTCCCTTTCCTACCCAACGGTGACCAGCTGAGATGACCGACGTGCCCCGATCCGACGCCGCAACGACCCCCGCTCCGGCGGGGTCGACAGACCTGCCCGATCTGGACGACTTCCTCGCCGACCAGACCCGGACCTTGCTCGACACCGCCCGCCGCTCGGTACGGGCCGAGGGCGGCTTCTGGTGGTTGACCGACGACCGCACCCCGGATCGGGGCGAACCGATCCACACCTGGATCACCTGCCGGATGACCCACGTGGCAGCCCTCGCCCATCGCAACGGCGACCCGGACGCCGCCGCCCTGGTCGACCACGGGGTCGCCGCGCTCAGCACGCTGCTGCGCGACGACCGGTACGGCGGCTGGTTCAGCGCGGTGGACCAGCAGGGCGCACCCGTCAACGACCGCAAGGCCGGCTACGACCACGCGTTCGTGCTGCTCGCCGCCTCCAGCGCGGCGCGCGCCGGACGGCCCGGCGCGGACCGCTTGCTCGCGGACGTGCTGGCCGTCGTGCGGGACCGGTTCTGGGACGAGGACGCCGGGGCGGTCCGCGAGTCGTGGAACCGCGACTGGACGGTCACCGAGGACTACCGGGGCGCCAACAGCAGCATGCACATGGTCGAGGCGTTCCTCGGTGCTACCGCCGCCACCGGCGACGCGAGCTGGGCCGACCGGGCCCTGCGGATCGCCACCCACCTCGTGCACGGTGAGGCGGCCCGGCACGACTGGCGGCTGCCCGAACACTTCACCACCGACTGGTCGCCGCTGCCCGACTACAACCGGGACCAGCCCGCCGACCCGTTCCGGCCGTACGGCTCCACCATCGGGCACTGGCTGGAGTGGGCTCGGCTGCTGCTGGAGCTGGAGGCGGTGCTGCCGCAGCCACCCCGCTGGCTGCTCGCCGACGCCCGCGCCCTGTTCGCCGCCGCCGTGCGTCGCGGCTGGGCCGTCGACGGCGCGGACGGCTTCGTCTACACGATCGACTGGGACGACCGGCCGGTGGTGCGCTCCCGGATGCACTGGGTGCTCGCCGAGGCCGTCGGTGCGGCGATCACCCTGCACCGGCGCACCGGGGACGCGGTCTACCTCGACTGGTACCGGGCCTTCTGGGCGTACGCCCGCCGCAGTCTCATCGACCAGACCGGATGGCGGCACGAGTTGGACGCGCAGAACCGGCCCGCCGGCACGGTCTGGCACGGCCGACCGGACGTCTACCACGCCTACCAGGCGGTACTGCTGTCCCGCGCGGCCGACGGGCTCGGTGGCCCCGGCCCGCTCGCACCGGGGGAGGTGACCGCGTGATCGTCGTCGCGGGTGAGGCACTGATCGACCTGGTCGTCACCGCCGAGGGTCAGCGGGCGGTGCCGGGTGGCTCCCCGGCGAACGTCGCTGTCACACTGGCCCGGCTCGACCAGCCGGTACGACTGCTGGCCCGGCTCGCCGACGACGAGTACGGTCGGCAGCTCGTCGAGCACCTGAGCGCCAACCGGGTGGACCTGGGGTGGGCGGTGCACGCCGAGGAGCCCACGTCGGTGGCGGTGGCCACGCTGAACGCCGCCGGGCAGGCCAGCTACGAATTCCGGCTGGCCGGTGCGGCGGACTGGCAGTGGACGCCGCGCGAGCTGCCCGAACTGGCCGGAACACCGGCGGTCGCGTTGCACACCGGATCCCTCGCGCTCGCGCTGGCCCCCGGTGCGGAAGTGCTGGAGGGCCTGCTCGCCCGGGAACGCCAGCGGGACGGGCTCACCGTCTCCATCGACCTCAACCTGCGGCCGAGCATCGTCACGGACCGGGCGGCGGAGCAGGAGCGGGTACGCCGGCAGATCCGCCTCGCGCACCTGGTCAAGGCCAGCGACGAGGATCTGGCCTGGCTCTACCCGGACCGGTCGCTGGCCGACGTGATGACCGAGTGGCGGGCGGCCGGGGTGTCCTGCGCCGTGGTGACCCGGGGCGGCGAGGGTGCCTGGCTGCTCGCGCCCGACGGCTCGCTGCACGAGGAGCCGGCGGTGCGGACCACTGTTGTCGACACCGTCGGTGCCGGCGACTCGTTCACCGGTGGCCTGCTGGCCGCGCTGGCCGACCTCGACGCGCTCGGTGACCGGCCGGCCGACCGGCTCGCCGCGGTGACCGGGCCGCAGTGGGGTGTGGTCCTCCGGCAGGCCGCCACGGTGGCCGCGTTGACCTGCGCCCGCCGCGGCGCCAACCCGCCCACCCGCGCCGAGGTCGAAGCCCTCCTCACCACCAACCCCGCCTGACCCTGCCCGCGCCGCCCCTCCCCACCTCCGCGATCTTGCGCTTTCTGTCCCGGCAGAGCGGGCGATATGCCGACAAAGCGACAACAGAAACCGCAAGATCGCGCGTGCGGTGGGGTGGGGTGGGGTGGGGTGTGGGTGCGGGGCCGGGGGAGGGAGGGGGTTAGGGGAGGCCGCGCTTCAGCAGGGTGGTGGGGAGGACCGTTGTGGAGGGCGGGGTGTCGTCGCCGGCTATCCGTTGGAACAGTCGCTCGGTGGCGACCCTCGCCAGCTCCCGGGTGTCGTACGCGACGACGGTCAGCGGCCGGGGCATCAGGTGGGCCAGTTCGAAGTCGTCGAAGCCGACCAGCGCGGCGTCACTGCCCCGTCGGTGCAACTCCTGGAGCGCACCGACGGTGAGCCGGTTGTTGGCGCAGAAGAACGCGGTGGGCGGCTCCGGGAGGTCGAGGAGCGCGGCGACCGCCCGCCCGGCCTCCTCGGGAGCGATGAGCCGTTCGCGGACCAGCGAATCGTCCGGCTCGACTCCGGCGGCGTCCAGCGCCGCCCGGGCCCCGGTCAGCCGCTCACGCATGGTGGGCACACTCGGCGCGCCGAGCAGCAGCCCGACCCGCCGGTGCCCCTCGTCGAGCAGCGCGTTGACCCCGGCCTGACTGCCGCCCCGGTTGTCCAACAGCACGGCGTCGGCTTGCAGCCCCTGCGGCGGCCGGTCCAGGAACACCACCGGCATGCCCAGCTCGACCTCACGCCGCAGGAACGAGTGGTCGAGGCCCGCCGGCACCACCAGCAGACCGTCGACCCGGCGTTGGGTGAAGTCCTGGAGCAGGGCGCGTTCCCGCTCCGGGTCCTCCTCGGAGGACGCGGTGATCAGCATGGTGCCGTGGGCGGCGGCGATCTCGGCGGCGACGCTGGCGATGGTCGCGTAGAACGGGTTGGCGATTTCCTCGATCAGCAGCCCGACGGTGGCGTTGAGCTGCCGGGAGCGCAGGTTACGAGCGATGTCGTTGCGCCGGAAGCCCAGCTCGGCGATGGCGGCCAGCACCCGGCCGACCAACTCCTGCCCCACCGGCTCGTCGTTGACGACCCGGGAGACCGTCTTCAGGCTGACGTCGGCCCGCCGGGCCACGTCGACCATGGTGGGGCGCCGACGCGTCGTCGGCCGGGTCGGGGTCTGGGTCACGGGGTGGTCCTCCACGGCGGGCGCGGGTCAACGGTCGAGCGCGGCGAGCGCGTCGACCGCTTTTCGGGCGGCGATGAGCACCGGATCCCACACCGGCGCGTACGGCGGAGCGTAGCCCAGGTCCAGCTGCGTCATATCGTCCACCGTCATGCCGTTCCACAGCGCCACGGCCAGCGTGTCGATCCGTTTGGCCGCCTCGGACCAACCGACGATCTGCGCGCCGAGCAACCGGCCGCTGGGACGCTCGGCGATCAGCTTGACCGTCATCGGCCGGGAACCGGGGTAGTAGCCGGCCCGATTGGTCGACTCGGCGATCACCGAGACGAACTCGAAGCCGGCAGCCTTGGCGTCGCGTTCGCGCAGACCCGTCCGACCGACCTCCAGGTCGCAGACCTTGGTCACCGCCGTGCCGATCACGCCCGTGAAGGTGGCGTACTCGCCGCCGATGTTGATCCCGGCGACCCGGCCCTGCTTGTTGGCGTGCGTGCCGAGCGGCACGTGCACCGGCAGCCCGCTGACCCGGTGCAGGGTCTCCACGCAGTCGCCGGCCGCCCAGATCCCGGGGAGCCCGGGCACCCGCATCCGGCGGTCGACCCGGATCGCTCCGGTCGGCCCGAGAGGCAGCCCGGCCGCCTCGGCGAGCGCGGTGTTGGGGCGTACGCCGAGACCCAGGACGACGACGTCGGCCGGGATCGACCCCTCTTCGGTGACCACGGCGGACACCCGGCCGTTGTGCTCCTCCAGGCCGGTCACCGGCAGGCTGCCCCGGATCGTGATGCCGAGGCCGCGCATCGCGTCGGCGACCAGCTCGCCCATGTCGCTGTCCACCGTCGACATGGGCTGCTCGCCCGCCTCCACCAGGGTCACCGAGAGGCCGCGTTGGATCATGGCCTCGGCGATCTCGACGCCGATGTATCCGCCGCCGATCACCACCGCCCGGCGCGGCTGAGGGTCGGCGTCGAGCCAGTCGCGCAGCGCCGCCCCGTCGTCGAGGGTCTGCATGCCGAACACCCCGTGCGCGTCGGTGACCGCCCACGGTGGCTTCACCGGCACCGCGCCGGTGGCGTACATCAGGTCGTCGAAGCGTTCACGGACCTCGCCGCCGTCCTCCAGGTTCTGGGCCACCACCTCGCGGCGCTCCAGGTCGATGGTCGTGACCTCGTGGCGCATGCGGACGTCCATCGCGTGCTCCCGGCGGAAGACCTCCGGATCGCGGGCGATCAGCGCCTCGGGGTCGGGCACCAGCCCGCTGATCCAGTACGGGATGCCGCACGCCGAGTAGGAGGTGAAGTGGCCGCGCTCGAAGACCACGATCTCCAGGTCGTCGCGACCACGGCGGCGTCGGGCCTGGGACGCCGCCGACATTCCGGCGGCGTCCCCGCCGATGACGATCAGCCGTTGGGCCACGAGTTCATCCTGTCACGCGACGATCAGCCGCGGGTCTGCCGCGCGACGTCCTGCACCACGTCGGTGAGTTGGCCGGTGCGCTCGAACACGGCGCGCTGCCGTGCCGCGCCGCTGCCGTGCCGGCGCAGCCCAGCCAGCAGGTCGGTCACCTCGGCCCAGTCGCCGTGCTCCTCCAGCGCCGGCCGCATCCGCTCGACGAACCGGTCCAGCAGCTCCCAGGCCGGGGCCAGCTCGCCCGTGGTGACGTCGACGCCCTCACCCTCGAGGCCGTCGTGGGCGGCCCGCCAGTGCGCGCCGACCAGCAGGTGGTGGTCGGTCCGCAACGCCGGGCGGCCGGCCTCGACATCCGCCATCGCGGTGGCCACCAGCGCCCGGACCAGGGCGGCGACCAGCACCGCGTCGTCCACCGACGGGCAGACGTCGCCGATGCGCAGCTCCACCGTCGGGTACTTCGCCGACAGCCGGGCGTACCAGTAGAGCATCCCCTCGTCCAGCATCACCCCGGTGGAGATCAACTGGCGGATCAGCCGCTGGTAGTGCTCATGCGACTCCAGGAACGGCGTCGGCGCCACCGACGGCCAGCGCTCCCACTCCACCGAGCGCCAACTGGCGTAGCCGGTGTCCTCGCCCCGGGCGAACGGCGAGTTGGTGGTCACCGCCTGCAGCATCGGCAGCCACGGCCGGACGTGGTTGAGCACCTGCACGCCGGTGTCCGGGTCGGGCACCCCCACGTGCACGTGCATCCCGTTGTTGCCGGGGCCGGGAACGAGCAGCCGGAACCGCTCGATCATCCGGTCGAAGCGGGGCTTGTCCACCACCGGTGGCACCGGGCCGTCCACCGGGCCGGTGCCGATGGCGAGCAGGCGTACGCCGGCCCGTTCGGCGGCGTCGGAGAGCGCCCGACGCAGGACGCCCAGGGAGTGCCGGATCGACGAGAGCTCCAGACCGGGCGGGCTGCCGATCTCGATCTGACTGGTCTGGAACTCCCGCTCCACCTGCCCGCGGAGTTCGGCCGGAACCTGCTCCATGACCAGGTCCACGGCCGGAACCGCAGCCCCGGTGTGCGGGTCGACGAGCAGGAACTCCTCCTCGACACCCACGGTGAGCAATCCGGTCGCCGCAGCCATGTCGCTGGGCACCTCGGCCACCTGACCGGTCATCGACATCACCCGTCCGTTTCCACCGTTCGCGGTCCGTCCGCGTCGGTCCGCCGTTGGTTACCCAACGTGGCGATGCCGGGAAACGTGGCGGCGACACGTCGTACTGGGGTCGGGCCGCCGGATTCGGCTGGGCGACGTGACAGCGGGTCCTATGCTGAGCCCGTGCCGGTGCTGCTGGGCTTTGTCGGGGTCGCGTGGATGTCCGCGTTCGCCCAGCTCACCCTGCTCGCGGGCCGCCCGGCCGACCTGCTCGCCGGTGCCGCGTTGACCGCCCTGGTGCTGCTCGCGGTGGTGCTGGCGGCCCGGGTGCGGGACCGGGCGGGCGCGTCCGGTGCCGGGCCACGGTGGGCTGGTCTGCGGGCCCGCTCCCGAAGTCGCCGAATGCCCCGCCAGATCGACCCGGACGCCGCCGGTCGCCCTCGTCCCCGTGCTCCGGGGCACCCCTCGGCCGCGTAGCGCCCCGCCGCCGCGCGGCCGATCCCGCCGTCACCGGCCCCCCTCGCTGAGCGGACGCCGCCCGGGGGAGGGCCTCACCGGAATCGGACCGAGGGGTTTCCCATGCTTGCCTTCGCACCACTGCACGACGTTGTCGGCGCTGCCGGCAGCGCGCTGTCCCGGCTCACCGAGCTGCTAGAACCGTTGGCCGGCGGCGCGGCGACCGCCGCCGCCATCGTGCTCTTCACCATCGCCGTCCGGCTGCTGATCTCGCCGCTGACCGTCGCGCAGGTCCGCGGCGAGCGGCGTCGCGCGGCGCTCGCCCCGCAGGTGCGCGACCTTCAGCAGCGGTACGCCGACGACCCGGCGACGCTTCAGCGCGAGGTGTTCACGTTGTACCGCGAGGCCGGCGCGAACCCGATCGCCGGCTGCCTGCCGTTGCTCCTCCAGGCGCCGTTCCTGCTGGTGTTGTACCGGTTGTTCAGCACCAGCGAGGGTGGCACCGGGTTGCTGGACGAGCGGTTTGCCGGGGTGCGGCTGGGTCACCATCTCAGCGACGGGCTGACCGGGGCGGCCGGGCCGCTGTTCGGCGTACTGCTCGTGGTGTTGCTGGCGGTGGCCTGGTGGTCGTCGCGGCGGGCCCGCCGGGCGTCGGCGGCGGTGGGCACGGTGGCCGGTACGCCGACCGAGGGGCCGGGTGCGGCCGCGCTCGGCCGGTTGCTGCCCCTGCTGCCGTTCACGACGGTGCTGGTGGCGCTGGTGCTGCCGCTCGCCGCGGTGATCTACCTGGTGACCACCAGCGTCTGGTCGGCCATCGAGCAGGCGGTGCTCCGCCGCCCGCAGGCAACTCCGACTGCCGACATAGATCGACGTTGACAACTGTGTGGACGGGACGTACAACTCTGAGAGAGCGCTCTCTCGATCCGTCCCCCGCAGAGAGGCACGTCCATGCCACCTCCCTCAGCGGCCCCCGCCGCCCCACTCGTCCGGCGTCGGCTGCGGCTGGCCTCCGTCCTGCTCGTCGCCACCACCACCGTCCTGGCCGCCGCCACCGTCACCGCGCAGGCGGCCGTGCCGCCACCCCCGGCCGGCTGGAGCACGGTCTGGAGCGACGACTTCACCGGCGCGGCCGGCAGCCTGCCGTCGTCCGCCAACTGGATCATCGACACCGGTCACAGCTATCCCGGTGGCCCGGGCAACTGGGGCACCGGCGAGATCCAGAACTACACCGCCAGCACCGCCAACGTCAGCCACGACGGTGGCGGCAACCTGCGGATCACGCCGCTGCGCGACAGCGGTGGCGGCTGGACCTCCGCCCGGATCGAGACCGTGCGCAGCGACTTCAAGGCCCCGGCCGGCGGCGTGCTGGCCATCGAGGGCCGAATCCAGATGCCGAACGTCACCGGTGCCGCAGCTGCGGGCTACTGGCCGGCGTTCTGGGCGCTCGGCGCGCCCTACCGGGGCAACTACCAGAACTGGCCGGGCATCGGTGAGTTCGACGTGATGGAGAACGTCAACGGCATCAACTCGGTCTGGGGCGTGCTGCACTGCGGCGTCGCACCGGGCGGGCCGTGCAACGAGTCCAACGGCCTCGGCGCGTCCCGGGCCTGCCCGGGCGCGAGCTGCCAGTCCGCGTTCCACACCTATCGGTTCGAGTGGGACGCCTCGATCAGCCCGCAACAACTGCGCTGGTACGTCGACGGGCAGCTCTACCACACCGTCACGTCCAGCCAGGTCGGTGCGTCCGCCTGGTCGCAGATGACCTCGCACGCGGGCTACTTCCTGCTGCTCAACGTCGCGATGGGTGGGGCCTTCCCGAACGGCGTGGCCGGCAGCGGCACGCCGACCCCTGCCACCGTCCCAGGGCGGCCGATGCTCGTCGACTACGTGGCGGTGTACCAGCGCGGCGGCGGCAGCACCCCGCCGCCCACCACGCCGCCACCCGGCGGCACGAGGGACGCGTACGCGCAGATCCAGGCCGAGTCGTTCAATGCGCAGAACGGCGTGATCGTGGAGGCGTGCTCCGAAGGCGGGCAGAACATCGGGGCGCTGCGTAACGGGGACTGGGTTCGCTACGACAACGTCGAGTTCGGCTCCACCTCGGCGCGGGACTTCGTGGCGCGGGTGGCCTCCGGCGCGGGCAGCGGGGTGAGTGGCCTGGTGGAGGTACGGCTGGACAGCCCGACTGCCACGCCGATCGGCAGCTTCGCGATCGGCAACACCGGCGGCTGGCAGAGCTGGCGCTCGGTGCCCGGCAACGTGGGAGCAGTGACCGGTCGGCACTCCGTGTACCTGACCTTCACCAGTGGCCAGCCGAACGACTTCGTCAACGTCAACTGGTTCACCTTCCGCCGCTGACCGGGGTGTCCCGGGCCGCCCGTCGCGATGGTCACGCGACGGGCGGCCCGCGCATCCGTGTCGACCCCTGGACAGAAACAGTTAACTGTCTTAATAATTAGCGCCAACGTTGACGTCCATAAATGCCTGCCCGGGCCCGGAGGGTCGCATGAAACGCTCCAGAACCCTTGTCCTGTCCCTCGTCGCCACCCTGGTGGCGGCACTCGGCGCGGCCTGGGTGGCGCTGCCCGCGTACGCCGCCGGAGTCACCGCCAGCTTCGTCAAGACCGCCGACTGGGGCTCCGGTTGGGAGGGGAAGTACACCATCACCAACGGCGGCGGCTCGACCATCAACGGCTGGAGCCTCACCTTCGACCTGCCGTCCGGCACCACACTCGGCAGCTACTGGGACGCGTTGCTCACCTCCGCGGGCCAGCGGCACACCTTCACCAACCGGTCCTGGAACGGCGTCATCGCCCCGGGTGCCTCGGTCTCCTTCGGTTTCCTGGCCAGCGGCTCCGGCTCGCCGAGCGGCTGCCAGCTCAACGGCGCGGCCTGCGGCGGCGGCACCCCGCCCACCACGCCGCCGCCCACCACGCCGCCGCCCACCACGCCGCCGCCCACCACCCCACCGCCCACCACGCCGCCTCCGACGACCCCGCCGCCGACCGACCCGCCCACCGGTGACCTGCCCAAGCACCTGCTCACCGGCTACTGGCACAACTTCGACAACCCGGCCGTCGAGCTGCGGCTGCGCGACGTGCCCGCCGAGTACGACCTGGTGGCCGTCGCCTTCGCCGAGGCCACGTCGACACCCGGCGCGCTCACCTTCGGCATCGACCCCGGGCTCGCCGCGTCGCTCGGCGGCTACACCGACGCGGACTTCACCAACGACGTCCGCACCCTGCACAGCCGGGGCAAGCGGGTGATCCTCTCGGTCGGCGGTGAGACCGGCCGGGTCACCGTGAACGACGCCGCGTCAGCCACCGTGTTCGCCGACACGGCCGCTGCGCTGATCGCCCGGTACGGCTTCGACGGGATCGACATCGACCTGGAGAACGGCCTCAACCCGACGTACATGGCGCAGGCGCTGCGCGCGCTGCGAGCCAAGGTCGGGTCGAGCTTGATCATCGCGATGGCCCCGCAGACCATCGACATGCAGAACCCGGCCGGCGGCTACTTCAAGCTGGCGCTCGACATCAAGGACATCCTCACCGTCGTCAACACCCAGTTCTACAACTCCGGGGCGATGCTCGGCTGCGACCAGAACGCCGCGTACGGCCAGGGCACTGTCAACTTCATCGTCGCGCTGGCCTGCATCCAGTTGGAGGCCGGGCTCCGCCCCGACCAGGTCGGCCTCGGCCTGCCGGCCGGAGCGGGTGCCGCCGGCGGCGGCATCGTCGCGCCCAGCGTCGTCAACGCCGCCCTGGACTGCCTGGCCCGGGGCACCAACTGCGGCAGCTTCCGCCCGCCGCGCACCTACCCCGGCATCCGGGGCGCGATGACCTGGTCGGTGAACTGGGACGTCAGCAACGGCAACGGCTTCGCCAACACGGTGGGCCCACACCTGGACACTCTGCCCTGACAGCCCAGGCTGACGCTTGTTCACAAGTCAGCGGTAACCGGTAGCTCGGATCAGCGGCCGGCGGTCACCGACCGCCGGTCGCCGCGCTCCCGACGCTTGCGGACCTTACGGATCACCCAACTGACCACCATGACGACGAAGACGGCGCCGATCGCGTAGTTGAACCAGTCGCTGTAGCGCGCGACGTCCTGCCAGCGGCTCCCGAGCGCGTAACCGGCGCCCACGATGAGACCGTTCCACACCCCGCTGCCGATGGTGGTGAGCAGGATGAATTCGCCCAGCGGCATCCGGTTGGCCCCGGCCGGCACGGAGACCAGGCTGCGGACCACCGGCACCACCCGGCCGATCAGCACCGCCCACCGACCGTGCCGCTCGAACCACCTGTCGGCCCGCTCCAGGTCGTCGCTGTCCACCAACGGGATGCGGTCCAACCAGCGCTTGAGTCGATCCTCGCCGAGCGCCGCGCCCAGCCAGTAGAGCACCAACGCGCCGACCAGCGAGCCGACCGTCGCGGCCAGCACCACCACCACGACGTTGAACTGACCCTCGTGCGCCAGGAAACCGGCGAGCGCCAGCACGACCTCGCTGGGGATCGGCGGGACGATGCTCTCCAACGCCACCAGCAGCGCCACGCCGACCGGGCCCATCGCCTCGATCACCGAAGCCACCCAGCCGGTCAACCCGGTGAACTCGGACGGGTCGCCAGCCTGGGCGTACGCCATTGTCGTCCTTCCGCGTCGGTGCTCGGGATCGTACGGTCATACCCACCGGAGCGGTCGTTACACCTCGGGGTGCAGGGCGGTGTCCGCCGGCCCCTGCCGCCAGCCGGTGAACACCACTGTCAGCCCGGCGCGCGACGGGGCGCAGCAGAAGGGCCCGGCCACCGCGTCCGCCGCCGGATCCAGCGGGACGAGCCGGACCAGTCGCCACGGCTCGTCGTCGACCCGGGCGCGGACGGTTAGCGCGTCGCCGGCCCGGCTGACCCGGACGGTCACCTCCCGACCCGCCCACTCCGGCACCGGCCCCACCGACCAGTCGGAGAACTCCCTGGTCACCACCGCGCCGAGCTGCACCTCCCCGTCGCTGATCTCGACGCCGGCCTTGGTCCAGGTGCGCTCGTCAACGCGGACGAACGCACCGGCCTGGTCGAACTGCGCCGAGAAGTCGAGCCGGAAGCTCACCTCCATGGCGGTGTCCACCGGCAGCGGTGCCAGCAGGGCCGGTCCGTTGTCGTGGACGAAGCCGTAGCTGGTCCTGCGCCAGAAGTCGCTGTCCGCCGCCGGCTCGACGAGCAGCTCACCGGCCGGGCCCTCCTCGACGCGTACCGGCGGGTGCAGCCAGGCACCCCGGGACCAGTCCAACGGTTCGCTCGGCGGTACCAGGTCGTTTCCCATGACAGGCACGATAACCAAGGGTTTGCCGCGGTGATCGATCGGAGATGTTTCTCCGGCATGGGTGACCGTTGGTATTCCGAAGCCGTCGTCTACTGCCTCGACATCGACACGTACGCCGACTCGGACGGCGACGGGGTCGGTGACATCCGTGGGTTGATCGGGAGGCTGGATTACCTGGCCCGGCTCGGGGTCACCTGCCTGTGGTTGCACCCGATCCACCCGTCACCGAACCGCGACGACGGCTACGACGTCACCGACTTCTACAACGTGGACCCGCGCTTCGGCACCCTCGGCGACTTCGCCGAGCTGCTGCACCAGGCGCAGAACCGGGGCATCCGGGTGATCATCGATCTGGTGGTCAACCACACCTCCGACGAGCACCCGTGGTTCCAGTCCGCCCGCTCGTCGCCGGACTCGCCGTACCGGGACTGGTTCGTCTGGTCCGACACCGAACCGGACGACCGGCACCAGGGCATGGTCTTCCCCGGCGAGCAGAAGGAGACCTGGAGCTACGACCGCACCGCCAAGGCGTGGTTCTACCACCGGTTCTACAAGTTCCAGCCCGACCTCAACTTCGCCAACCCGCAGGTCCGGGCCGAGGTCAAGAAGATCATGTCGTTCTGGCTCCAGCTCGGTGTCTCCGGCTTCCGAATGGACGCGGTGCCGTTCATCATCGAGCTGACCGAGCCCGGCAACGCGAACTCACCGAAGGACTTCGAGTTCCTCACCGAGCTGCGCCAGCACGTCCAGTGGCGTCGCGGTGACGCCGTCCTGCTGGCCGAGGCGAACGTCGAGCCGGACCAGCTACCGACGTTCTTCGGCGACGCCAGCGGCTCCGGCAACCGGATCCACATGCTCTTCGACTTCATGCTCAACGGCCGACTCATGCTCGCCCTCGCCCGGCAGGACCCGGAGTCGCTGATCGAGGCGTTGCGCGACACCCCGAAGTTGCCGGTCGGCGGGCAGTGGGCCACCTTCCTGCGTAACCACGACGAGATCGACCTGTCCCGGCTCACCACCGAACAACGCAACCAGGTGTACGCGCAGTTCGGCCCGGACGAGAACATGCGCATCTACGACCGGGGCATCCGTCGCCGGTTCGCCCCGATGCTCGGTAACGACCGGCGGCGCATCGAGCTGGCGTACGCCCTGCAGTTCTCGATGCGCGGCACGCCGGTGCTGCGCTACGGCGAGGAGATCGGGATGGGCGAGGACCTGTCGCTGCCCGGTCGGGAGGCGATCCGTACCCCGATGCAGTGGTCGTTCCAGCCGAATGCCGGCTTCTCCACGGCGGACCCGGAGAAGCTGGTCCGTCCGGTGATCGACAAGGGTGAGTTCGGCTACCAGAACGTCAACGTCACCGCCCAGCGGGGCGACCCGAAGTCGCTGCTCGGCTGGTTCGAGCGCATGATCCGTACGCTGCGGGAGGCTCCGGAGATCGGCTCCGGCTCGACGACCCACATCGACGTGGCGATGCCGCCCGGAGTGCTCGCGCACCGGGCCGACGGGTCGACGGGCACGATGGTCTTCGTGCACAACCTGGGCACCGACGACGTGGAGGTCGACCTCAGCAGTCTCGAGCCGGAGGCGGACCAGCCGACCGACGTGCTCGCCGACCGTGGCTACGGCGAGCTGGGCAAGCTCGGCGCGGTGAAGGTCTCCGGCCACGGATACCGGTGGATCCGGCTCTGCCGGGGCCGGGGCTTCTGAGGCACGGCGATCCGGTGTGTCGTGGATCCGGCCATGGTCGTCACCGATAACTAGCAGTGGAAGGTTAAGCTCCTTCGATCGACCCCACGTTACCGGGAGGTAATCATGTCGGAGGAGCCCCGCGTCGCCATCGTCACCGGAGCCGCACGCGGCATCGGCGCGGCCACCGCCCGGCGGCTGGCCGCCGACGGAATGGCCGTCGCCGTGGTCGACATCGAGGAGGCCGCCACCAAGGAGACGGTGGACGCCATCGCCGCCGCCGGCGGCCGGGCGCTCGGGGTGGGCGCCGACGTCTCCGACCGCGACCAGGTCGAGGCGGCGGTGGCCCGGATCGCCGCCGAGCTGGGCGCGCCCACCGTGCTGGTCAACAACGCCGGAGTGCTGCGCGACAACCTGCTGTTCAAGATGACCAACGCCGACTGGGACACGGTGATGGGAGTGCACCTGCGCGGCGCGTTCCTGTTCAGCCAGGCCGCCCAGAAGCACATGGTGGACCGCAGGTGGGGGCGGATCGTCAACCTCTCCAGCACCTCCGCGCTGGGCAACCGGGGCCAGGCGAACTACGCCGCCGCCAAGGCGGGTCTGCAGGGCTTCACCAAGACGCTCGCCATCGAACTGGGTCCGTTCGGGGTGACAGTGAACGCGGTAGCACCCGGTTTCATCGTCACCGACATGACCGCCGCCACCGCCGCCCGGATGAAGGTCGACTTCGACGACTTCCAGAAGCACGCCGCCGCCGAGATCCCGGTCCGTCGCCCGGGTCGGCCGGAGGACGTCGCGCACACCATCTCGTTCCTGGCGAGCGAGGGTGCCGGCTTCGTCTCCGGTCAGGTCATCTACGTCGCGGGCGGCCCCCGGGACTGACCCGCGCTGCCGACGAGGGCGCTCCGCTCGGCGGGACGCCCTCGTCGCCGGGTCAGGCCGGCGCGCGGCGGGTGCGCCAGAGCCAGAGCAGGCCGAGCACCGGCAGCACCAGCGGGATGTAGCCGTACCCGCTGCCGAACCCCGACCAGACCGTCTCGTCCGGGAACAGCTCCCTGTCGACCAGGCTCAGAATGCCGACCGCGACCACCCCGACCAGTTCCACGGAGCAGCATGCCAGCGCGACCCGCCGGCCGGCGTGCCCGGCGCGGGCCAATCCCATCGCCGCCACGATGTAGATGAGCGCGGCCACCCCGGAGAGCAGGTACGCCACCGGGGCCTCGTCGAACTTGGTGGCGATCTGCAGGCCGGCCCGACTCGTCGCCGCGATCGCGAAGAGCAGGTAGACCGCGATCAACAGCCGACCCGGGCCGGAGTTCGTACGCCGGGGGGCCTGCTCCGTCTCAACCACCGAGCACCTCCCAGGTCTGCTGCAACCGGACCACCACCACCGGGGCCACCAGGCAGACCGCACACACGATCGCCGAGCCCCAGCGGGTCGGTTCCATCCGGGCCAGCACCCAGGCCAGTGGCGGCAGGCACACCAGCGTGACCAGGTAGCCGAAGAAGGCGCCGGGCTCGCCGGGCCGCTCCCCGCCACCGACCGCGACGAGCGCCAGCACTGTCAACACCAGCAACGCCACTTCGAGTACGGCCAGACCGACGAACTGCACCCGGTCCGGCGGCCGGTGGCGTACCGCCGCCACCAGCGCCCACACCGCGACGAGCAGCGACAGCACGATCGGTACGGTCGCGACGAGCCCGTCCACCGGCGAATTCACCGGATCCACCCGGTCGTTGCCTCGGTCACCGGCACAGCCTACTAACCGTCGTAGTAAGCGGGTGCTCTGCCTCTCCGCGTGTGACGAGGGCCCGTCGAGGCGTCTTCCCGGTTCGTGTTCCCCCGCCTTCCGGTGGGCGTCAGTCGCCGGCCGGCAGCCAGTAGACGGAGACGGCGACGAGCGGGTCCGGTCCGTCGTTGCGAATCTGGTGCGGCACCCTGCTCTCGAACGCCGTGACGTCCCCGGCCCGCAGCACCGCCGTCTGGTCGGCGAACGTCAACGTCCCGGTTCCGGACACGATGATCCACACCTCGCGGGACCGATGGACATCGAGGTCGTTGGACGTGTTCGGGGCCACCGACCAGCGCGCGACCTCGAACGGCGCGGGCGCCGTCGACGGGAACGGCAGCAGCGCGCGGTGCACGGGGCCGCCCTCGGCGAAGTCGTACCAGTGGGCAAACGTCACGGCGCCGCTGGTCGCCGCTGGATTCGTCGTTGGCATGTCGTCGACACTGCCGCGCCACCCCCCGGGGTGTCTGGCGGCAATCGGACCTGACGTCGGCGAGAGCGCGCGGACGGTGTCGTCCGGGAGCGCGCGGGCGGGGGCGTCCGGGATCGCGCGGACGGTGCCGTCAGGCCACCGGCGTTGTCGGTGCACCGGCGTCTGCCGTCAGCCGGCGGTTGGCGCGACGGCGTCCCCGAAACGAAGGTGGGCTGCTTCGATTGGTCGAACCCGCCGCCGGCATGGCCGCCGGGGCGACTAGCGTGGATCACGTCCGTGGCGTTGCCGCGGTGCGGGGAAACAGCGGAGGTACACGTGCGGTTCGGTTTGTTCGGCACCGGTCACTGGGCGATCGAGACGCACGGGAAGGCACTGCACGCCCATCCCGACGCGGAGTTGGTCGGGGTGTGGGGTCGCAACCCGGAGCGGGCCTCCGCGCTGGCCGAACGGTACGGGGTGCCCGCCTACGCCGACGTCGACGCGCTGATCGAGCAGTGCGAGGCGATCGCCGTCGCCCTGCCGCCCGACATCCAGGCCGACATCGCGGTCCGGGCGGCCCGCGCCGGCCGGCACCTGCTGCTGGACAAGCCGCTGGCGCTCAGCGTGGCCGACGCCGACCGTGTCGTGGCCGCCGCCGAGGAGTCCGGGGTCGCCTCGGTCGTCTTCTTCACCCAGCGGTTCCAGCCGAACGTGACAGCGTTCCTCGCCGCCACCGCCGCCGCCGGGGGCTGGCAGCACGGTCGGACCACCGCATTCGCCTCGATCTTCCAGGACGGCAGCCCGTACGGCGGCTCGTTGTGGCGTCGGGAGCACGGAGCGCTCTGGGACATCGCCCCGCACGCCCTGTCGATCCTCCTGCCGGTGCTGGGTCGGGTGACGCAGGTGGCGGCGATGAACGGACCGAGCGGGATGGTGCACCTGCTGCTCACCCACGAGGGCGGTGCCACCAGCAGCGCCTCGCTCTCGCTGGATGCCCCGACCGAGTCGATGGCCCGGGAGTTCGTGTTCTACGGCGAGAACGGCATCGAGAACGTCCCGTCCGGGGAGAACGACCCCGCCACCGCGTTCGGCGTCGCCATCGACCAACTGATTGAACAGGTGCGCGCCGGCACCCGGGACCACCGCTGCGACGTCCGCTTCGGCCGCGAGGTCGTGACCATCCTCGCCGCCGCCGAAACCGCCCGCACCGAATCCCGCACCATCCAGATCCCCTAACCGAACCCGAACCCGAACCCCGCCCTTGCCCTGCCCTTGCCCCACCCCTGTTGATCAAGAGGTTTGCGTCACGACACGCGGTACGGCATGACGCAAACCTCTTGATCACCGAGGTCGGTGGGGTGGGAGGTCGGTGGGTGGATGGGGGGTTAGGTGGGGGTGGGTAGGGCGGCGTTCAGTTCGTCGGGGGAGTTGAACTGCTCTGGGGGCAGCGCCTGCAGCATCTGCAGCAGGGCCGTGCTGGCGCCGTTCTCCTGACCCCAGCGGATCAGGTCCTCCCGCGAGACCGGGTAGTCGAGCCCGGCCAGGTACTCCTGCAACTGCACGCCGGTGACGGTCATGTCGGCCGGCTACCCGATCGCGATGGTCGTACACCGGTGTGGTTGGCACCCACCACGGCCCGGCGGCCGGCGTGTCGGCCCGCGACGCGCCCACGGTTTGCCGCAGCGGCGGCCGGGTAGCCGCTGGCATGCTGGTTCAGCGGCTCGGCGCGCCGAGCGATTTCGACCCGTTGCTGGAGCGCGTTCGCAACGCCCGGGTGGTGATGATCGGTGAGTCCACCCACGGCAGTTACGACTACTACCGGTTGCGTGAGCAGCTCACCCGCCGGCTGATCGCGGAGTGCGGGTTCTCCTTCGTCGCCGTGGAGGGTGACTGGCCCGACTGTGATCGGGTGCACCGGTCGGTGACTGCCGCGCCGGGCGGCGCGCTCGAACCGCAGCTCGCGCTCGCCGAGTTCGAGCGATGGCCGACCTGGATGTGGGCCAATGCCGAGGTGGCCCGGTTCGCCAGCTGGCTGCGGGCCTGGAACGTGGAGCGGCCGGAGGAGCAACGGGCCGGGTTCCACGGGCTCGACGTGTACAGCCTCTGGGAGTCGATGCAGGCGATCTTCGACTACCTGGGGGAGGAGGACCCGAAGTCGCTGGAGGCGGCGCAGGACGCGTACCGGTGCTTCGAGCCGTACGGCAAGAGGGTCGAGGAGTACGGCGCGGCCAGCCGGTTCGTCTCGGCCCGCTGCGAGGAGGAGGTCGTCCGGTTGCTCGCCCGGACCCGCGAACACGCCCTCTCCGACGGCCCGGACCGCTTCTCGGCCTGGCAGAACGCGGAGGTGGTGGCCGGCGCGGAGCGCTACTACCGGGCAATGGTGGCCGGCGGGCCGGACTCGTGGAACATCCGCGACACCCACATGCAGGACACCCTGGACCGGCTGCTGGACCGGTACGGCCCGGACTCCCGGGGCATCGTCTGGGCGCACAACACGCACGTCGGGGACGCGCGGGCCACCGACATGACCGCCGACGGGATGGTCAACATCGGTCAGTTGGCTCGGGAGCGGCACGGCGAGGACGCGGTCGTCCTGATCGGCTTCGGCACGTACCGGGGCACGGCGATCGCCGCACCCCGTTGGGGTTCGCCGGCCGAGGCGATGGTGGTGCCGCCGGCCCGGGAGGGGTCGATCGAGCGGCGGCTGCACGAGTTGATGCCGGAGCGGGCCGTGTTGATCTTCGGCGGCGACGACCAGCCGGGCTGGGTCACCGACACCGTGGACCACCGGGCGATCGGTGTCGTCTACGACCCGTCGTTCGAGTCCTGGGGCAACTACGTGCCGACCCGGATCGGTGAACGCTACGACGCGTTCATCTGGTGCGACGACACCAGCGCCCTGCACCCGCTACCGGTGCCGGCGGTCCCCGGTGAGATGGAGACCTATCCGGCGGGCGTGTGAGCAGGCGGTCAACGCAGTGGAGGTGTGGTGCCCGTCGGGCACCACACCTCCACCATCGGTGGGTCAGACGTGCGTCGGCGTGCGCTCCCCGAGGTGGGTGCGCAGGCCTTCGCCCTCGATGTCCACGTTCGGCAGGGCGCGGTTGAGCCAGCGGGGCAGCCACCAGGCGCGGTCGCCGAGGAGCGACATCACCGCCGGGACGATGGTCATCCGGACCACGAACGCGTCGATGGCGACACCGATGGCGAGCGCGAAGCCCATCGACTTGATGATCGGATCGTCGAGGAACACGAAACCGCCGAAGACGGAGATCATGATCAGCGCGGCGGCGGTGACCACCCGGGCGCCGTGGCCCATGCCGCTGATCGTGGCCTCACGCGCGGTGTCGCCGTGTACGAAGTCCTCCCGCATCCGGGAGACCAGGAACACCTCGTAGTCCATCGCCAGCCCGAACAGGATGCCGATCAGCAGGATGGGCAGGAAGCTGACCAGCGGGGCCGGGGTGTCCAGGCCAACCAGGCTCGCTAGGTGACCCTGCTGGAAGATCGCCACCGTGATGCCGAACGTGGCGGCCACGGTGAGCAGGAAGCCCAGCGCCGCCTTCAGTGGCACCAGCAGCGAGCGGAACACCAGCATCAGCAGCAGCACCGAGAGCCCGACGACCAGCAGCAGGTAGATCGGCAGCGCGTCGGAGAGCTTTTCCGAGACGTCGATACCGATGGCGGTCGCGCCGGTGAGCAGCACGTCGGCGCCCTGCACCCCGCCGACCGCGTCGCGGACGTCGTGCACCAGGGTCTCGGTGGCCTCGTCGGTCGGGCCGGTCTTCGGTACCACGCCGAGCAGGGCGGTCCGACCGTCCGGGCTCAGCTGCGGCGGCGCCACCGCGAGGACGTTCTCGGTGCGCTGGATCATCGCGGTCACCTGCGGCACGGCGGCGGCGGTCGCCTGCGCGTCGTCGCCCGCCACGACCACCGCGAGCCGGCCGGTGAAGCCCGGACCGAAGCCCTCGGTGGTCAGGTCACTCGCCACCCGGGCCGGTGAGCCCTCCGTCGCCGTACTGGCGTCGGGCAGGGCCAGCCGCATGTCCGGCGTGGGCAGTGCGAGCAGGCCCAGGCCGAGCAGCGAGACCAGGATGACCGGCACCCGGAACCGGGTGACCAGTCGCGCCCAGCGGAAGCCGAACCCGGTGCGGTCCTCGATCGGGGTCGTGGTCGCGGCCGGCCGGTCGGTGACGTCCGTGTCGTCCTCGTCGGTGCCGACGCCGTCGGCCACGGTCGCGGTGGGCACGGCACGCAGCCGGCGCGGGAGCACCCGGTGGCCGGCGAAGCCGAGCAGCGCGGGCTGGAGGGTGATCGCCACGAGCACGGCGATGGTGACCGTCGCGGCGGCGGCGAGACCCATCACGGTCAGGAACGGAATGTTCACCACGGCCAGGCCGGCGAGGGCGATGACAACAGTGGCGCCGGCGAAGACCACCGCGGAGCCGGCGGTGCCCACGGCCCGGCCGACCGCCTCCTCGGGGGACATCCCTTCGAGCAGGTTCTGTCGGTGCCGGGAGGTGATGAACAACGAGTAGTCGATGCCGACGGCGAGGCCGAGCATCAGCGCCAGGATCGGCGCGGTGCTGGTCAACTCGATGACACCGCTCAGCGCGAACAGCCCGGCCATGCCGACGCCCACGCCGATCAGCGCGTTGAGCATGGTCATCCCGGCGGCCACCAGGGAGCCGAACGTGATGATCAGGACGATCGCGGCGACCAGTACGCCGATCGCCTCGGTGGAGCCGATCTCCGGCTCGCCGCCGAGCACCTCGCCACCCGGGGCGACCTGCCAACCCTTGGCCTCGACGGCGGCACCGACCTCCTCGTACGCGGTGCGCTGCTCGTCGGTCACCTCGTCGCCGCCGGTGGCGAACTGGACCTGGACCAGCGCGTACCGGCCGTTGGGTGAGACCGCGCCGACCTGGAGCGGGTTGACCGCGCCGACCACGCCGGGCAGCGCCGAGGCCTCCTGGACCAGTTCCTGCACCACGGCCTGGCCCTCGGGGGTGCCCAGTTGACCGTCGGCCGGGGCCTTGACCGCGATGGTGCCGGTGGCGCCGCTGGCCGCGGGGAACTGCTCGCTGAGCAGGTCGAGCGCGCGCTGGCTCTCGGTGCCGGGCATGGTGAAGTTGCTCGCCGTCGGGCCGCGCAGGGTCGCCGCGGCCAGGCCGGCGACGACGAGTACGACGAGCCAGAGCGCGACGACGAGCCGTCGCCGGCGCAACGCGCCCCGGCCGAGCCGGTAGAGCAGGGTGGCCATCAGGAGTCCTTGTCCTCGGTCGTGGGTTGTTGGGGCAGGGCCGCGTCGACGGGTTCGACGGCCCGTCGGACGAGGGTGAGCAGGGCGGAGCGCAGGTCGTCGTCGGTGATGTCGGCGAACTCGCCGCACGCCTCGGAGATCCCGGCGAGCAGCACCAGCGCGGCGATCCGCGCGCCCGGCCGGTCGGAGTGACCGGCCAACGCGTCGCGCAGCCGGTCGGAGATCTGCTGGATGTGCGCGAAGGCCGGCTGGCACAGCAACTCCGGGAACTCGCCGCGGAGCACGGCGATCTCCCGCCGGAACCGGACCGCGAGGTCGACGAAGCCCTCTGCGGCGACCTCCTGGGCGGCCGTTCCGGTCAGGCCGGTGAGCCGGTCGTCGAGGTCCCGCAGCACGCCGATCGCCGGAGCCATCAGCTCGGCGAGAAGGGCTTCCTTGTTGGCGAAGTGGTAGAGCACGGTGGCCTTGGAGCAGCCGACCTCACGGGCGATGTCCTGCAGGGAGGTGCCCCGGTAGCCGGTCACCGTGAACTGCCGCGCCGCCGCGGCGAGAATCTCACCGTGCGTGTCGGGTACCGCTCTGGCCATGCCCGGTCCACCTCCCGCAACCCAGCATGCCTGACCGATCGGTCAGCCCCTGACCGATCGGTCAGACTGAGGCGGTGGCGTTCACCACACCCCCTGCGGGTTTATCCGGTGTGCTGGGCGTCGTACCTGGTCCGCGCCTCGGCGATGGCCCGGCGGTGCCGCTCGGCCCAGTTGGTCAGCGCGACCAGTGACTCGTAGAGCTCCAGCGCCATCGGGGTGGCGACGTATTCGACCTTGGGCGGGACGGTCGGGTGGACGGTGCGGTGCAGCAGGCCGTCCCGTTCGAGGTTACGCAGTGTGAGCGTGAGCATCCGGCGGCTGATGCCCTCGATGTGCCGCTCCAGTTCGGTGAAACGCACCGGGCCGTGCGAGGCGGACACCAGGATGCTGATGCTCCATTTGCCGCCGACCCGGTCGAGCACCTCGCGGACGGTGCAGGCGCGGGCCTGCCCCTCGGTGAACGGCACGTTCTGGGGTGCGCAGGTCAACTCGGCCTCGACCTGCGCGGACACATCGCTGTTCCTCTGGGACACAACAGTGCCTCCTTCCGCTCCGGTTCATGGTCACAGACGATGACCTCGGTAACAAACCGTGCACCAAGGAGGTTCTCGTGGAACGTGTCGTCCCAGCCCGTTGGCCGGCGCTGCTGGTGCTCTGCGCCGGCAGCCTGATGATCATTCTGGATGGCACAGTCGTCGCGGTGGCGCTGCCCGCCGTGCAACGCGACCTGGGCTTCACCGCCGCCGGCCTGGCCTGGGTGGTCAACGCCTACCTGGTCGCGTTCGGCGGACTGCTGCTGCTCGCCGGCCGGCTCGGCGACCTGCTGGGCCGACGGCGGGTCTTCCTGGCCGGCGTCGCGCTGTTCACAGCGGCCTCGCTGGCCTGCGCCGTCGCCACCGGGCCGACCCTGCTGGTCGGCGCGCGGTTCGGGCAGGGCGTCGGCGGCGCCCTGGCCATGGCGGTCAGCCTCGGCATGATCGTCCGGCTCTACCCCGAACCGGCCGAACGGGCCCGGGCCATCGCCATCTTCAGCTTCACCGGCGCGGCCGGCGCGTCGGTCGGCACCGTCGCCGGAGGGGTGCTCACCCAGGCCGCCGGGTGGCGGACGATCTTCCTGGTCAACGTGCCGATCGGGGCGGTCATCCTCATCGCTGCCCTCCGCCGGCTCCCGGCCGAGCGGGGGATCGGCCTGCGGGCCGGCCTGGACGTGCCCGGCGCGCTGCTCGCCACCGCCGGTCTGATGGCCGCCGTGCTGGGCATCGTGGGGACGGGCGAGCACGGCTGGACCAGCCCTCGGACGCTCGGCGCGGTGGCCCTCGCGGCGCTGCTGCTCGGCGGGTTCGCGCTGCGGCAACGGGTGGCGCCGACCCCGCTGGTGCCGCCCCGGGTGCTGCGGGTCAGGGGTCTGGTGGCGGCGAACGCGGTGCAGTTCCTGATGGTCTGCGCGTACTTCGGATTCCAGTTCCTGCTCGCCGTGGAGCTGCAACTGGTGCTGGGGCTGGACGCCGCCGCGACCGGCTGGGCCTTCCTGCCCACCCCGGTCGTGATCGCCGTGGTCTCGCTCGGTCTGGCCGGTCGGCTGATCGCGCACTGGGGTGCCCGCAGGGTCCTGCTGGTCGGGCTCGTCCTGGCGACCGTCGGCTTCCTCCTGCTCGCCCGGCTGCCCGTCGACGGCGGCTACGTCGCCGACGTACTCCCCGCGATGCTGTTCTTCGGCGTGGCCGGCGGCCTGACCCTGCCGGCGGTCACCACACTGGCCATGGCCGGCGCCACCGACACGGACGCCGGGCTCGCCTCCGGCCTGGCCAACACCACCCAACAGGTCGGCGGCGCGGTCGGTCTGGCCGCGCTGGCCACACTGGCCGCCGCCCGCAGCGACGGGCTGCGGGCGGCCGGCTGGGCCGAGGCCGCCGCGCTCGCCGGCGGCTACCGGACCGCGTTCACCGTGGCCGCCGGTCTCGTTCTCGCCGCGTGGCTGGTGGCGCTGACCGCGGTGCCCCGACCGTCGGCCGGGCCGTCGTCGGCCGCCGATCCGTCCGACCGCGCCGCGGCGGGTACCGGAACCGATCCGTACCGAAGCGCCGCGTCCGGTTGACCGGCGGCGGTCCGGCCGGGAGGGTGGTCGGGTGAGCGAGGCTGACGAGACCCGGGACGGGGTGGCCCTGACCAACCTGGACCAGCCGCTGTCCGACCGCGACGACGCGACAAAGCGTGACCTTGTCGACTACCTCGACGCGGTCGCGGACCGGATCCTCCCGCACCTGCGGGGCCGGCCGCTGTCGGTGATCAGGGTCCGCCCCGGCCAGCCGCCGTTCATGCAGAAGAACCTGCCCCGGTACACCCCGGACTGGGTCCGCCGGGCAGCGGTCTGGGCGGAGGCGTCGCACCGGGAGATCTCGTACGCCCTCTGCGACGACCGCCGCACCCTGCTCTGGTTCGCCAACCAGCGGGCGGTGGAGTTCCACCCGACGCTGGCCACCACGGCGGATCTGCACCGCCCGACCCACCTGGTCCTCGACCTCGACCCGCCGGACGGCGACGGGTTCCGCGCGGCTGTCGACGCGGCCCTGCTGGTGCGCCAGGCGCTCGCCGACGCCGGCCTGGCCGGTGCCGTCAAGACCAGCGGCGCCAAGGGGGTGCACGTCTTCGTGCCGGTGACCGACGAGCCAACGGCCGAGGAGTTGGCGGCCGCCACCAGGGCGCTCGCCGTCCGCGCCGAGCGGCTCGATCCGGCGCTGGCCACCACGGCGTACATCAGGGAGGACCGGGGTGGCCGGGTCTTCGTGGACGCCACCCGGGCGGGCGGGGCGACAGTGGCCGCCGCGTACAGCCCCCGGTTGCGCCCCGGGATGCCGGTCTCGTTTCCGGTCGACTGGGCCGACCTGCCCGACGTGAGGCCCGCCGACTTCACCATCCGCAGCGCGCCCGCACTGCTCGCCGACGGCGACCCGTGGGCCGCGCTGATGCCCGCCCCGCAAGCGCTCCCCGCCGACCTGGTCACCGAGGGTCGGACCATCCCGGTGGCCCGGGTGCAGGCCATGCACGAGGGGAAGCGCCGGGCGCGCGCCCGCCGCGAGGCCGGCTGACCGGCTCGCCCGCGTGGCGGCGGCGGCCGCTTGTCGGTGGGCTGTGGCACGATTTTCCTGGTGAGCAGCAAATCCGACGCGACGCAGCGACTCGACGACCTCGCGCGGCTGCGCAAGGTCCGCGACCGGATCGACCGGGAGTACGCGCAGCCGCTGAACGTGGAGGCGCTCGCTCGTGGCGCGCACATGTCGGCCGGCCACCTGAGCCGCGAGTTCCGCCTCGCCTATGGCGAATCCCCGTACAGCTACCTCATGACCCGACGCATCGAGCGGGCGATGGCCCTGTTGCGCCGTGGCGACCTGAGCGTCACCGACGTCTGTTTCGCTGTCGGTTGCTCCTCGCTGGGCACCTTCAGCACCCGTTTCACCGAGCTGGTCGGCGTGCCGCCGAGCGTCTACCGGCGGCGGGCGGCACAGGCGACGGCCGGGATGCCGTCGTGCGTGGCCAAGCAGGTGACCCGACCGGTCAGGAATCGAGAAGCGCGCGCCACCGAGCCGCAACTAGCGTGACCAGCATGGACATCACCATTCACTCCAGCTTCCTTCCGCACACCGACCCGGAGGCCTCCCTGGCCTTCTACCGCGACGTCCTCGGCTTCGAGGTCCGCCTCGACGTCGGGTACGAGGGGATGCGGTGGATCACGGTCGGGCCGGTCGGTCAGCCCAGCACCGCCATCGTCCTGCACCCGCCCACCGCCAACCCGGGCATCACCGACGACGAGCGGCAGACCATCCTCGAACTGATGGCCAAGGGCAGCTACTTCGGCGTCAACCTGGCCACCACCGACCTCGACGCCACCTTCGCCAAGCTGGAGGCCAGCGACGCCGAAGTGGTCCAGGAGCCGACCGAGCAGCCGTACGGCGTGCGCGACTGTGCCTTCCGCGACCCGGCGGGCAATATGATCCGCATCCAGGAAGCGCGCTGAGTCCCGCGCCCTCGACAGATGGAGACACGATGAGCACGGCCAGCCAGCCGTCCGCGCCGCACGTCGCCGACAGTCACGACCTGATTCGCGTGCAGGGCGCGCGGGTGAACAACCTCAAGGACGTCAGCGTCGAGATCCCGAAGCGCCGGCTGACCGTGTTCACCGGGGTCTCCGGCTCCGGCAAGAGCTCGCTGGTGTTCGGCACCATCGCGGCCGAGTCGCAGCGGATGATCAACGAGACCTACAGCGCCTTCGTGCAGGGCTTCATGCCGACGCTGGCCCGGCCCGAGGTCGACCTGCTGGACGGCCTGACCACCGCGATCATCGTGGACCAGGAGCGGATGGGCGCCAACTCCCGCTCCACCGTCGGCACGGCCACCGATGCCAACGCGATGCTGCGCATCCTGTTCAGCCGGCTCGGGCAGCCGCACATCGGCCCGCCCAACGCGTACTCCTTCAACGTCCCGTCGGTGAAGGCGACCGGTGCGATCACCGTCGAACGCGGTGCCGGCAAGACGAAGACCGAGAAGGCGACCTTCAACCGTCTCGGCGGCATGTGCCCGCGGTGCGAGGGCATGGGCGCGGTGACCGACATCGACCTGTCGGCGCTCTACGACGACAACCTCTCGCTCAACGAGGGCGCGATCACCATCCCGGGCTACAGCATGGAGGGCTGGTACGGCCGGATCTTCCGGGGCTGCGGCTACTTCGACCCGGACAAGCCGATCGCCAAGTTCAGCAAGCGGGAGCTGCACGACCTGCTCCACCGGGAGCCAACCAAGATCAAAATCGACGGGATCAACCTGACGTACGCGGGCCTGATCCCGTCGATCCAGAAGTCCTTCCTCGCCAAGGACATCGACGCGTTGCAGCCGCACATCCGCGCCTTCGTGGAACGCGCGGTGACCTTCACGACCTGTCCCGAGTGCGCCGGCACCCGGCTCAGCGCGGAGGCCCGGTCGTCGAAGATCAACGGAAAGAACATCGCCGACGCGTGCGCCATGCAGATCAGCGACCTGGCCGCCTGGGTACGCGAGATCGAGGAACCGTCGGTGGCCCCGCTGCTGGCGGGCCTGCAACACCTCCTCGACTCGTTCGAGGAGATCGGGCTGGGCTACCTGTCGCTCGACCGGCCGTCGGGCACCCTCTCCGGCGGCGAGGCGCAACGCACCAAGATGATCCGCCACCTCGGCTCCTCCCTCACCGACGTCACCTACGTCTTCGACGAGCCGACCATCGGGCTGCACCCGCACGACATCCAACGGATGAACGAGCTGCTGCTCCAACTGCGCGACAAGGGCAACACCGTGCTGGTCGTGGAGCACAAGCCGGAGGCCATCGCCATCGCCGACCACGTCGTCGATCTCGGGCCCGGAGCCGGCACCGACGGCGGCACGGTCTGCTACGAGGGCACCGTGGCGGGCCTGCGGGCCAGTGGCACCATCACCGGCCGCCACTTCGACGACCGGGCGACGCTCAAGGAGACGGTGCGCACGCCCACCGGCAAGCTGGAGATCCGGGGCGCCACCGCCAACAACCTCCAGGACGTCAGCGTCGACGTGCCCCTCGGGGTGCTCGTCGTCGTGACCGGCGTCGCCGGCTCCGGCAAGAGTTCGCTCGTGCACGGGTCGGTCCCGGCCGGCGCCGGCGTGGTGTCGATCGACCAGGGGGCCATCCGCGGCTCACGGCGCAGCAACCCGGCCACCTACACCGGGTTGCTCGACCCGATCCGCAAGGCGTTCGCGAAGGCCAACGGGGTGAAGCCGGCGCTGTTCAGCGCCAACTCCGAGGGCGCCTGCCCGAGCTGCAACGGCGCCGGCGTCATCTACACCGACCTGGGGATGATGGCCGGCGTCGCCGCGCCCTGCGAGGACTGCGAGGGCAAGCGGTTCCAGGCGTCGGTGCTGGAATACCGGCTCGGCGGGCGCGACATCAGCGAGGTGCTCGCGATGTCGGTGACGGAAGCCGAGAAGTTCTTCGGCGCCGGCGACGCCCGTACGCCGGCCGCGCACGCCATCCTCGACCGGCTCGCCGACGTCGGGCTCGGCTACCTGAGCCTGGGCCAGCCGCTCACCACCCTCTCCGGCGGCGAGCGGCAACGGCTCAAGCTGGCCACCCACATGGCCGAGAAGGGCGGCGTCTACGTCCTCGACGAACCGACCACCGGCCTGCACCTGGCCGACGTCGAGCACCTGCTCGGCCTGCTCGACCGCCTCGTCGACGCCGGCAAGTCGGTGATCGTCATCGAGCATCACCAGGCGGTCATGGCGCACGCCGACTGGATCATCGATCTCGGCCCCGGCGCCGGCCACGACGGCGGCCGGGTCGTCTTCGAGGGCACACCGGCCGACCTGGTCGCCGCCCGCTCCACCCTCACCGGCGAGCACCTGGCGGCGTACGTCGGCAGGTGAGCCCGCGGGGGGCGACGCGGCAACGGTCGGCCTCTCCGGGCTACCGGCGACCGGGACCGGTGATCAGCGCTCCGCTCGGCGTGGCCGGCTGATCGGGGCGCTGAGCATTCCGGTGATGGCGTCGACGAGGAAGTCGCCGACCTCGGGCCATCGCGGGTCTTCGCCGTTGCGTTCGGCGCGTGCCTCGACCTCGGCCGTCGTGGTGCTGACGATGCGGGTGATCAGGAGCGCCCGGCCGGCGACCACCTCCGGGTCGAGGTGCCGTAGCCGCGCGGCCAGTGACTCGCGCAGCTCCAGTGCCTGTGGCGTGGTGTCCTGGACTTCCTGCATGATCGGCAAAGTGGTGGGGTTGTGCAGCATGTGTTCCAGGAACCGGGCCCGCCAGCTCGGGCGCGGCAGCCGGTCGAGAACCCGCATGCTCGGCTCCACGAGGCCGCGGATGTCGCCGAGGACGGAGTCCTCGGGTGGGGGCATCCCCTCGCGTTGTTCCGCCACGTCGTGCACGTGGCGGGCCATGAGCGCCTTCAACAGGCCCTCGCGCCCGCCGAAGTAGTAGCGCACCGCCGAGTGATTGGTGTTGCCAGCCGCCTCGGCCACCCTGCGGTCGGAGACCTCGGCGACACCCGACTCGGCGAACAGCCGCTCCGCGGCGTCCAGCAGCGCGGTGCGTGCCGCGTCGGACCGCCTCATGACCGGCCCCCTCGTGTCCTCGCCCGGATGTGACTCAGGTCAACCTAGCCGGATTCCCGGTCCCGACATCCGCCGCCTACAGTTTGTAAGTCAACTGGCGTACAAACTGATCTGGAGCGTGCATGGATACCGAAGCCGTGATCGAGGCTGCCGACGTGGTGGACGGCCGCCCGCCCGGCGCGGACCGCAAGGAACAGATCATCCGTATGGTCGCCCTGTTCGTGATGCCGTTCCTCATGGTCACGATGATGTTCGCGACCTACATGTCGACAATGCACTCACCGCACCCCCGGGACATGCCGGTCGCGGTCGTCGGCAGCGGCGCCACGGCGCAGGCGGTCGTCGACGGGCTCAACGCCGGTGACAGCACCGAAGCCACCCTGGTGGCCACCCGCGACGACGCCGTCGCCCTGCTGCACGACCAGGACGCCGCCGGAGCGCTCGTCCTGCCCACCGACGGCGGTGCCAGCGCGACCATCCTCACCGCCTCGGCGGCCGGGGCCTCACAGAACGCCACCGTCCAGCAGTTGCTCGCGCCCGTGGCCGTCCAGAACAGCTGGCAGACCGCCACCGAGGACGTCGCGCCGCTACCCTCCGGTGACTCGGCCGGCATCGCGGTCCTGTTCGCCGCGATGGGCATGATGCTGGCCGGTTACGTGCCACTGAGCATCATGGTGATGGGCGTCCCCCACCTGCTGCGGCTGCGACGGTTCCTGCCCGTGCTGGCCGGCTGGTCCGCGCTCACCAGCTCGATCATCTGGCTCATCCTCGGGCCGGTCGTGGGTGCCGTCGAGGGCCACTACCTCACCTTCCTCGGCGTCGGCATGCTCGCCACCGCAGCCGTCGGCCTGGCCCAGCTGCTGCTCTCCAAACTGATCGGGCCCCTCGCGGTGCTGCCCGGCATGCTGCTCTGGGTCGTGTTCGGCATGCCCGCGTCGAACCTGGCCCTCTCCGTTCACAACATGCCCGGGTTCTTCCAGTTCCTGCATGGCGTGCTGCCGCTCCCGGCGGCCGGTGAGGCGCTGCGCTCGGTCCTGTACTTCGACGGCAACGGCCTGGGCACCCACCTGATCGTCCTGGCCGTGTGGATCGTGGCCGCCCTCGCGCTCTGCCTGCTCAAGGAGCGCAGCGCGAGCGGCAACATGATCCCCGGCGTCCCCCCGATCACCGACCCCGACTCGAAGGCCCCCGCTCTGGCCGGCGGGCCTGCGCGCTCCAAGCGATTCCGGTACGTGGCCGCGGCCGGCTTCCCGCTGGCCATCCTCGTGGTCGTCGTGGGCGCCATGGGGTTCTCCATGCACAAACCGCAACCGCACGACATCCCGGTCGTCGTGGTCGCCGCCGCCCCCGGGCAGGCTCAGCAGACCGCCGCCGGTCTTAACGCACAGCTTGACGGCATCCTCGACGTCACAGTCGCCGACACCGTGGACGAAGCCACCGAGCAGATCCGCTCCCGCGACGTGGTCGCCGCCTTCGTCCTCCCGTCGGCACCGGACACTCCCGCGACGCTGTACTCGGCGTCCGCCGCCAACGCCAGCCAGCAGTCCGCGATCCGCGCGATCTTCCAGCCGATCACCGCAGCCCAGGGCCTCCCGCTCACGCTGACCGACGTGCAACCCCTGAGCGAGACCGACACCGGCGGCAGTAACAGCATGTACGTCGGCATGTCCTGGATCATGGCCGGCTTCCTGTTCCTGGCCGTCCTGCGCGGCGGTGCCCCGCACGTGCGGCGCCTGCCCCAGTTCCTGCCGCTGCTGGGCGGCTGGGCGATCGGCATGTCCGTCTGGCTGTGGTTCCTCTTCGACGTCCTCATCGGCGCGATCACCGGCAACGCCCTGGAGATGATCGCCTACGGAGCCCTGACCATCTTCTCGGTCTCCCTGGCCACCGGAGTGCTCACCCGCACCGTCGGCCTGGCGGGCATCATCCCGATGATGGTGGTGCTGATGATGGCCGGCGTACCCGCCTCCGGCGGTGGCATGTCGGTGTACCTGGTGCCCGAGGTGTTCCGCCCTCTCCAGGACGTGCTGCCGCTGCCCGCGGCGGTCGACATCGCCCGCTCGCTGCGGTACTTCGACGGCGTCGGCGTCGGACAGAACCTGCTGGTCATCGCCATCTGGGGCGCTGTCGGGCTGGTCCTGAACCTCGTGATCGACCGCTGGCTCAAGCGCCGCTCGGACTCCGGCGGCCCGGACGCGGGTACGACACCCGAGGCGCACCCGAGGTTGGTGCCGGCCGAGGCACACTGAGCGGCACCGAGGCCCACCGCCGATCCCTCGCGATCGGCGGTGGGCTGCTCCTTCTGGTCAGGCGGGGTCGTACTCGACGGCGACATCGAGCACCCAGGTGACGCCGAACGGATCGGTGAGCATGCCGTAGAGGGGAGCCCAGCCAGCGGGTGCGAGGTCGACCAGGACAGTCGAGCCCTCACTCAGCTTCTTCCAGTAGCCGGTGATCTCGTCGGCGTCGCTGCCCCGGACCGAGACGAAGAACGGGCTCTCGCCCTGGCTCCACGGCCGCGCCGACGGCACGTCGTACGCCATGATCTGGAAGCCCTCGGCGGACGTGACCTGACCCCACATGATCTGGTCGGCCTCGTCCGGGTTCTGCACGTTGTGGGCGTCGGCGTAGGTCACCGCTGCGAGGTCCCCGCCGAAGACGGACCGGTAGAAACCGAGGGCGGCCCGCGCGTTGCCCCGAAGGTTGATGTGCGCGACGGTGTTGATGCTCATTGCTGCTCCTCGTGTGACGTCGCCCGTGGCTGTTGCCCGGGCGTGACGCCGACGATGGCAGGGGTAGCGGTCAGGTTGTGGCCGCTACCTGGAGCAGACTCGGATGCATGGCCACGACCTCCGCGAGACTGCTGTCGCTGCTCTCGCTCCTCCAGGCCCGACGTGACTGGCCGGGCGGCCTCCTGGCCGAGAGGCTGGACGTGAGCCCGCGAACGGTGCGACGCGATGTCGACCGGCTGCGCGAGCTCGGCTACCCGATCAGAGCCTTCAAGGGGCCGGACGGCGGGTACCGGCTCGACGCCGGCGCCCGACTGCCACCGCTGCTGTTCGACGACGAGCAGGCCGTCGCGATCGCCGTCGCACTCCAGGTGGCAGCCCTCTCCGGCGCGGACATCCAGGAGGGCGCGACGCGAGCGCTGAACACCATGCGGCAGGTCATGCCCAGCCGACTGCGGCACCGCATCGACGCCCTCCAGGTCACCGCCGTCGGACAACCCGCCACCGGGTCGGACTCCCCGGTCGACCGCACCGTGCTGACAGCCCTCGGCGCGGCCGTCCACGCCCACGAGGTTCTGCGCTTCGACTACGGCTCGACGAGCGCCACCACCGACGCGCCGCCCCGCCGCGTGGAGCCCCACCACCTCGTCACCTGGAAGGGGCGCTGGTATCTCGTCGCCTGGGACCTCGACCGAGACGACTGGCGAACCTTCCGCTGTGACCGGGTCAGCCCGCGTACCCCGACCGGGCCACGCTTCACCCCACGACGACTGCCCAGGGGAGACGTGGCCACGTACGTCACGGGCCGCTTCCGAGGTTCCACCGACACCTCGGCGTGGCCCTGCGTGGGGGAGGTCATCCTCGGCCTTCCCGCCGCCGCCGTCGCCGCGTACACCCGCGACGGGCTTGTCGAAGAACTCGGCCCCGACCGCTGCAAGCTCGTACAGGGCTCCTGGTCCTGGGTCGGCCTCGCCGCCGCGCTCGGCAGGTTCGACGCGGACATCGAGGTGATCGGGCCCGCAGAGCTCAAGGCCGCCTTCGGGGGACTCGCCCGCCGCTACGCCGACGCGGCCCGTCCGAGCTAGACGCTCGGCGGCCGTGCGCGTTGTGTCGTCGCGGCGGCGACGACCCCACAGCTGGCGGTGATCAGCCCTGACGTACCCGGGCACGGATGAGGTGACGGACGCGCCGCTACCGCTGAGGTGACACTCGAAGCGGAGCGGTACGGGAGGGCGGAGCGGCGAACCGGAAGCGTGGAGCTGGCCGATGCGGTGCTTCCCCTGGTCAGGCGTGGCAGCTGCACCGACGCACGGGCTCAGGTCCACCCAGGCGACCCGTTCCGGGCTTCGGCGAGCGGAAACGCAAAACCGGGCGCGTGGAGGCTGTGTGCCCCTGCGCCCGGCAGTGTCGGGTAAAACTGTTTCCTGGTGCCCCCGGCAGGATTCGAACCTGCGCCCCCGCCTCCGGAGGGCGGTGCTCTATCCCCTGAGCTACGGGGGCTCAGCGACTGGAGAAGACTAGCAAACCTCTTCCGCGTACGCCGAATCGGTATCGGGTGAGCCGATCGTGTCGGCAACCGGCTCACCCGGTGCTCAGGCCGCCGCGATCGCCCGCCCGCAACTGGGCAGCGGGTGCAGGACGATCCGCCGGGGAAGCCGACGTGGCCACTCGTTGCGCGGCCAGGAGCCGTCCACGATCAGGTGCACGGTGCGCTGCTCCTCGCCGCTGAGCCGCAGCACGAAGTCGCGGGGAAGCGGCGGGTCCACCGTCGGCGTGGTGATCATGAAGCGCACCCGGCCACGGGACGAGACCGCGGAGATCACGTCCGCTGCCGGCATGGTGCCACGCAGTCGGACCCGCCCGATCCAGTACACCTCCGCGAGGTGCTCCTGAGCGGCCCGGGTGATCGCCGGGTAGTCACTGCGGACCCACCGCTCGACCGCACTGACGCAGAGCCCGCAGGCGCGCTCGCGCGGCTCGCGCGGACCCAACCCCCAGGCCCGCAGGTACGCCCCGACCGCACCAGGGTCCAACGGCAGGTCGAAGCGCCGCTGGATGAGCGTGGTGAGGCTCTGCCGCGTCCACAGCTCCTCGTCCAGGCCGAACTCGTCGGGGTGGACGCCCCGCAGCGTGTCGATCAACTCGAGTTCCTGTTCGCGGCTGAGCATTCCCGGCTCGCCCTGCCGCTGTCCGCGACGGACGGCTGCCACCGCCCCGTCACCACCGATGGTGTGGCGTCGGCACCAACTGGTGACCGAACGCCGTGCGTCTCTGAGTGCAACCCCCACGTCTTGGGCAACGAGCCCGAATCGCAACTGGTCACGATATGTGGGGAGAAAACTCTCTAAGCAACGTAATCGCCCGTGCCTCGCGATAGCCCCACAAGGGACAAAGAGTATCTTTTGGGGCGCAAGCCACCGCGTGTGCGCCTTGATCGACTCGGGTTTCAAGAAGTCGTGGTGTCCCGCTCACGACGACACCCCAGTTTCCTGAAACCCGAGTCGATCATGGGCGGGGCTGGGCATGGGTTGGGCGTGGGCAATGGGCCGAGTATGGGCAGGTATGGGTGGTACGGGTCGGGCCCGCGTCCCGCCATCGTGTGGCGGAGACGCGGGCCCGGTGTGTGCCCGTGGGTCGGTCAGCCCTTGGCTGCCTGCGCCTGGAGTTGCCGGAGGTTGTTCAGTTCGGTCTGCTGGGTGGCCTTCATGGTGTTCGCCACCCGCAGCACCTCGTCGTTGTCGGTAGCGCCGAGCGCCGCGTCGATCATGTGGATGCCGCCCAGGTGGTGGTCGTACATCAGGGCCAGGAACTGCCGGTCGACATCGATGCCCTGAGCCTCGCGCAGGGCGGTCATCTGTTGCGGCGAGGCCATGCCGGGCATCAGACCGTCGGTGACGGTGGCACCGTCGGACATCCACGACATCGGCGGCTTCGACCCGGTCGGGCTGAGACCCCACTCGCGCAGCCAGGTCTGCATGGCGCCGATCTCGCCCTGCTGCCCGGTGGCGATGTCGACAGCGATCTGCCGCACCTCGGGGAGGGTCGCCGACCGGTACGCGATCAGGCTCATCTCCACCGCCTGCGCGTGGTGGGTGGTCATGTCCCGGGCGAAGCCCGCCTCGACCGAGGCGTCACCGGGTTGGGTGAGTCGCGGGGTGAGCAGGCCGCCCGCGTACCCGAGGAGGAGCCCCACCACCAGCATGACGGCGAGCGCCAGCACGCCGTAGCGCGACGCCGGGGCCCGGCCACCCTCGTCCGGGGTGGCCGGGATGTCGTCGTCGTGCTCGCTGTCGGTGGTCGCCGGAGCGGTCATTGCGGTCCTTACTGGGTGGGCTGCTGCTGAAGCTCACGCGGCGTGGTGCCGGTGGCGGTGATGCCGGTGTTGCAGAGCGCCGTCGGGCCCTCGACGGAGGCGTTCACCCGCAGGTCCTTGATGAACTCGTCGATCCGCGAGTCGTCGGCGTTGTCGACCTTGAGCTGGTAGCCCCAGGCCTGCAGCGAGATCGGCTTGTCCAGGCCCTCGTACGGGCTCATGAAGGTCTTCTCGACGCCGCGCACCTTGCCGGCGAGCTTGTCGACCTGGTCCTTCGGCAGGTCGGGGCGGTAGGTGATCCACACCGCGCCGTGCTCCAGGCTGTGCACCGCGTGCTCGTTGGCGATCGGGGCGTCGTACACGTCGCCCATGCAGTTCTGCCAGGCGGCGTTGTGCACCCCACCCACCGGAGGCGAGTAGTTCCAGGTCAGCGGACCCGACTTGTGCGACTCGTACTTCAGGCTGTCCGGGTCGGACTTGCGGATGTTGACGATGCCGTCGATGGCGTTGGCCCGCTTGTCCCACGGCTTGGAGCCCTGGAAGGTCGCCCAGGCGCCGTACCCGACGATCGCCACGAAGAGCACGCCCACCGCGACGAAGAGCGCGATCGGACCCCAGGCGCGGCCCTGGCTCACCTTGACCGGGGTGACCGGCTTGCGCGGGCCCTTGCCGCCGGCCCGGGGAGAGCCTGCCGGCTTGCCCGTCGGCTTGCCGGAGCCGGCCTTGGCGCCGGACGCCGGCCGGCCTGCGGCCGGCTTCTTGCCGGTGCTGACCACGGTCGGGCGGCGCTCAGGGCCACCCGGGGTGCTGATGCTCATCGTGCCTCGTCAAGTCGGTCGGTCAGGGGAGTGGCGGGCCGGATGACGCGCAGGGGAGCCGCCGAGTGCCCGAGTCTACCCCCGATAACATGGATGGGTGACTCCTGCAGAACTAGCCTCGGTCGTCCTTGCCGCCGCCCACGCCGTCTTCGACCAGCGTGGCCTCGACCGCGCCGCGTTGCCGGCGAGCACGGTGGTGGAGCGACCGCGCAACCCCGAGCACGGCGACTACGCCTCGACGCTCGCGCTGCAGTTGAGCAAGAAGGTGGGCGTCCCGCCCCGGGAGTTGGCGACGGCCCTGGCCGACGAGCTGGGTCGGGCGGCGGGTGTGAAATCGGTGGAAATCGCCGGGCCGGGCTTCCTGAACATCCGGCTCGACGCCGCTGCCGCCGGTCAACTCGCGCGGATGATCGTCGAGGCCGGCTCGGAGTACGGCCACAGCGACCGGCTCGCCGGCGAGAAGATCAACCTGGAGTTCGTCTCGGCCAACCCGACCGGGCCGGTGCACATCGGCGGGGTCCGTTGGGCGGCCGTCGGTGACGCGCTGAGCCGGCTGCTGCGGGCCACCGGCGCGCAGGTCGGCACGGAGTACTACTTCAACGACGCCGGTTCGCAGATCGACCGGTTCGCCCGGTCGCTGCTCGCCGCGGCCAAGGGCGAGCCTGCTCCGGAGGACGGTTACGGCGGGGCGTACATCGCCGAGATCGCCAGCGAGGTGCAGGCCCGCCGGCCGGAGGCGCGCTCGCTCGACGACGACGCCGCCCAGGAGATCTTCCGGGTCGAGGGCGTCGCGCTGATGTTCGACGAGATCCGCAGCTCGCTGCGCGACTTCGGGGTGGAGTTCGACACCTACTTCAACGAGAAGGACCTGCACGACCGGGGTGAGTTGGACCTCGCCCTGGCCCGGCTGCGCCAGCAGGGGCACCTGTACGAGTCCGAGGGCGCCACCTGGCTCCGCACCACCGAATTCGGCGACGACAAGGACCGGGTACTGCGCAAGTCCAACGGCGAGTGGACGTACTTCGCCGCGGACTGCGCCTACTACCTGGACAAGCGCGAGCGCGGCTTCGAGCGGGTCGTGATCATGCTGGGTGCCGACCACCACGGCTACATCGGCCGGATGAAGGCGATGTCCGCCTGCTTCGGCGACGACCCGGAGCGCAACCTGGAGATCCTCATCGGGCAGCTGGTCAACCTGCTGCGCGACGGCGCCCCGATGCGGATGAGCAAGCGGGCCGGCACGGTGATCACCCTGGAGGACCTGGTCGAGGCGATCGGCGTGGACGCCGCCCGGTACGCGTTGGCCCGTTACTCCAGCGACTCGCCGATCGACATCGACATCGAGCTGTGGACCCGGGCGACCCGTGACAACCCGGTCTACTACGTGCAGTACGTGGCCGCCCGGACGGCGGGCGTGGCCCGCAACGCCGCCGAGGTGGGGCTGGTTCCGGGTGACGCCGAGGCGTTCCGCCCCGAGCTGCTCGACCACGAGAAGGAGAACGAGCTGCTCAAGGCGCTCGCCGAGTTCCCGGCGGTGGTGGCCACCGCCGCCGAGCTGCGCGAGCCGCACCGGGTGGCCCGCTACCTGGAGGAGAACGTCGCTGCCTCCTACCACCGGTTCTACGACAACTGCCGGGTGCTGCCGCTGGGCGACGAGGAGGTCACCGACCTGCACCGCGCCCGGCTCTGGCTCAACAACGCCACCCGCACGGTGATCGCCAACGGTCTGCACCTGCTCGGCGTCTCCGCCCCCGAGAGGATGTGACATGCGCGCTCATGAGGCTGGTGCGCTGCACGCGGACATCAGCAACCAGGGGCCGGCCTGGCTGCGTACCCCTGCCGACGTCAACGCCCTCGTGCCGGCGCTGTGGCCGAGGTCGGTGACGCGTGGCGCGGACGGCGCTGTCGCCGTCGCGGGCCTGAGCGTCCGCGACATCGCTGCCGAGTTCGGCACCCCGGTGTACGTCCTGGACGAGGCCGACCTGCGCTCGCGCTGCCGCGACTTCCGGGCGGCCTTCCCGACCGAGGACGTCTACTACGCCGGCAAGGCGTTCCTCTGCCGGGCGGTGGTCCGGATGATCGCCGAGGAGGGTCTGCACCTGGACGTCTGCACCGGCGGCGAGCTGGCCACCGCGCTGTCGGCCGGGATGCCGCCGGAGCGGATCGGCTTCCACGGCAACAACAAGTCGGTCGCCGAGCTGGGCCGGGCGCTGGACGCCGGGGTGGGCCGCATCATCGTCGACTCGTTCACCGAGATCGACCGGCTCACCGCGCTGGCCCGCGAGCGCGGGGTCCGGCCCCGGGTGCTGGTCCGTGTCACCGTGGGTGTCGAGGCGCACACCCACGAGTTCATCGCCACCGCCCACGAGGACCAGAAGTTCGGCTTCTCGCTGGCTGGCGGGGCCGCCGCCAACGCCGCGTTCAAGATCCTCGACGAGGGTGTGCTGGAGCTGCGCGGTCTGCACTCGCACATCGGCTCGCAGATCTTCGACGCCAGCGGCTTCGAGGTCTCGGCCCGTCGGGTGCTCGCCCTGCAGGCCCAGATCCGCGACGCGCGCGGGGTGGAGCTTCCCGAGCTGGACCTCGGCGGCGGGTTCGGCATCGCGTACACCACCCAGGACGACCCGGCGACACCGCAGGATCTGGCCAAGCGACTTCGCAAGATCGTCGATTCGGAGTGCGCGGTGGAGAACCTGGCAGTGCCGCACCTGTCGATCGAGCCGGGCCGGGCCATCGTCGGGCCGGCCGTGTTCACCCTCTACGAGGTCGGCACGGTCAAGGATCTCGACGGCCTCCGGACGTACGTCAGCGTCGACGGGGGGATGAGCGACAACATCCGCACCGCCCTGTACGACGCGTCCTACTCGGCGACGCTGGCCTCGCGCGCCTCGACCGCGCAGCCGTTGCTCGCCCGCGTGGTGGGAAAGCACTGTGAGTCCGGGGACATCGTGGTGAAGGATGAATTCCTGCCCGCCGACGTGCAGCCCGGAGATCTTGTCGCAGTGCCCGGCACCGGTGCGTACTGCCGAAGCATGGCCAGCAACTACAACCATGTGCCCCGGCCACCGGTGGTCGCGGTGCGCGACGGCCAGGCGCGCCTGATCGTCCGGCGGGAAACCGAAGAGGACCTGCTCGCATTGGATGTTGGATGACGTCACCTGTGCGCTTGGCGCTGCTCGGCTGTGGCACTGTCGGCCAGGAGGTGGTCCGGCTGCTGCACGAGCAGTCGGCCGACCTGGCCGCGCGGATCGGCGCTCCGCTGGAGATCGCCGGCATCGCCGTCCGCCGGCTCGGCCGCGACCGGGGTGACCTGCCGGTCGCCGAGGACCTGTTCACCACCGACGCGCTCGGCCTGATCAAGCGCGACGACGTCGACGTGGTGGTCGAGGTGGTCGGTGGCATCGAGCCGGCCCGCAGCTGGCTGGTCGAGGCGCTGCGCGCCGGCAAGAGCGTGGTCACCGCCAACAAGGCGCTGCTCGCCGAGGACGGGGTGGCCCTGCACGAGGCGGCCGCCGAGGGCGGCGGCGACCTCTACTACGAGGCGTCGGTGGCCGGGGCCATCCCGCTGCTGCGCCCGCTGCGCGAGTCGCTGCACGGCGACCGGATCAACCGGGTCACCGGCATCGTCAACGGCACCACCAACTTCATCCTCTCCGCGATGGACGCGACCGGCGCCGGCTTCGCCGAGGCCCTCGACGAGGCCACCGCCCTGGGGTACGCGGAGGCTGACCCGACCGCCGACGTGGAGGGCTTCGACGCGGCGGCGAAGGCGGCGATCCTCGCCTCGTTGGCGTTCCACACCCGGGTCGGCGCCGCCGACGTGCATCGCGAGGGCATCACCGAGGTGACCGCCGCGGACATGGCCAGCGCCCAGGCGATGGGCTGCACGATCAAGCTGCTCTGCATCGCGGCCCGGGGCGTGGACCCCACCGGCCGGGAGACGGTCAGCGTCCGGGTGCACCCGGCGATGATCCCCCGCAGCCACCCGCTGGCCAGCGTCGGTGACGCGTTCAACGCGGTCTTCGTGGAGGCGGACGCCGCCGGGCAGCTGATGTTCTACGGTCGGGGCGCCGGCGGAGCGCCCACCGCCAGCGCGGTGCTCGGCGACGTGGTCGCGGTGTCCCGTAACCGGCTCGCCGGGGTGCGCGCGGCCAGCGAGAGCGCGTACGCGGACCTGGCGGTCCGGCCGATGGGTGAGGCGTTGACCCGCTACCACGTGAGCCTCGACGTGGCCGACCGCCCGGGTGTGCTGGCGTCGGTGGCGAGCGTGTTCGCCCGGCACGACGTGTCGATCGCGACGGTGCGGCAGGGCTCGGCCGGCGGACCGGCGGGCCGCGACGGCGACGCCGAGTTGGTCATCGTCACGCATGTGGCCCCGGACGCCGCGCTCGCGGCGACCGTCGGCGAGCTGCGCGGGCTGGACATCGTCCGGTCGGTGACCAGCGTGCTGCGGGTCGAGGGCGACGCCTGAGTCGTTGCATCATCGACGGCACGGCTCGCGCGTCCCGTCAGGTGGGTACGCCGGGGTGTGCCATCGACCGCTCCGGCAGGCTGGTCCAAGGTGGCCGTGACGCTCGGGTGGGCGCGGCGGTAGAGGCGAGGAGAAACGACATGTGGCGGGGTCTGATCGAGGCGTACCGGGATCGGCTGCCGGTCACCGCGGCCACGCCGGTCGTCACGCTGCACGAGGGGAACACCCCGTTGTTGCCGGCGCCGGTGCTGTCCGCCCGGCTCGGTTGCGACGTGTACCTGAAGGTGGAGGGTGCCAACCCGACCGGCTCCTTCAAGGACCGGGGGATGACCCTCGCGGTGTCCAAGGCGGTCGAGGCCGGCAACAAGGCCATCATCTGCGCCTCCACCGGCAACACCAGCGCCTCCGCCGCGGCGTACGCGGCTCGGGCCGGGTTGACCTGTGCCGTGCTGGTGCCGCAGGGCAAGATCGCGTTGGGCAAGTTGGCCCAGGCGCTGGTGCACGGCGCGAAGCTGTTGCAGGTCAACGGCAACTTCGACGACTGCCTCGCGACGGCCGCCAAGCTCGCCCAGGACTACCCGGTCGCGCTGGTCAACTCGGTCAACATCGACCGTCTGCACGGGCAGAAGACCGCCGCCTTCGAGATCGTCGAGGCGCTCGGTGACGCGCCCGACATCCACTGCCTGCCGGTCGGCAACGCCGGCAACATCTCCGCGTACTGGATGGGATATTCGGAGGAGACGGCGGCCGGTGCCACCACCCGGACGCCGAAGATGTACGGCTTCCAGGCCGCCGGGGCGGCCCCGATCGTGACCGGCCAGGTGGTGCCGGAGCCGTCGACGATCGCCACCGCGATCCGGATCGGCAACCCGGCGAGCTGGACCAAGGCGTTGGATGCCCGGGACGCCTCCGGTGGCCTGATCGCGTCGGTGACCGACCGCGAGATCCTGTCCGCGTACCGCCTGCTCGCCCGCGAGGTGGGGGTCTTCGTCGAGCTGGGCAGCGCGGCCAGCGTGGCCGGTCTGCTCCAGCAGGGTGCGGCGGGCGCGGTGCCGCCCGGTTCCACTGTCGTGTGCACGGTGACCGGTCACGGGTTGAAGGACCCGGAATGGGCGATTTCCACCGCACCGGCGCCGGTGACCATCGGGAACGACCCGCTGGCGGCGGCTCGCGCCCTCGACCTCGCCTGAGCGCGCCACCGTCCTGGTGGTGATCGACGGCGGGCGGGCGGCCCGGGGGCGGCGGGGGTCGAGGTAGGCGAGTCCGGCACACTTTCGGGTATCCCCGCCCGCATTCTCGTTCAGGAGTGAGCCAGGCCGATGTCGCTGCTCGCCAGATTCAGCCTCGCCAACCGAGGGCTGATCGCCCTCATCGCGGTGGTGACCACGGTGTTCGGAGCGTTCGCCGTGCCGTCGCTGAAGCAGCAACTGCTGCCGTCGCTCGAGTTCCCGGCCGCGTTCATCGTGGCCCCCTACCCCGGCGCCGGCCCCGAGATCGTCGAGTCCCAGGTGACCGAGCCGATCGAGAACGCCCTGCAGGGCATCCCCGGGCTGGACAAGATCACCTCCACGTCCCGCGAGGGGGCGGCCACCGTCCAGGTGATGTACGAGTTCGGCACCGACCTGGACGACGTGGTCAACAAGATGCAGACCGCGTTGAGCCGCATCGACGCCCAGCTGCCGGAGGGCGTGGACCCGCAGGTCATCGCGGGTAGCACCGACGACCTCCCGGCGGTGGTGCTGGCCGCGGCCGGCACCGGGGACGAGCGGGCGCTCGCCGAGAAACTGCGCGCCACAGTGGTGCCGGAGCTGGAGGGCATCGAGGGGGTACGCACCGTCGAGGTGACCGGCGACCGGGACGACGTGGTGGTGGTCACCCCGGACCCGGCGAAGCTGGCCGCCGCGAAGATCCAACCGACGGCGATCGGCGCGGCGCTGAAGACCAACGGCGTGGCGGTGCCGGCCGGCGCGGTGACCGACGGCACACTGGCCCTCCCGGTGCAGGTCGGTACGCCGATCGCCACCCTGGAGGAGCTGCGCGGCATCGTGATCGCCCCGGCGGCGGCACCGGTGCGACTCGGTGACGTGGCGACCGTCGAGCAGCAGCTCGCTCCGGCCACCGCGATCACCCGTACCAACGGCAAGGACAGCCTCGGTGTCGCGATCACCGCGGCCCCGGACGGCAACGCCGTGCAGATCTCGCACGAGATCCGTGACCGGCTCGACGACCTGAAGGACGCCTCCGGCGCGGAGCTGACGGTGGTCTTCGACCAGGCGCCGTTCGTCGAGAAGTCGATCGAGTCGCTGACCACCGAGGGCCTGCTGGGCCTGGTGATGGCGGTCATCGTCATCCTGGTCTTCCTGCTGTCGGTGCGCTCGACGGTGGTCACCGCGGTCTCCATCCCGCTCTCCGTGCTGGTGGCGCTGATCGCCCTGTGGATCGGTGACTACTCGCTCAACCTGCTCACCCTCGGCGCGTTGACAATCGCTGTCGGTCGGGTGGTCGACGACTCGATCGTGGTGTTGGAGAACATCAAACGACACCTGGAGTACGGCGAGGAGAAGCGGCACGCCATCATCACCGGGGTCCGGGAGGTGGCCGGTGCGGTGACCGCGTCCACCCTCACCACGGTGGCGGTGTTCGCGCCCATCGCGCTGGTCGGCGGGTTCGTGGGCCAGCTCTTCGCGCCGTTCGCGATCACCGTGACGGTGGCCCTGGTCGCCTCGCTGCTGGTGTCGCTGACCGTGATCCCGGTCCTCGCGTACTGGTTCCTCAAGCCGCCCAGCGGCACCGCCGACGACGAGGCGGTACGGCGCGGCGCGGAGGAGAAGGAGCTGCGCAACCCGTTGCAGCGGGGCTACCTGCCGGTGATCGGCTTCGCCACCCGCAAGCGGTCCACCCGCTGGATCACCGTCGGGCTCGGCCTGCTGGTGCTCTTCGGCACCTTCGGCCTGTCGCAGAAGTTGGAGACCAACTTCCTGGACGACTCCGGCCAGGACACCCTCAACATGAGCCAGGAGCTGCCGGCCGGCAGTGGTCTGGCGGCCACCGACGCGGCGGCCAAGCAGATCGAGTCGGTGCTGTCCCGCACCAAGGGCGTCAAGACGTACCAGGTGACCGCCGGCGGCGGGGACAACCCGTTCGGGGGTGGCGGCAACAACGTCGCCAACTGGTCGTTGGCGCTCGACGGTGACACCGACGCGAAGCAGATGCGTGAGGTGCTGCGCGAGGAGTTCGACAAGCTCGGCAGCGGGCTGGGCGAGATCAGCTTCGGTGGCGGGCAGGAGGCGTCGACCAGCCAGCTGGAGGTGATCGTCCAGGCCAGCGACCCGGAGGTGCTGGCCCGGGCCGCCGAGGAGGCCCGCACGGCGATGGCCGGGGTGCCGGACGTCGAGGACGTCACCACCAGCCTGGCCGCGCAGGTGCCGCGAGTCGACGTGACGGTCGACCGGGTCGCCGCCGGTCGGGTCGGGCTCACCGAGGCCGCCGTGGGGCAGTTGGTGTCGCAGGCGTTCCGGGGAGCGCCGCTGGGGCAGGTCACGCTCGACGGCCGGCAGCAGAACGTGGTGCTGCGGCTGGGCACGCAGCCGCCGACGACGGTGGAGGCGCTGCGGGCGCTGCCGGTGGGTCCGGTCACCTTGGGCGACATCGCGAAGGTCACCCAGGGCGAGGGGCCGCAGCAGGTCAGTCGGATCGACGGTGAGCGCAGCGTGTCGGTGACCGGCTCGGCGACCGGCTCGAACCTGGGCGCGACCAGCACTGAGTTGCAGAAGCGGTTGGACGGCATCAACGTGCCGGGTGCGAGCTTCACCATCGGTGGTGTCAGCGCGGATCAGGCGGACGCCTTCGCGGACCTGGGCCTGGCGGTGCTGGCCGCGATCGCAATCGTCTTCCTGATCATGGTGGCGACGTTCCGCAGCCTGACCCAGTCGCTGATCCTGCTGATCTCCATCCCGTTCGCGGCGACCGGTGCGATCGGCCTGCTGTTGGTCACCGGAACGCCGCTCGGCGTGCCGGCGCTGATCGGTGTGCTGATGCTGGTCGGCATCGTGGTGACCAACGCGATCGTGTTGCTCGACCTGATCAACCAGTACCGGGCGCAGGGCATGGGGGTTCAGGAGGCGGTGGTCGAAGGTGGCCGTCGCCGGCTGCGCCCGATCCTGATGACGGCGGTGGCGACCATCTTCGCGCTGCTGCCGATGGCGCTCGGGTTGACCGGTGAGGGCGGCTTCATCTCCCAGCCGCTGGCGGTCGTGGTGATCGGTGGTCTGCTCAGCTCGACGTTGCTCACGCTGATCCTGGTGCCGACGCTGTACACGATGGTGGAGCACACCAAGGAGTCGCTGCGCGCTCGGCGCGCACGGCGGCGCTCCGGGGGGTCGGCGGTGACCACCGTGGAGGCGGACGAGTCGCCAGCCCCGAACCAGGTCGCGGTGCCGAGCGGCGCGCCCGCGCCGGCCCCGGCCCCGGCCACCGCCGAAGGTGCGCAGCCGGCCGGGCGACCGGCGCCGTCGGCCGCGCTGGTGGAGGGCACGGACCAGTTCGAGGTGCTGCGGCTGCCCCGTAGCCGCACCTCGCCGCTGCCCCCGGCGGAGCCGACCGAGTAGGTCGCAGCGAGGTTCGGAACGCCCCCGGTGGATTTCTGCCGGGGGCGTTCCAGTTGTTTGAGCCGAAACACTCCGACCCGACCGCTCCGCACTTTGTGTAACTTCTTGCATACTCCTCGTAGATGGATGGGGGTGTGGGTGGAGCGGGGCGGGCGGATGGCCGAGGACGCGCGCGGGTGGGGGCGACGCGACCTGCTGCGCCGTGGCCTGCTGGTGGTGAGCGGTGTGGCCGTCGGCGCGGGGACGTCCGAGGCGTGGTGGAGCGGCCATCGCAAACTGCCGATCGCCGGTGGCCCCGCCAGCGCCACCCTCGGCAACGGTCAGCAGGATGTCGGCTCCGGCGCGCTGGAGGTCATCTGGTCGGCACCGACCAACCAGCGCCTGGTGGCGCTCACCTTCGACGACGGCCCCGCACCACAGTGGACTCCGATGGTGCTCGACACCCTGGCCGAGCACCGGGTTCCGGCCACCTTCTTCATGGTCGGGGCGCAGGTCCATCGGCACGCCGACGTCGTCCGCGACCGGCTCGGCGGGCACGAGGTGGGCAACCACAGCTGGCAGCACCGGGACCTGGCCGAACTGGACGCCGACGAGGCGTACGACGACCTGCGCCGCAGCCACGACGTGATCGCCGAGCTGACCGGGTCGCCGCCGGTGCTGCTCCGTCCGCCGTACGGCCACCTGGGCGGTGCGGTGCTGCACGCGGCGGCCCGACTGGACTACCGACTGGTGCTCTGGTCGCTGCAGATGGTGGAGCGTGAGTTCCCCGACGATCCGGCTGGCCACGCCCGGCGGATCGTGGCGGGCGTCCGGCCGGGAACGATCGTGCTCGGCCACGACGTGGGGGCGCGGCGGCGGCTTGTCGCACTGCGGGGCCTGACCGACATGATCAACGGGTTACGGTCGCGCGGCTACACCTTCGTCACGGTCTCGGCGCTGCTGGGAGCGGGTGTCGCGCCGCCACCGACCAGGTAGGGTCGCGCTCCGTGGCGTCCACCCTCTCCGTTCTGACCGGCAATCGGAGCTTCCGCAACCTCTTCCTCGCCGAGTTGGTGGTCTTCGGCGCCGACTGGTTCGTCATGGTGCCGCTGTTGGTGCTGCTGCCGCAGCTGACCGGCAGCGGCGTCTGGGGCGCGCTGGTGTTGGCGGTGGACACCGGCATCGTGGCGCTGCTGCTGCCGTACACCGGCACGATCGCCGACCGCTTCGACCGCCGGAAGATCATGATCGCCGCGAACGTGGCGGCGCTGGCGGGCGTGCTGCTGCTGCTCGGCGTGCGCAACGCGGCAACGGCGTGGCTGGCGCTGGTGGCGATCGGCGCGGTGGCGGTGGCCAAGGCGTTCTACTCGCCGGCGGCCCAGGCCGCGCTGCCCAACGTGCTGGAGCCGCACGAACTCGCTGCCGGCAACGCCGTCGCCGGCTCGGCCTGGGGCACCATGACCGTGGTCGGTGCCTCGCTCGGCGGCGTGCTGAGCACCGCTGCCGGCCCGTACGTCTGCTTCTGGGTGGCGGCGGCGGGCCTGGCGGTCGCCGCGGCCCTCGCCACCCGGATCCGCCGGCCGTTGCAGGTGCCCCGGGACGCCGACCAACCGCCCCAGCGGACCTGGTCCGCCGTCCGCGAGGCACTCGGCTACATCGGTCACCGCCCCCGGGTGCTGGCGCTGGTCACCGTGAAGTCGGCGGTGGGCCTGGGCAACGGCGTGCTGACCGTGTTCCCGCTGTTGGCCGGTGTCTACGGTGTCGGCCCGCTCGGCGCCGGCCTGCTCTTCGCGGTACGCGGCGCGGGAGCGTTGGTGGGGCCGATCCTGATGCGCCGGGTGCTGACCAACCGGGCCTGGCTGCTGCCCGGGCTGGCGTTGTCCATGTCGCTGTACGGCCTGTCCTACCTGGGCACCTCCGTCGTGCGCTGGTTTCCGTTGGTGCTGTTGCTGGTCTTCGTGGCGCACTTCGCGGGTGGCAGTAACTGGGTGATGTCGAACTTCGCCCTGCAGGGCGAGGTCCCGGACCGGCTGCGGGGCCGCGTCTTCGCCACCGACATGATGCTGGCGACGTTGGCGATCTCGGTGAGCCAACTGGCGGTGGCCCTGGTGGTGGACGTGGTCGACGAACGGGTGGTGCTCGCCGGCTGCGGTCTGATCACCCTCGTGTACGCGGTCGGTTGGCGGATCGCCACCCGCCGGCTCTCGCTCACCGATCCGGCCGCCGAGCCGGTCCCGGACCCGGCCGGCTGAGCTCGGCGATCCCAGGCAGCGGGCGCGGGCCCGGTTCGTCGGTCCCGGGCCCTAGCATGAGCGCGTGCCGACGAACTTCACCGCCGAGTCGGTCCGGGTCCGCGTCCCGGCGACCAGCGCCAACCTGGGCCCGGGCTTCGACGCGCTGGGCCTCGCCCTCAGGCTCTACGACGACCTGGCCGCCGAGGTCGCGCCGAGCGGTGTCCGGGTGACAGTGACCGGGCAGGGCGCCGGTGAGCTGCCCGACGACGACAGACACCTGGTGGTGCGGGCCATGCGCGCCGCGTTCGACGTGCTGGGGGCCCAACCCGGCGGGCTGAGCGTGCAGTGCGTCAACCGGATCCCGCAGGCGCGTGGGCTGGGCTCCTCGTCCGCCGCGATCGTCGCCGGGGTGCTGCTGGCCCGGGCCCTCGTCGTCGACGGGGAGCACCGCCTCGACGACGCCGGCACGCTGCGGCTGGCCGCCGAGATCGAGGGTCACCCCGACAACGTGGCACCGTGCCTGCTCGGCGGTTTCACGGTGGCCTGGTCCGAGCCGGGCGGTGCCCGGGCGGTGTCCCTGCCGGTCGCCGACGCGGTGCGGCCCACTGTTTTCGTCCCGGCGGAACGCGGACTGACAGCGACCGCGCGGGCGGCCCTGCCGGCCACCGTGCCGCATGGTGACGCCGCGTTGACGGCGGGGCGGGCGGCCCTGCTGGTGCACGCGCTCACCACGGACCCGGCCCTGCTGCTGCCGGCCACCGTCGACCGGCTCCACCAGGACTATCGCGCAGCCGGGATGCAGGGCACGTCTTCGCTGGTCAACGCGTTGCGCGCGGCGGGTGTGGCAGCTGTGGTCAGTGGGGCGGGGCCGACTGTCCTGGCGCTCAGCGAGCCGCCAGCGGACTTCCCGCTGGGAACAGACTGGGAGATCTGGCAGTTACCGATAGACGTCAGCGGCGCGCGGGTCGCCCGGGGTACACTTGGACACGCCGAGCGGGACCCTGTTGCCGCAGGTCGGAAGAGTTGATTACGCTCTAGACCTAGCACAGCCGCGAAGCACGCGATCTCCTGCGGGGCGGCGCACCCCCGAAGCTCTCGGCGGTCAGCCCGTCTACCCCTGCCCAAGGCCCACGCCGCGCCGCAGTTTCCACAGGTCGCCGCAGACGGCGAGACCTGCTCACCGACGTTGGTGAGTCGGGATACCGACCGGCTGCTGTGTCACAGACTCCCGCGACGCGTCCTTGCGAGGCGGGTGCACCGAGGCCGCCCGGCCACCTGAGTTCCGACTCCGGGCAGTCCCGGCCTATCGAGGGAAGGAATCCATTGAGCGACACCACCGACGTGACGTCGGATGTTTCCAACGTCGCTGGCGATGCCACCGCCGCCGCTCCCGCCCGTCGTCGGCGTAGCGGCACCGGTCTGTCGGCGATGCTGCTGCCAGAGCTGCAGAGCCTGGCTGCGTCGCTCGGCATCTCCGGCACGGCTCGCATGCGCAAGGGCGAGCTGATCGCCGCGATTTCCGAGCGGCAGGGCGGCAACGCCGCCGGGACCCCTCGACCACGGGCCGAGGTCGCGGCCGCAGCCGCGCCGACCCGTGAGGGGGTGCGGGCCGAGGTGCGGGAGACCGCCGACCGGCCGGCAGCCGAGGGTCGACGCGGTGCCGAAGAGGCGCCGGCCGAGCCGGCCGCCGAGACCGAGGGCCGTAGTCGCACCCGGCGCAGCCGGACCGCGGCGGCGGAGGCCCGTGCCACCGAGGCGCGCCCCGCCGAGGCGCGGGCGACCGAGGCACGTCCCGCTGAGGCGCGGGCGACCGAGGCGCGGGCGACCGAAACCCGTGGCGACGAGGCGGAAGCCGGCGAGCGTGCCGACCGCGGCGAGACCCGTCGCGACCGGGCCGAGCGTCCGGAGCGCGGTGAGCGTGCCGAGCGCGGTGAGCGTGCCGACCGGGGCGAGCGTGCCGAGCGCGGTGAGCGTGCCGACCGGGGCGAGCGTGCCGACCGGGGCGAGCGTGCCGAGCGCGGTGAGCGTGCCGAGCGCGGTGAGCGTGTCGACCGGGGCGAGCGGGCCGACCGGGGCGAGCGCAACGACCGGAGCGAGCGGGCCGAGCGTACCGACCGGGGCGAGCGCAACGATCGTGGTGAGCGTGCCGACCGGGGTGAGCGGGCCGAGCGCAACGACCGCCAAGACCGCGGTGACCGCAACGACCGCAACGACCGTGGTCAGCGGGCCGAGCGGGACAGCGACGACGACGACGGCGAGGGCGGCGGCCGGCGCGGCCGGCGCAGTCGTTTCCGGGACCGTCGCCGCGGGCGCGGCGAGCGCGCCGAGACCGGTGCCGACACCGGCGGGCGTGAGCCGCAGGTCAGCGAGGACGACGTGCTCGTCCCGGTGGCCGGCATCATCGACGTGCTCGACAACTACGCCTTCGTGCGGACGACCGGTTACCTGGCCGGCCCGAACGACGTGTACGTCTCGATGTCCCAGATCAAGAAGTACGGCCTGCGCCGTGGTGACGCGATCACCGGTGCGGTGCGGGCGGCCCGTGAGGGTGGCAACAGCGGTGACCAGCGGCGCGACAAGTACAACCCGCTGATGCGGCTGGACACGATCAACGGGATGGAGCCGGAGGAGGCGCGGCGTCGTCCGGAGTTCTACAAGCTCACTCCGCTCTACCCGCAGGAGCGCCTGCGGTTGGAGACCGAGCCGCACATCCTGACCACCCGGGTCATCGACCTGGTCATGCCGATCGGCAAGGGCCAGCGGGCACTCATCCAGTCTCCGCCCAAGGCGGGTAAGACGATGGTGCTGCAGGCGATCGCGAACGCGATCACCCGCAACAACCCGGAGTGCCACCTGATGGTGGTGCTGGTCGACGAGCGGCCCGAAGAGGTCACCGACATGCAGCGGTCGATCAAGGGCGAGGTCATCGCGGCCACGTTCGACCGTCCGCCGCAGGACCACACCACGGTGGCGGAGCTGGCCATCGAGCGGGCCAAGCGCCTCGTCGAGCTGGGGCACGACGTCGTCGTGCTGCTCGACTCGGTGACCCGGCTCGGTCGGTCGTACAACCTGGCGGCACCGGCCAGCGGCCGGATCATGTCGGGTGGTATCGACTCCACCGCGCTGTACCCGCCGAAGCGCTTCCTCGGCGCGGCCCGCAACATCGAGAACGGCGGGTCGCTGACCATCATCGCCACGGCGCTGGTGGAGACCGGTTCCATGGCGGACACGGTCATCTTCGAGGAGTTCAAGGGCACGGGCAACGCCGAGTTGAAGCTGGACCGGAAGATCGCCGACAAGCGGACCTTCCCGGCCATCGACATCAACCCGTCCGGTACGCGTAAGGAAGAGGTCCTGCTCGCACCGGAAGAGCTGGCCATCATCCACAAGCTCCGGAAGGTGCTGCACTCGCTGGATTCGCAGGCGGCGATGGATCTCCTGCTGGACCGGCTCAAGCAGTCCCGCACGAACATCGAGTTCCTGATGCAGATCGCGAAGTCGACGCCGGGGGAGTGACCCTCCTGCGCTGACCGACGAAGGGGCACGGCCGTTGTGGTCGTGCCCCTTCGTCATGTCCCCAGCCCGATCCCCCCGATGATGTCATTGTGGAGTTTTCCTTCGCTTCAGTCCAGGGGTCTTGAAACTTCTATTCAGGACCGGGTTGACTGTCGTCCATGCGTACCCGCAGACGATCCGCCCGCCGCACCGGCGTCCTGCTGCTGACGCCACTGCTCTCGCTGGCCGCGCCGCTGCCGGCCACCGCCGCCCCGCCGGCCCCGTCCACCGTCGCCCCGTCCACCCTCGCCGAGGACGCGCCGTCCGCGTCGTCGTGGCCGTTCGGTTCCGTCGGGCTGGTCACCGACCCCGCCGCGACCGCCTCGACCTCGGCCACCGACGGTCTGGAGCCGGCCGGCGGACTGGAGACCACGAAGACCACCCGACCGGTCGCCCCGGGCGTGCAGCTCACCTCCTTCGACCGGTACGACGCCGACGGCTGGCTGCGCGCCGACGCCCTCACCACCGACCTCGCCGGTGGGTCCACCGTCGACTACGTCAACTCCGGGGCGGTCAGCCGGGCCGAGCCCCTGCGCACGGCGGCGGACGCCACGCGGGCTGTCGCCGCCGTCAACGGTGACTTCTTCGACATCAACAACTCCGGTGCCGCCCAGGGCGTCGGCATCCGCGACGGCGAGCTGATCCAGTCGGCGGTCGGCGGCCACCACAACGCGGTGGCGGTCACCACGAGCGGGCTCGGCCGGGTGATCGAGGTGAACTTCGACGGCAGCGCCACCCTGCCCACCGGGCCGGTGCCGCTGACCCAGTTCAACAACATGGTGCAGGCCGACGGCATCGGCGCGTTCACCGAACTCTGGGGGACGTACTCCCGGCAGCGGGCGGTGGAGGGCGCGGCCCGGGTGGTCGAGGTCACCGTCTCCGGCGGTCGGGTGACCGGGGTGAGCGCTGTGGCCGGCAGCGGACCGATCGCCGCCGGCAGCACCGTGCTGCTCGGCCGGGACGCCGGTGCGGACGCCCTCGCCGGTCTTCGCCCCGGTGACCCGGTGACGGTGGCCTGGCGTCCGAAGCCGTCCGACGGCAGCAGCCTGCACGCTGCCGTCGGAGGCGGCAACGTGCTGGTCCGCGACGGCGTCGTCCAGAGCATCGCCGACCCGACGCTGGCTCCGCGCACCTCCGTCGGCTTCAGCGCCGACGGGCGAAAGATGATCATGTTGACGGTGGACGGCCGGCAGGTCGACAGCCGCGGCGTGACGCAGACCGAGATGGGCCGGATGATGGCCGAACTCGGTGCCCATCACGCGCTCAACCTCGACGGTGGCGGCTCGTCCACGCTGCTGGCCCGGGAGCCGGGCGCACCGGCTGTGCAGGTGGAGAACGGCCCGTCGGACGGGACCGAGCGGGCCGTGCCCAACGGCCTGGCCATCTACGCGCCGAAGGGCAGCGGCCGGCTCACCGGCTACTGGGTCGAGACGGCCAGCGACCCCACCGCCGCCCCGGGCATCTCGCCGGTGCGTGGTGGCCGGCCCGACCGGGTCTTTCCCGGTCTGACCCGCGTCCTCACCGCCGCTGGTTACGACGAGACGTACGGCCCGGCGGCCGGCGCCCCCAGCTGGCGGGTGACCCCGGCGGTACGCGGCCGGGTCGGCGGTGACGGGGTGTTCCACGCCGGCACACCGGGGGCCAGCACGGTCACCGCGGCACGTGGCCGGGCCACCGGCTCGCTGGGTCTCACCGTGCTCGGCCCGCTGACCCGGATCGGCGCCACCGTGCCGCGCGTCGGGCTGACCGGGCGGGACGGCAACGCGGTGGTCGGCGTGGTCGGGTACGACGGCGACGGCAACACCGCGCCGATCGAGCCGGCCGACCTGACCCTCGACTACGACAGGGACCTGCTACGGATCACTCCGACCGCGGACGGCAACCTCGCGGTCAGCGCGCTGCGGGACACCGGCTCCGCCCTGGTCACCGTGCACGTCGGACGGAGCAGCACCGTCCTGCCGGTCACCGTCGGGCTGACCGACGTGCCGGTGGCCGGCTTCGACGACGCCGGATCCTGGCGGTTCAGCCAGGCCCGCGCCAGCGGGTCGGTAGCGCCGGCGCCGGGACACACCGGCACGGGCCTGCGGATGACGTACGACTTCAGCCAGTCCACCGGCACGCGGGCCGCGTACGCCGACCCGCCGGCCTGGATCGAGGTGCCCGGCCAGCCGCAGGCGTTCGGCATGTGGATCCACGGCAACGGCACCGGGGAGTGGCCGAGCCTGCACCTGCACGACGCCCAGGACACCCAGCACGTGCTGCGCGGCCCGCTGATCACCTGGACCGGCTGGCGGTACGTGGAGTTCGCGGTGCCGGCCGGGGTGCAGTACCCGGTGCGGGTGCGCCGGTTCTACGTGGCCGAGACGAACGCCGCGGCGCAGTACACCAGCGAGGTGATCATCGACGACCTGGTGGCGAAGGTGCCCCCGACCGTCGACGTGCCGGCGGTGCCGCCGCGTACCGATCGGGTGGTGGTCCGCGACGGCACCGTGGACGGCGCGCCGTGGCGGTTCGCGGTGCTCTCCGACGCCCAGTTCGTCGCCGCCGACCCGGACAGTGACCTGGTCGCCCAGGCCCGCCGGACGCTGCGCGAGGTCAAGGCCGCCAGGCCGGACTTCCTGCTGATCAACGGTGACTTCGTGGACACCGCCTACCCGGCCGACTTCGCGCTGGCCAAGCGCATCCTCGCCGAGGAACTGGGCGACGCCCTGCCCTGGTACTACGTGCCCGGCAACCACGAGATCATGGGCGCGCCGATCAGCAACTTCGAGGCCGCCTTCGGTGCCACCTCACGGGTGTTCGACCACAACGGCACCCGGTTCGTCACGCTGAACTCGTCCACCGGGACGCTGCGCGGCGGAGGCTTCGACCAGGTACGGATGCTGCGCGAGACGCTGGACGCGGCGGCCACCGACCGACGCGTGGGTTCGGTCGTCGTGCTGCACCACCACCCGGCGCGCGACCCCAGCCCGGCGCAGGCCAGCCAGCTCGGTGACCGCAAGGAGGCGGCGCTGCTGGAGCAGTGGATGGCCGACTTCCAGCACCGCACCGGAAAGGGCGCGCTGTTCGTGGGCGGGCACGTCGGCACGTTCCACGCCGACCGGGTGGACGGGGTGCCCTACGTCATCAACGGCAACGCCGGCAAGACGCCATCCACCCCCGCCGACCAGGGCGGCTTCACCGGCTGGACGGAGTTCGGCGTGGACCCGGTCACCCCGGCCGAGGCCGAGCGCGCCCGCCGGAACCCGCTCGCCGAGGGGCCGGCCTGGGTGGACGCGGAGTTCCACGCGCACGCCGACCGGCTCACGGTGACCGCCCCGGCCAGCGTCGCGGTGGGCACCCCGGTGTCGGTCAGCGCCACGCTGACCCAGCCCGGCGGGCGTACGGTCCCGGTGGCCGCGCCGGTCAGCGCCGACTGGTCCGGGTCGCCGCAGGTGCACATCGGCTCGGCGGCCGGGGTGCGCCAGTGGCACACCGCCCGCTTCGACCCGGCCACCGGCACCCTGACGGCACTGCGGTCCGGCGCGCCGATACGCCTGACTGTCACTGTCAACGGCCTCAGCGCCGAGGCCACCATCGCCCTCACCCGGTGAGCAGCGGGCGGGGCCCTTCCGGCGCGGAGGGCCCCCGCCCGGGGCTCAGAAGTCGCCCTCGGCCACCTGGAAGACGGTGAGGCCGAGGGCCCGCCACATCTGGACCACCTGGACGCGGTCGTCGAAGACGCCGGCCACCCGGTAACGGTCCCGGATCTCCCGGTCGTAGATCTCCCGCTTGACGATCGAGTCCTTGCGGGAGTCACCGACCGCCCGCAGGTGCAGACCCAGGTAGGGCACTCGTACGTGCCGGGCCAGCCAGGCCTCGGTGGCCGCGCGGGCGGAGGCGTCCCGCCCCGAGCAGAAGACCACCCCGTACCCGGCGGCGTGCATCGCCCGGACCGCCGCGATCACCGCCGGGTTCGGCTGGTCCTCGCCCACCCGGGTCATGTCGTACGGGCTGCGGGAGACGGCCAGCGCGACGGTGCCGTCGATGTCCACCAGAACGATCTCCGGTGGCTCGGTCGACGACGGGTGCACGGTGCCGGGGCGTCCGGTACGTGCCTGTGGCACCGGCAACGGCAGGGTGCGCCCCCGCAGGTACCGCTCGTGCAGCCGGCGGATCGCGTCCGCACCCACCTGGTCGGCGGCCGGACGGGCGGCGTCGCGGCGCAGGCACTCGTCCAGCGGGACGTCGGTGAAGTCGTGCACCTCGAACTGCGCGCCGTGCCGGGCGGCCAGGTCGGCCCAGCCCCGCAGGGTCCGCGAGCGCAGGTTGGTGTCGTCCACGCAGACGTCCGCGCGGGCCCGCAGCAGCGCCTCGACCTGAGCCTGCTGCACGGCGGTCACCTGCGCCTCGGCCCACTGGGTGAACAACCGTTCGCCGTGCAGCATCCGGCGCAGATCGTCCCGGTTGACCCGCGCGACGGACGGCTGGAGCGTGCGGGCGAAGGTCGTCTTGCCCGAGGCGGGCAGTCCCCGGGTGGCGATCAGGCGGGTCATCGACGCACCTCCGGCTCGACGGGCGTACCCCGGCCGGGGTACCTGGCGGCGGTCCGCCGGGTGCGCGAATGCCCCGTCGGGCGGTGGGAATGCGGACGGGTAGGCACGTGTTGACGATGCCGGACGAGGTGTGCGGCCCGATTACCGGGTCGGCTCAGGCCCATGGCACACTGGTCAATCGGCCACCGGTTCCGGTTCACGCCCGAGCCCGTCGCGTACGGCGCGACGAGCGATGACGGCGACCCGGCGACCACCAACGAGAGGACCGAGGCGAGATGAAGGCAAACATCCACCCGGAGTACGTGACCACCGAGGTCAGCTGCTCCTGTGGCAACACGTTCACGACCCGCAGCACCGCCAAGGGCGGGGCGATCCACGCCGAGACCTGCAGCGCCTGCCACCCGTTCTACACCGGTAAGCAGCGCGTTCTCGACACCGCCGGCCGGGTCGCGAAGTTCCAGCAGAAGTACGCCAAGGTTCAGGCCAAGAAGGCCAAGTAGCTCCTCGTTCGGCGCCCGCGTCCGGTTTTCCGCCGGACGCGGGCGCCGTCCGCATTTCCCTCAGTTTTCCGCCCGGCCGCTGGCCCCCCGGCCCGGCCCGGTCGTCGCGCACCGTCGAAGGAGCATCCGCAGCATGAGCAGCGAGCGTCTGGCCGGCCTTCTCGACGAGTACGCGCAGCTGGAGAAGCGGTTGGCCGACCCGGCCATCCACGCCGACCAGGCCACCGCGCGCAGGGTCGGCCGCCGGTACGCCGAGCTGGTGCCGCTGCACAAGGCCGCCGACGAGTTGGAGCAGGCCCGCGCCGATCTGGCCGCGGCTCGCGAGCTGGCCGCCGAGGACCCGTCCTTCGCGGGTGAGGCGGAGTCCATCGCCGAGTCCCTGCCGGTGCTGGAGGAGCGCCTCGCCGAGCTGCTCATTCCGCGCGACCCGCACGACGCCAAGGACGTGATCGTCGAGATCAAGGCCGGCGAGGGTGGCGAGGAGTCGGCGCTGTTCGCCGGTGACCTGCTGCGGATGTACACCCGCTACGCCGAGCGGCACGGTTGGGTCACCGAGGTGATCGACGCGCAGGATTCCGACCTGGGCGGGGTCAAGGACGTCTCCCTGTCGATCAAGACCAAGGGTGTGCCGGAGGGCGGCAACGGCGTCTGGTCGCGGCTCAAGTGGGAGGGCGGCGTACACCGGGTGCAGCGCGTCCCGGTGACCGAGTCGCAGGGCCGGATCCACACCAGCGCCGCCGGGGTGCTGGTGCTGCCGGAGGCCGAGGACGTCGACGTCACCATCGACCAGAACGACCTGCGCATCGACGTGTTCCGCTCGTCCGGCCCGGGCGGCCAGTCGGTCAACACCACCGACTCGGCGGTGCGGATCACCCACCTGCCGACCGGCATCGTGGTCTCCTGCCAGAACGAGAAGTCCCAGTTGCAGAACCGGGAGCAGGCGATGCGGATCCTGCGGGCCCGGCTGCTCGCCGCCGCGCAGGAGCAGGCCGACGCCGCCGCCTCGGACGCGCGCAAGGCGCAGGTACGCACTGTGGACCGCTCGGAGCGGATCCGCACCTACAACTTCCCGCAGAACCGGATCACCGATCACCGGATCGGCTACACCGCGTACAACCTGGACCTGGCGCTCGGCGGCGAGCTGGACGGGGTGCTGGACGCCCTCACCGAGGCCGACCGTGCCGCCCGGCTCGCCGGCGACACCGAGCTGACCCGCCGCTGACCACGGCGCTCGACCTGGTCGCGGCGCTCGACCCGCCGCTGATCGGGGCGGGCCGGGCGGTCAGCTCGCTCGGGGGCGGGTCTTGGCGCGGAGCATCTCGCGGTCGGCCTGCTCGAACGCGACGCTGAGCGCGTCGCGCAGCCCGCTGCCACCGGAGACCTCGGCGAAGCCGATGCTCACCCCGACCGGGGTGCCCGGCACCAACGATTCCCAGTCCTCCAGTCGGACCGCTGCCTCGATCCGGCGGGCCACCTCGGCGGCCTCGGCCATGCCGGTGTCCGGCAGCACCACCACGAATTCGTCACCGCCGTAGCGGGCCACGAAATCGCCCCGGCGCATCACCCGGTTGATCACGCCGGCGATGCGTTGGAGCACCAGGTCGCCGGAGTGGTGCCCGTGCCGGGTGTTGACCGCCTTGAAGCCGTCCAGGTCGCAGACGCCGATCACCACCCGGTCGCCGCGGGTGACCACAGCGGTGATGTAGCGCTCCAGCCGGCGGCGGTTGGGCAGCCCAGTGAGCGGGTCGGTCAACGCCTCGCCCTCGAAGCGCGCCGCCTCGCGGCGCATCTCCTCGTGGTCGATGCGGGCGGCGATGCCGTCGATGTACACGTCGCGCAGCCGGTCGTTGCGCTGCGCGGCGAGCCGGAACGCCAGCCGGTCGGCCCGGTGCGCGGCCAGGTGGTCCCCGGCGCGGGTCAGCGCGATGCTGCGCAGTCGGGCCGGCTCGGCCGCCCCGAGCGTCTCGTTGGACACCTGGACGGTGTCCAGTCGGGTGACCGCTTCGATCGGTCGACCGTCGGCGACCGCGAGGCACACCTGCCCCAGTTGACGCAGGTCGCGGGCACGGGCGCTGTCCCCACCGTGGCTGATCAACCGGGCTGGCTCGGTGCCCTCGGTCGCCACCTGGTCGCCGAGCGCGGCCTGTCGGGCGGCCGCGTAGCCGTACGCGGCGAGGCTGCTCGGGCGCAGCTGCCCGGCCCGCCCGGCGCGAACGAAGCGGGCCAGGTCGGCCGCCACGTCCCGCAGCACCCGCAGACAACCGTCGCTGTCGCCGTTGTGGTCCAGGGCCACGGCGTTGCGCAGCCGGATGCCCGGTGCGGCGAACGTCTCCTCCGGGATCCCGGCGGTCAGCCCGAGCTGCCGGGCCCGCTCGATGGCGCCCAGCGCGTACCCGTGGAAGCTCAGGTAGCTGTAGGCCATGGCCAGGTCGTGCCAGCCCCAGGCGGTGTCCCGGTCCGGGTCGGCGACGGCGCCCAGCGCGCGGGCCGCTCGGACGAGGTGCATGACGCAGCGGTCCAGCGCTCCCTGGTGGTGCGCGGCGAGCGCGGCCAGCGCGTTGAGGTGACCGTGCAGGTACGGCTCGGCGAGGTCGCGGACGGCCGCCGACGCCTCCTCGATGGCCCTGGTGAACTCCGCGGTTCGACCGAGATTGATCAGCGCGGAGAGGCGCTGCACCATGGCGTCCGCTCGCGCCGCCGGGTCGTTGGTGGTGCGGATCACCCGCTCCAGCAGGACGTACGACTCCGCGGAGCGGCTGGCCTCCTGCAACGCCCGGGCGTGCGTGAGGGCGTCAACCTGGTCCTCGACCCGGTCGAGCCAGCCCACCCGCCAACCTCCTGTCGTGCGCGCCAGGGCGCACCTGTTCGTCACGTCGCCCGCGACGCTTCATGATTATGTCGTGAGTACTTTGCCGCAACACCCCCCCGAAGGGACAGGCCCGGTCCGGCCGTCCGCCGCGGTGGCCCGGGCGGCCCGCTCGCTCGCCGCCGCCGGGGTCGGCTCCGCCCGGGTGGAGGCCGAGTTGTTGGCGGCGTACGTGCTGGGGGTTCCCCGGGGCCGGCTGGCGCTCGCCGACGACCTCAGCGGCGACCAGCTGGTGCGGCTCGACGAGCTGACCCGCCGCCGCGCGGCGCGTGAGCCGTTGCAGCACCTGACCGGTCGGGCCGGGTTCCGGCACCTGGAGCTGTCGGTCGGCCCGGGTGTCTTCGTGCCCCGGCCGGAGACCGAGCTGCTGGCCGGCTGGGGCATCGAGCAGGCCCAGGGTCGGCCGGAGCCGCTGGTGGTGGACCTGTGCAGCGGCTCGGGCGCGATCGCCCTGGCGGTGGCCCAGGAGTTGCCGGCGGCGCGGGTGATCGCTGTGGAACGGTCCCCGGCGGCGCTGACCTGGCTGCGGCGCAACGCGGCGGAGCGGGCGGCCGCGGGGGACCGGCCGATCGAGGTGGTCGAGGCCGACGTGACCGCGCCGGACCTGCTGGCCGAGCTGGTGGGCCGGGTGGACGTGCTGCTGTGCAACCCGCCGTACGTGCCGGACGACGTGGTGGTCCCGCCCGAGGTGGCCGGGCACGACCCGGCGGAGGCGGTCTTCGGTGGCGCGGACGGTCTGGTGGTGATCCGGCCGGTCGTCGCCCGGGCGGCGGTGCTGTTGCGCCCTGGAGGCGTGCTCGGCGTCGAGCACGACGACACCCACGGGGTGGCGGTGCCCGGGCTGCTCGCCGAGGACGGCGGCTTCACCGCCGTGGCGGAGCATCCGGACCTCACCGGGCGTCCCCGCTTCGCGACTGCGTCCCGACGGGCGGACGGCCAGCGGGCCTAGATCGGGGCGGCGTGGCAGACTGACTCCTCGTGATGCTCTACGACTGCCGGTCGCCCGCCGATCGGGACCGCGGCATCGCTGCGGCGATCGAGGCGGTCAAGAACGGCGAGCTGGTTGTTCTTCCGACCGACACGGTGTACGGGATCGGCGCGGACGCGTTCACCCCGTACGCGGTGAAGGCGCTGCTGGATGCCAAGGGCCGGGGTCGGCAGATGCCGCCGCCGGTGCTGATCGGCTCGCGGCACACCCTCGACGGGTTGGTCTTCTCGCTGCCCACCGCCGCCCGGGACCTGGTGGAGGCGTTCTGGCCGGGTGCGTTGACGATCGTGGTCGAGCACTCGCCGAGCCTGCAGTGGGACCTGGGCGACAAGACCGGCACGGTGGCGGTGCGGATGCCGCTGCACCCGGTGGCGTTGGAGGTGCTGCGCGAGACCGGCCCGATGGCGGTGTCGTCGGCGAACAAGACCGGCCAGCCGGCCGCTGTCACCGCCAACGAGGCGCGTGATCAGCTCAGCTACTCGGTGCGGGCCTATCTGGAGGCCGGGCCGTGCCCGGACCCGGTGCCCTCCACGATCGTGGATCTGACCGGTGAGGTGCCGCAGCTGTTGCGGGCCGGGGCGATCCCTCTGGAGAAGCTGCGCGACGTGGTTCCGGATCTCGTCGACGGTCGGGCGGTCTGAGTGCCCCCGTTCACGGTTCTGCACGTGTGCATGGGCAACATCTGCCGCTCGCCGATGGCGGAGCGGCTGCTCGCCCTGGCGGTGCGGGAGCGCCTGACCCGCCGTGGGCAGGACCCGGCCCAGGCCGAGGAGCTGGTGCACAGCCACAGCGCCGGCACGGGTGGCTGGCACGCGGGCGAGGAGATGAACCCGCCGGCGGCACGGCAGGTCACCGGCCGTGGCGGGGACGTGGCCGGGTTCGCGGCGCGCAAGCTGCGCTCGGACCACATCGACGCCGCCGACCTGGTCCTGACCGCCACCGCCGACCAGCAGGAGTACGTGGTGGCGCTCCGCCCGGACGCGGCGGCCCGCACGTTCGTGCTCGGCGAGTTCAGTCGGCTGCTGGCGGCGGTGGACGCCGCCGCGCTGCCGCCGGGCGACGCCACCCCGGAGGCCGTGTACGCCCGGGGCGTGGCAGTGGTGGCGGCGGCCCACGACGCGCGGCTGGGTACTTCGGCGCTGCCCACCGATGACCTGGACGACCCGTGGGGTCGTGGCGACCAGTGCTTCAGCCGGGTCGCCGACGAGATCGAGGAGACGGTCCACCCGCTGGCCGGCGTACTGCTGCCCTGAGCGTGGTGCGCGCTGCCGCCCGGGCGTGGTGCGAGTTTCCTCCGGGTTTGGGGAAAACCCGGGGCTAAAGGGGTGTTCCGGGTCATTCTGAACGGGTCCTAGCGTGACCGGCTCCTGCGGGGAGAGCTGATGATCCGGGCCCAACTCGACAAACTGCTGACCGTGGTGATCGCCGGCGTGCTGGCCGGGCTGGTGCTGGCCGCCGCCGCCCTGCCCGTCGCCCTGGTCTTCGGGATCGGCTTCAGCGCCCTGTCGACGCCGTACTCGGAGCTGCCGAACACACTCCGTACGCCGCCCACCGCGCAGCGGTCCAACCTCTACGCCAACGACGGCACCACCCTGATCACCTCCTTCTACCAGGAGGACCGGGTGGACGTGCCACTGCACGAGGTGGCCCCGGTGATGCGCCAGGCGATAGTGGCCGCCGAGGACGTCCGGTTCTACCAGCACAGCGGGGTCGACCTGCGGGGCGTGGTGCGCGCGTTCACCGTCAACAAACGCGACGGCCAGACCCGGCAGGGCGCCTCCACGCTGACCATGCAGTACGTGCGCAACGTGCTCAGCAACGACCCCCGACTCACCGAGGCCCAACGGGAAGCCGCCACCGAACTCACCACCGTCCGCAAGCTCCAGGAGATGCGGTACGCGCTCGCCCTGGAACGGGAGCTCGACAAGGACGAGATCCTGACCCGCTACCTCAACATCGCCTACTTCGGCGCCGGGGCGTACGGCATCGCGGCGGCCAGCAAGCGGTACTTCTCCCGGTCCCCGGCCGAGTTGACCCTGGCCCAGGCGGCGCTGCTCGCCGGCCTGGTGCGCTCGCCGGACAGCGACGACCCGATCAACGGCGACGCCGACAGCGCGGTGGCCCGGCGGTCGTACGTCCTGGAACGGCTGGTGGAGTCGGGGCAGGTGCCGGCGGACGCGGCAGCGGCGGCGCGCGCCGAACCCCTGCAGCTGCGGCCCAGCGAGACCCCGAACGACTGCACCGGGGTGCCCGACGCGCACAACGACTGGGGCTTCTTCTGCGACTGGTTCACCCGCTGGTGGAGCAGCCAGTCCGCGTTCGGGGCGACCGCCGACGAGCGGCAGCGCGCGCTGCGCCGGGGCGGGTTCTCCATCGTCTCGTCGCTGGACCCGGGAGTGCAGCGGGCCACCACCGAGCAGGTGTTGAAGATCTATCCCATGAGCCGGGCCGAGGCGGTGCCCACCGCCGTCGTGCAACCGGGCACCGGGCGGGTGCTGGCGATGTCGGTGAACCGCGCGTACAGCGTGGCGGACAACCCGGTCGGGCAGAAGAACCACCCGAACACCGTCAACCAGTTGATCGCCGGCGGTGGCGCGATCGAGGGATACCAGGGCGGTTCGACGTTCAAGCTCTTCACCCTGCTGGCGGCGTTGGAGTCCGGCCTGCCGCTGTCGACCGAGTTCGTGGCGCCGACCCAGCTGCTCACCCGCTTCCCGGTGACCGGGGCGGCGAGTTGCGACGGCCGCTGGTGCCCGGCGAACGCCAGCCCGTCGTCGATGGACGGCCCCCGCACCATGTGGAGCGCGTTCGGCCGCTCGGTGAACACGTACTTCGCCTGGCTCACCGAGAAGGTTGGTGCCGACCGGGTGGTGGAGATGGCCGAGCGGCTCGGCATCGTGCTGCGGGCCAAGTCCGACGCCGAGCTGGCCCGCTACGGCGCGAAGGACTGGGGTCCGTTCACCCTGGGCGTGGCCGCGACCACCCCGCTGGACCTGGCCAGCGCGTACGCCACGGTGGCGGCCGAGGGGACCTCGTGTGCGCCGCTGCCGGTGGTCTCGATCGCCGACTCGAACGGCCGGCCGGTCGACGCCGCCAAGCCGGACTGCCGGCAGGTGCTCGACGCCGACGTGGCGCGGGCGGCCACCGACGCGGCTCGCTGCCCGGTCGGGGACCAGTCGATGTACGGGCGCTGCGACGGTGCCACCGCACCGGGGCTGCGGGCGAAGCTCGGCCGCCCGGTGGCCGGCAAGACCGGCAGCTCGGAACGGTACGAGACGGAGACGGTGGTGGCGTTCACGCCGCAGCTCGCGGTCGCCTCGATGGCCGCCAACCCGGACGATCCCCGCGACGCGGTCGGTCAGGCGGTGCAGGCCCAGATGGTGAACGCGGTCGGTGCGGTGCTGTCCTACGCCCTGCGCGACGAACCGGTCCGCGACTTCGTCCCGCCGAGCGAGCGAACGGCCTTCCAAACCCAGCCCCAAGCCGGCAACTAACCCCCCCCGCACCTGTCACCCCCGCGATCTTGCACTTTCTGCCCAGACAAAAGGCGCGAAAGTTCGTGATTCGACGACAGGAAGTGCAAGATCGCCGGGTAGGGGGGCGGGGCGGGCGACGTCAGCGGGGTTGTTCGGCGTTGCGGGCGATGTTGCGGGCCATTCCGCCGAAGACCACAGCGTGGAACGGGGCCACCGATCCCCAGTAGGCGTGCCCGGCGAGGCCGCGTGGCAGGAAGACAGCGCGTTGCTGGTAGCGGCTGCGGCCGTCGTCGGTGGGTAGCACCCGCATCTCCAGCCAGGCCCGGCCGGGCAGGCGCATCTCGGCACGCAGTCGCAGCAACTCGCCCGGGACGATCTCCTCGACCCGCCAGAAGTCCAGCGCCTCACCGACCTGGAGGCGGTGCGGGTCGCGTCGACCCCGCCGCAGCCCGACCCCACCGACCAGCCGGTCCAGCCAGCCCCGGATCGACCAGGCGAGGGGGAAGGAGTACCAGCCGTGTTCGCCGCCGACGCCCTCGACGACCCGCCAGAGCGCCGCCGGTGGGGCGTCCACCACCCGCTCCCGGACGTCGGTGTAGGCGGTGCCGCCGGACCAGTCCGGGTCGCTGGGCAGCGGCTCGGCGGGCGCGTCCGGGCCGCTCGCCGTCGACCAGCGGGTCTCCACCTGGGCGTCGCGTACCTTGGCCAGCGCCAGCGCCACCGCCTGGTCGAACCCGGTCAGGCCGTCGGGCGGGTCCGGGACGTAGCGGGCGATGTCGTGTTCGTGGGCGACCGCCTCGTGGATCAGGCTCTCCACCAGCGGGCGGGCGATTTTGTTCGGCACCGGGGTGACCAGACCGACCCAGTGCGACGAGAGCGACGGGGTGAGCGGACGGACCGGCACGATGACGCGTCGGCGCAGCTCGGCCACCCGCGCGTAGCGCTGCATCATCTCGCGGAAGGTCAGCACGTCCGGCCCGCCGACGTCGAAGCCCCGGTTGACCTCGGCCGGCAGATCGGCGCAGCCGGCCAGGTAGCGCAGCACGTCGCGGACCGCTATCGGTTGGATCCGGTTGTGCACCCAACGCGGAGTGACCATGACGGGCAGTCGCTCGGTCAGGTAGCGCAGCATCTCGAACGACGCCGAGCCGGACCCGATGATCACCGCGGCCCGGAGCACCGCCGTGGGCACTCCGCTGGCCAGCAGGATCCGGCCCACCTCTGCGCGGGAACGCAGGTGCGGGGACGGCACCTCAGCATCGGAGGCCGGTTCCGGGCCGCCCAGGTAGACGATCCGCCGGACGCCGGCCGCCCGCGCCGCCGCCGCGAAGTTGGTCGCCGCCGCCCGGTCGGCCGCCTCGAAGTCGGACCGGCCCAGCGAGTGCACCAGGAAGTACGCGACGTCCACGTCGGCGAACGCGGCGGCCAGCGTCTCCGGTCGGCTCAGGTCGCCCTCGACGATCTCGGCCGCCGAGGCCCAGGGGACGTCGCGCAGCCGTACCGCCTTACGGGCGAGGCAGCGCACGGTGTGCCCGTTGGCGAGCAGCAGCGGCGTCAGCCGCCCGCCGATGTAGCCGGTCGCTCCGGTGACGAGGCATCTCACGGGTCCCAGTCTGCTGCCCCCTAGACTCGTTTGCTGTGGAGACCGAGACGAGCACCTTCTGGGGGCCGGATTTCGCCCAGCTCAGGGCCACCGATCCGGAGATCGCCGGGGTGGTCCTCGGCGAGTTGGACCGGTTGCGGGGCGGCCTGCAGCTGATCGCCAGCGAGAATCTGACCTCGCCCGCGGTGCTGGCGGCGCTCGGTTCGACGCTGACCAACAAGTACGCCGAGGGCTACCCGGGCCGGCGCTACTACGGCGGCTGCGCCGAGGTGGACCGGGCGGAGGAGATCGGCATCGCCCGGGCCAAGGAGCTCTTCGGGGCCGAGCACGCCAACCTCCAGCCGCACTCCGGGGCGAGCGCCAACCTGGCCGCGTACGCCGCGCTGGTGCAGCCGGGGGACACGGTGCTGGCGATGGACCTGCCGCACGGCGGGCACCTCACCCACGGCAGCCGGGTGAACTTCTCCGGCAAGTGGTTCCACCCGGTCGGCTATCCGGTCCGGCCGGACACCGAGCTGATCGACTACGACGAGGTACGGGACCTGGCACGGGCGCACCGACCGAAGTTGATCATCTGTGGGGCCACCGCCTACCCGCGCCTGATCGACTTCGCCCGGTTCCGGGAGATCGCCGACGAGGTCGGCGCGTACCTGATGGTGGACGCGGCGCACTTCATCGGCCTGGTCGCCGGCCGGGCGATCCCGTCGCCGGTGCCGTACGCCGACGTCGTCTGCGCCACCACCCACAAGGTGCTGCGTGGCCCGCGCGGCGGCATGATCCTGTGCCGCGAGTCGTTGGCGCAGCGGATCGACAAGGCGGTCTTCCCGTTCACCCAGGGCGGCCCGCTGATGCACGCGGTCGCGGCCAAGGCGGTCGCGCTGCGCGAGGCCGCCCAGCCCGAGTTCCAGACGTACGCCCGGCAGGTGGTCAGCAACGCCCAGGCGCTCGCCGCCGGGCTGGCCGACGAGGGGATGCGCCCGGTGTCCGGTGGCACCGACACCCACCTCGCCCTGATCGACCTGCGGGAGCTGGGGGTGACCGGCACCGAGGCCGAGCGTCGCTGCGACGCCGCCTCGATCACCCTGAACAAGAACGCGATCCCGTACGACCCGCAGCCGCCGATGGTGGCCTCCGGCATCCGGGTCGGCACACCGAGCGTGACCACGCAGGGGATGCGCGAGGGGGAGCTGCGCCAGGTGGCGACGATGATCGCCCGCGCGGTGCGCACCGATCCCGGCACTCCGGGCGGGGCTGACCAGCTGACCCGGCTCGGCGCCGAGGTGGCCGAGCTGGTCGCGACGTTCCCGGCGTACCCCCGTGGCTGAGCCCGGGGTGGTCGAGCCGGACACCGACCGGCGGTGGCGGCTGCGGCACCTGCCGGTGCTGCTGGCCGCGTCGGCGGTGCTGGCCGCGGTCGCCGCGCTGGTGGGCGGGGTGACCGGCGGTCTGACCGGGGCGCTCGGCGCGGCGGCCGGCGTGGGTGTCACGGTGTTCAGCTACACCCTGACCACTGTGGTGCTGGCCCGGGCCGACCAGATCAACCCGCAGTTGCTGCTGCCGCTCGGCGTGGGGCTGTACGTGCTGAAGTTCAGCCTGCTGGGTGGGGTCCTGGTGGCGGTGGCGTCGACCGGCTGGTCCGGGTTGATCCCGCTTTGCCTCGGCATCGTCGCCGGGGTGGCAGTGTGGACGGCGGTACACATCTGGTGGCTGACCACGGTGCACGCTCGTCGGGCGCACAGCTGACCTGACGGTCGTCCCACTTTTCGGACGCGCCGCAATGTGTCGGCCTCCGGTCATTTTCCGACGGGCGGAAGGGGAGTAGCGTGCCCACAGACGACGGCGCCCACGAGAAGCCCACACAACGACGGTTGTGCGGGGGGTGAGGCACAGCCTCGTCTTCCCGGCTGATATCGTTCGCCCCGTCATGGCTGGTGACCAAACCCCCCGTCCCGCCGGTGAACCGGACGATTATCCGTCCGGCGCCGGTCAGGGTTGGACCGCGCTCAGCTACCTCGTCGGAGGCATGCTCGTGTGGGGTTTCATCGGCTGGTTGGTTGACCAGTGGCTCGACACCGGTGGCGTCGCCACCGGCATCGGAGTCGTGCTCGGTATGGCCGGGGGGATCATCCTGGTCGTTCGCCGGCTCGGCACGCCAACTTAGGAAGGGACGCGGTGTTCGGACAGGCGAACGTTCTGGCAGCGGGCCAGGCGGGATTCCCACCCACGGTGGACGACTTCTACCTGCCCAGCATCCTGCCCTGGGGTCAGGACTCAATCTGGTTCACCAAGATCACGGCGATGGTCTGGATCGCGGTCGGCGTCCTGATCATCTTCTTCCTGGCGACCTACCGGAACCCGCAGCTGGTGCCGACGAAGAAGCAGTGGTTCGCCGAGTCGATCTACGGCTTCGTGCGCAACAACATCGCCGTCGACATGATCGGTCACCAGGGGGTGCGGTTCGCCCCGTACTTCACGACCCTGTTCTGCTTCGTGCTGCTGACGAACGCGTTCGCGATCATCCCGTTCTTCCAGATCTCGCCGAACTCGCACATCGCCTTCCCGGCGATCCTCGCGATCATCAGCTACGTGCTGTTCAACTACATCGGCATCAAGAAGCACGGCTTCGTCAAATACTTCAAGAACTCGCTGATCCCGCCGGCACCGTGGTACATCCTGCCGCTGCTGATCCCGATCGAGCTCTTCTCGACCTTCATCGTCCGGCCGTTCTCGCTCGCGGTTCGTCTCTTCGCGAACATGTTCGCCGGTCACATGCTCCTGCTGGTCTTCACGCTCGGCGGTTTCGCGATGCTGAGCGCCAACGCCTGGCTGGCTCCGGTCTCGGTGCTCTCCTGGGTGATGACCATCGCGCTCACCTTCCTCGAGTTCCTGGTGATCTGCCTGCAGGCATACGTCTTCACCGTCCTCACCGCCAGCTACGTGCAGGGCGCGCTCGCCGACGAGCACTGATCCACCGCACCAACCGTTGTCGTCCCGCGTGAGAGTCACGCGTGATAACCAGGAGGAACCACACCAATGGACGCTAGCGTTCTCGCCGAGGTCACCGGTAGCACCGCTGCCATCGGCTACGGCCTCGCCGCCATCGGCCCCGGCATCGGCGTCGGCCTGGTCTTCGCCGCCTACATCCAGTCGACCGCCCGCCAGCCGGAGTCGTCCCGGATGACCCTGCCGTACGTCTGGATCGGCTTCGCCGTCATCGAGGCGCTGGCGCTGCTGGGCATCGCCTTCGGCTTCATCTGGGCCGGTTCGGCTTCCTGATCCCGCCCCTAGACCGGGAGGCAATCATGTACTTCCTCGCCGCTGAGGGTGGTGAGTCCGCCCACAACCCGATCATCCCGCTCTGGCAGGAGGTCGTGGTCGGTTCGGTGGCCTTCGCCGTGCTCTGCTTCGTGTTGATGAAGTTCGTCTTCCCGCGCATGGAGCAGACGTTCCAGGCTCGGGTCGACGCGATCGAGGGCGGCATCAAGCGCGCCGAGGCCGCCCAGGCCGAGGCGAACCAGCTGCTCGAGCAGTACCGTGCCCAGCTCGCTGAGGCCCGGACCGACGCCGCCAAGATCCGTGACGACGCGCGGGCCGACGCCGAGGGCATCCGGCAGGACATCCTCGCCAAGGCGCGGGAGGAGTCCGACCGGGTCATCCAGGCCGGCAAGGACGCGCTCGCCGCCGAGCGGGCCACCATCGTGCGCGAGCTGCGCGCGGAGGTCGGCACCATCGCGGTGGACCTGGCCAGCAAGATCGTCGGCGAGTCGCTCGCTGACGAGGCACGGCGCAAGGGCACCGTCGACCGGTTCCTGAGCGGTCTCGAGAGCACGGGGGCCCGCTGATGCAGGCCGCCAGCCGGGAGTCGTACAAGATCGCGGCCGAGCGCCTCGACGAGTACGTCCGCGGCGCGGAGCCGTCGGCGGTGGCCTCCACCGCCGACGCCATCCTCTCCGTGGCGTCCCTGCTGCGGCGGGAGCCGCGGCTGCGTCGGGCGCTGTCCGAGCCGGCCCGTTCCGGTGCGGACCGCGGCGCGCTGCTCGGCGACATGCTGGGTGGGCGGATCGGCGCCGACGCGCTCGACCTGCTCGTCTCGCTGGTCTCCGGCCGTTGGTCGGCACCGTCGGAGTTGCTCGACGGCACCGAGCGCCTCGGCGTGGAGGCGCTGCTCGCCAGCGCCGACTCCGCCGGCGAGCTGGGCGAGGTCGAGGACGAGCTGTTCCGCTTCGGCCAGGTCGTGGCCGGTCAGCCGGCGCTGAGCAACGCGCTCGCCGACCCGGTCGCCCCGATCGAGCAGCGGGCCACCCTGGCCCGCGAGCTGCTCGCCGACAAGGCCCGTCCGGTCACCGTCCGCCTCGTCGAGGCGGCGCTCGGCGGGTTCGGGGGACGCTCCTTCAGCGGAGCGCTCACCCGGCTGGTCGAGCTGGCCGCCGACCGGCGTGACCGGCAGGTGGCGTACGTGACCGTCGCGGCCCCGTTGAGTGACGAGGACGAGCGTCGGCTGGGTGCGAGCCTCACCGCGATATACGGTCGAGAGGTGTCCGTCAAGCAGACGGTCGACCCCGCCGTCCTCGGTGGCGTGAGCGTCCGGGTCGGCTCCGACCTGTACGACGGCACCATCCTGCGCCGCCTCAACGAGACCCGCAACGCGCTCGCGAAGCGCTGAACGGCTTCGCCGCCCCGCGGCTGAGCGGCTCAGCCGCCCAGCGACTGAGCGGCTTCGCCGCCCAGCGCCCGGATTGACAGACGCCATTCGGACCGGTTGGTACTAGGTATCCCGGGCCCCTGAATTTTAAGGAAGCAGAGGATGGCCGAGCTGACCATCTCGACGGAGGAGATCCGCGGCGCCCTGGAGCGCTACGTCTCCTCCTACACGTCCGACGTCTCCCGCGAGGAGGTCGGCACCGTCGCCGACACCGGTGACGGCATCGCCCACGTCGAGGGCCTGCCCTCGACCAAGACCAACGAGCTCCTGGAGTTCGAGGACGGCACGCTCGGCGTGGCGTTGAACCTCGACGTGCGGGAGATCGGCGTCGTCGTCCTCGGTGACTCCGCCAAGCTGGAGGAGGGGCAGCGGGTCAAGCGCACCAACCGGGTGCTCTCGGTTCCGGTCGGTGACGCCTTCCTCGGCCGCGTGGTCAACGCGCTCGGCCAGCCGATCGACGGGCTCGGCGACATCGCCGACGAGGGCTACCGCGAGCTGGAGCTGCAGGCTCCGAACGTGATGTCCCGGCAGTCGGTGTTCGAGCCGCTGCAGACCGGCATCAAGGCGATCGACGCGATGACCCCGATCGGTCGGGGCCAGCGGCAGCTGATCATCGGTGACCGGAAGACGGGCAAGACCACCGTCGCCCTGGACGCCATCCTCAACCAGCGCGACAACTGGCGCACCGGCGACCCGAAGAAGCAGGTTCGCTGCATCTACGTCGCCATCGGCCAGAAGGCCTCCACCATCGCCTCGATCAAGGGGCAGCTGGAGGAGGCGGGCGCGCTGGAATACACCACCATCGTCGCCTCGCCGGCGTCCGACCCGGCCGGCTTCAAGTACCTCGCCCCGTACACCGGCTCGTCCATCGGACAGCACTGGATGTACGGCGGCAAGCACGTCCTGATCGTCTTCGACGACCTGAGCAAGCAGGCCGAGGCGTACCGGGCCGTGTCGCTGCTGCTGCGTCGCCCGCCGGGCCGTGAGGCGTACCCGGGTGACGTCTTCTACCTGCACTCCCGCCTGCTGGAGCGCTGCGCGAAGCTCTCCGACGAGCTGGGTGGCGGCTCGATGACCGGTCTGCCGATCATCGAGACGAAGGCCAACGACATCTCGGCCTTCATCCCGACCAACGTCATCTCGATCACCGACGGCCAGATCTTCCTGGAGACCGACCTGTTCAACCAGGGCGTTCGTCCGGCGATCAACGTCGGCACCTCGGTCTCCCGGGTCGGCGGCGCCGCCCAGGTGAAGCCGATGCGCAAGGTCGCCGGCTCGCTGCGGCTCAACCTGGCCCAGTACCGCGAGCTGGAGGCGTTCGCCGCCTTCGCCTCCGACCTGGACAGGGCCTCCCGGGCCCAGCTGGACCGCGGTGTCCGGCTGGTCGAGCTGCTCAAGCAGCCGAACTACTCGCCGTACCCGGTGCAGGAAGAGGTCGTCTCGGTCTGGGCCGGCACCGAGGGCAAGCTGGACGACATCCCGGTGGGTGACATCCGGCGCTTCGAGGCCGAGTTCCTCCAGTACCTGCGGCACAAGCACGAGGGTGTGCTGGCCGGGATCGCCGACAACCAGTGGGGCGACGACATCGTCAGCTCGCTGGACACGGCGATCACCGAGTTCAAGCAGGTCTTCCTCAACAAGGACGAGGAGCGTCGGGTCAACGACGCGCCGGCCGCCCCGCTTGAGGGCGACGAGAACCGCGAGACGGTGACCCGCTTCCGCGACGGCGCGACCGACCGCCCGGCCGAGAGCTGATCTGATGGCGGCCCAGGTACGCGTTCTTCGTCAACGGATCCGCTCGGCGAAGTCGATGAAGAAGATCACCAAGGCGATGGAGCTCGTGGCGACGAGCCGGATCGCCAAGGCTCAGGCCCGGGTGCAGGCGTCCCTGCCGTACGCCCAGGCCATCACCGGTGTGCTCACGGCGCTGGCGTCCAACGCGCGGATCGACCACCCGCTGCTCACCCCGCGCGAGCGGGTGCGGCGGGCCGGCGTCCTGTTGGTCACCAGCGACCGTGGCCTGGCCGGTGGTTACAGCTCCAACGCGATCAGGATGGCCGAGTCGCTGATCGCACGCCTCAAGGCGGACGGCAAGGAGCCCGTGCTCTACGTCATCGGGCGTAAGGGCGTCGGGTTCTACCGGTTCCGCGACCGGCCGATCGAGGCGAACTGGACCGGGTTCAGCGAACAGCCGTCGTTCGAGGACGCCCGCGCCGTGGGTGAGACGCTGATCAAGGCGTTCACCGCCGGTGCGGACGACGTCGACGGCGGTGCCGGTGCGGACGGGGTGCTCGGCGTCGACGAGTTGCACATCGTCTACACCGAGTTCCACTCGCTCATGACGCAGAACCCGGTTACCAAGATCATTGGTCCGATGCAGGTGGAGGACCGGCCGCGCTCCGAGGGGCTGCTGCCGGCGTACGAGTTCGAGCCGGAGGCGGAGGCGCTGCTCGACGCGCTCCTGCCGAGGTACATCAACACGCGGATCTACGCGGCGTTGATCGAGTCGGCGGCGAGTGAGTCGGCGGCACGGCGGCGGGCGATGAAGAGCGCCACCGACAACGCCGAAGACATGATCGAGAAGTACACGCGTGAGATGAACTCGGCTCGCCAGGCCGGGATCACCCAGGAGATCAGCGAGATCGTCGGCGGCGCCAACGCGCTGGCCGCGTCGGGAAGTGAAGTGTGATGACTGCCCCAGTAGAGACCAAGACGGCCACGGGTCGCGTGGTCCGGGTCATCGGCCCGGTCGTCGACGCCGAGTTCCCGCGCGACGCCATGCCTGCCCTGTTCAACGCCCTGAACGTCACCGTGGACCTGTCCGGCGGTGAGAAGACGCTGACCCTGGAGGTCGCCCAGCACCTGGGTGACAACCTGGTCCGCGCCATCTCGATGCAGCCGACGGACGGCCTGGTCCGCGGCGCGGAGGTTCGTGACCGCGGCGAGCCGATCACCGTTCCGGTGGGCGACGCGGTCAAGGGCCACGTGTTCAACGCGATCGGCGAGGTGCTCAACCTCAAGGAGGGCGAGACCCTCACCCCGGACGACCGCTGGGGTATCCACCGCAAGGCCCCGGCCTTCGCGGACCTGGAGCCGAAGACCGAGATGCTGGAGACCGGCATCAAGGTGATCGACCTGCTCGCCCCGTACGTCAAGGGCGGCAAGATCGGCCTGTTCGGCGGCGCGGGCGTGGGCAAGACGGTGCTCATCCAGGAGATGATCACCCGTGTTGCCCGTAACTTCGGTGGTACCTCGGTCTTCGCCGGCGTGGGTGAGCGCACCCGTGAGGGCAACGACCTCATCGCCGAGATGACCGAGTCCGGCGTCATCGACAAGACCGCGCTGGTCTACGGCCAGATGGACGAGCCGCCGGGCACCCGTCTGCGGGTGGCGCTCTCCGCGCTGACCATGGCGGAGTACTTCCGGGACGTGAAGAAGCAGGAGGTGCTGCTCTTCATCGACAACATCTTCCGCTTCACCCAGGCCGGTTCGGAGGTGTCCACCCTGCTCGGCCGGATGCCGAGCGCCGTCGGTTACCAGCCGACCCTGGCCGACGAGATGGGCGAGCTCCAGGAGCGGATCACCTCCGTCCGGGGCCAGGCCATCACCTCGATGCAGGCGATCTACGTGCCGGCGGACGACTACACCGACCCCGCCCCGGCCACCACGTTCGCCCACCTGGACGCGACCACCAACCTGGAGCGGTCGATCTCCGACAAGGGCATCTACCCGGCAGTGGACCCGCTGGCGTCCTCGTCCCGGATCCTCGCCCCGGAGTTCGTCGGCCAGGAGCACTTCCAGGTCGCCACCGAGGTGAAGCGGATCCTGCAGCGCTACAAGGACCTGCAGGACATCATCGCCATCCTCGGTATCGAGGAGCTCTCCGAGGAAGACAAGATCACCGTGGCCCGGGCCCGGCGGATCGAGCGCTTCCTGTCGCAGAACACGTACGCGGCGGAGCAGTTCACCGGCGTGCCGGGCTCGACGGTCCCGATCAAGGAGACCATCGAGGCGTTCCGCAAGATCAGCGAGGGTGAGTACGATCACTTCCCCGAGCAGGCGTTCTTCATGTGCGGCGGTCTCGACGACCTGGAGAAGAAGGCTGAGGAGCTGATGAAGGGCTGACCAGCCCCATCTGATCCGCAACAAAAAGACTGCCCCGGCAATGCCGGGGCAGTCTTTTGTTCATGTTCGCGTCCTACCATCGTCGCGGTCCGTTACTCATGGTCGGCACTTCCGCGACTGCCGAGCTACGGTTCGTTCCGCGCGCTCACCTGAACGAGCGTTGATCTTTGCAACCTTTCGAGGACGTGCGCCCGTCTTTCTCGTCGTGGGCGTAACGAACGGAGATGCTCGTGGGTAAGGCCGGCAAGAGTGGCCGCAAGCCGTCCATCTGGCGAGGTGTGCCACGGTGGGCCAGGATCTGCACGGTGTTCGGCGCCGTGCTGACAGTGCTCAGCGGTGCGGTGCTGGTTGGCACCGAGGTGCTCATGGCCCGCTACGAGGGGGCCGTCGGCAAGGCCGACCTGTTCGGCGACCAGGCGGCGGGTGCCCAGGCGAAGAAGAGCGAGATCAAGGGTCCGCTCAACATCCTGCTCGTCGGCATCGACCCGCGTACGCCGACGGCCGCGCCACTGGCCGACTCGATCATGGTGCTGCACGTGCCGGCGTCGATGGACCGGGCCTACCTGTTCTCGCTGCCGCGCGACCTCTACGTGCAGATCCCAGCGTTCAAGAAGGCCGAGTTCCCGGGCGAGACCACGAAGATCAACGCTGCCATGTCGTTCGGCAGCAGGGTGCCGGGGGCCAACCCCGACGCGGCACGGGGTTTCGAGCTGCTGGCCACCACAGTGCAGAAGGTGACCGGCATCAAGCGCTTCGACGCTGGCGCGATCATCAACTTCACCGGCTTCCAGAAGATCGTCGACGCCATGGGTGGCGTCGACATGTACATCGAGCGCGACGTGAGGTCCGAGCACAAGAAGCCGGACGGCACGCCGCGTCCGGGCAACACCCGTGGTGAGGGCTACGTCGGCCCGCAGGCGGTCTACAAGAAGGGCAACCAGCACCTGAGTGGGTGGCAGGCGTTGGACTACGTCCGGCAGCGCTACCCGAAGAACGGCGTTCCGGACTCCGACTACGGGCGGCAGCGCCACCAGCAGCAGTTCGTCAAGGCCATGGTCGGCCAGGCGTTCAGCGCCGACGTGGTGTCCAATCCCATCAAGCTGGACAAGGTGCTCCGCGCCGCCGGGCAGTCGCTGATCTTCAACGGTCGGGGAAACAGCGTGGTCGACTTCGGGATCGCCCTGAAGGACATCCGCCCGAACACCATCGAGATGATCAAGCTGCCCGGTGGTGGCGTCTTCGACGGTAAGAAGTACCTGGGTGAGCAGTTCAAGGAAGGGGTCCCGGACTTCTTCACCGCCCTGCACAACGAGCAACTCGACCCGTTCCTGCTCGAGCACCCGGAATTCGTCAACAAGGCCAAGTAGTCCCGGCGTCGTTGTCCCCACCCGCGTTGGGCGCGCCGCGCCGTCAGGCTAGACTTTCGGCAATCCGTAGCCGCAGCAAGGAGACAGCGTGGCACAGCAGCTTCACGTCGAGCTCGTCGCCGTCGAGGAGAAGGTCTGGTCCGGTGACGCCGAGATGGTCGTCGCCCGGACGACCGAGGGCGAGCTCGGTGTCCTGCCGGGGCACGCGCCGCTTCTCGGCCAGCTCGCCGAGCCCGGCCAGGTGCGCATCAAGCTCGCCGGCGGTGAGCAGGTCGCCTACGAGGTGGCCGGTGGCTTCCTCTCGGTGAGCGCCGACGGTGTCACCGTGTTGGCCGAGAGCGCAACCCCGGTCTCCGCGCAGAGCCGCTGAGCCACACCGGGGATGGAGATCGTCGAAGGTTTCGGAATCGGCGTTGTCGTCATCCTCGGCGCGCTTCTGATCCTCTTCGTCCGGCGAGCTCTGGTCACCCGCAGCGGTGGCATCATCCGGCTCAGCGTCCGGGTCTCCACCATGCTCGACGGCCGTGGCTGGTCGCCCGGCTTCGGTCGGTTCGTCGGTGACGAGCTGCGCTGGTACCGCATGTTCAGCTTCGCCATCCGGCCCAAGCGGGTGCTCTCCCGTAAAGGGCTGGCCGTGGAGCGCCGCCGGTTGCCCGAAGGTCAGGAACGGTTCTCCATGCCGGCCGACTGGGTGATTCTCCGCTGTACCAGTCACCACGCACCGGTGGAGATTGCCATGGCGCGATCGACAGTTACCGGTTTTCTCTCTTGGCTCGAGGCCGCCCCTCCGGGGGCGGTCTCGCCGCGTATGGCCTCCCAGGACTGGCCTGCTGCCTGAGCTGCTCTTCGGCCGGTTGCTCTTTCGGGTTTCCGGGGCAGCCCGCCCGGCTCCGGGCGGTCAGGCTTGATCCCTGCGCCGGGCGGGCTGCCCCGGAAACCCGTCCGCCACGCCGTGCGTCGTTCCGGCGTGGTTATCAATCCCCTGCCGTTGCCTGAGAAAGTCGAGTCTCGCCTGTTCAGTGGCCGGGCGCGGTGATCGACTCGGGTTTCTTGAAACCGTGGTGTCCTGGTGGCCAGGATGGCCCGACTTCATGGAACCCGAGTCGATCTAGACACTGAACCGTCAGGAGGTCAGCCCTGGCCGTGGCGGGGCGCCGGAGGACGAGTCGGCCTTGGCGACGCGTGGCAGCGGTCAGATCGGGGAATCCCCCTCTTGACGTGGTGCGGAGTGCCGACGTTCAGCGCTTGCCGCCCGGCACCCATAGCACATCTCCTGCCGGATTTGCCGTTCTTGACAGGATAAAGAGCAGATCGGAGAGCCGGTTGAGATACTTTGCCGGGAGCGTGCTGGTTCGGTCCGGATCGTGGGCGACCAGCGCCCACGCCGCCCGTTCGGCACGCCGGGCGACGGTCCGCGCCACGTGCAGCAGCGCCGCGCCTGCGGTGCCGCCGGGGAGGATGAAGGAGTCGAGCTTGCTCAGGCGCGCGTTGTACTCGTCGCACCAGCCCTCCAGGCGCTCGACGTACTCCTCGGTCACCCGCAGCGGCGGGTACTTCGGCTCCGGCTCGACCGGGGTGGACAGGTCGGCGCCGACGTCGAACAGGTCGTTCTGCACCGACCCCAGCACGCCGCGAAGCTCCTCGTCGAGGTTTCCCAGCGCGAGCGCGACGCCGATCGCCGCGTTGCACTCGTCGACATCCGCGTACGCGGCGATCCGCGGATCGGTCTTCGGCACCTGCTCGTTGTTGCTCAGCCTGGTCATGCCGGCATCGCCGGCCTTGGTGTAGATGCGCGTGAGGTGGACGGCCATGACGCACAGCCTACGGATACCCGACCTGACGATCCCGGCGCGGCCGGACAGCACCGCCGGCTGGCCGGTGGTGGTGGGCCCCGGCGACGCCGGCGATCCGGCGGTCAACGACGTCGACGTCATCCGGGTCCGCGGTGACGCCCGACTGGCCGGCACCGTGCACGTGGTCGGTGCCAAGAACTCGGCGTTGAAGCTGATGGCGGCGGCGCTGCTCGCCCCCGGCCGCAGCGTGATCACCAACGTGCCCCGGATCACCGACATCGCGATCATGGGGGAGGTGCTGCGCCGACTGGGCTGCGACGTCCAGTTCGACGCGGACGACCCGGTCGACCCGATGGTCGCTCGTGGTGGCGTGGCCCGGTCCCGGTCGGTGACGATCGACGTACCCGAGCAGCCGGGCGCGGAGGCCGACTACGACCTGGTCCGCCGGTTGCGCGCGTCGATCTGCGTGCTCGGCCCGCTGCTGGCGCGCCGGGGGTACGTGCGGGTGGCCCATCCCGGCGGCGACGCGATCGGGTCGCGGGGGTTGGACATGCACATCTCCGGGCTGACCCGGATGGGCGCCGAGATCTCCGGTGAGCACGGGTTCGTCATCGCGTCCGCCCCGCACGGGCTGCGTGGCGCGGACATCATGCTGGACTTTCCCAGCGTCGGCGCCACCGAGAACCTGGTGATGGCGGCGGTGCTGGCCCAGGGCACCACGATGATCGACAACGCGGCGCGGGAGCCGGAGATCGTCGACATCTGCACGATGCTCAACCAGATGGGCGCGCGCATCGCCGGCGCGGGCACGTCCACGTTGCGGATCACCGGTGTGCCCGGTCTGCGCCCGGTGCGCCACGCCACGGTGGGGGACCGGATCGTTGCCGGCACCTGGGCGTTCGGCGCGGCGATGACCCGGGGCGACGTGACGGTGACCGGGCTGGACCCGGCCTTCCTGGAGGTCGCGCTGGACAAGGTGGTCGCCGCCGGCGGGCTGGTGGAGACGCGGGGGGACGGCTTCCGGGTACGGATGGACGAGCGGCCCCGGGCGGTGGACGTGGTGACGCTGCCGTACCCCGGCTTCGCCACCGACCTGCTGCCGATGGCGATCGGGCTGGCGGCGGTCAGTGACGGCGCGTCGCTGATCACCGAGAACATCTTCGACGGCCGGTTCATGTTCGCCAACGAGATGATGCGGCTCGGCGCGGACATCAAGACCGACGGGCATCACGCCGTGGTCCGGGGACGGGACCGGCTCTCCGGCGCCCCGGTGCGGGCCACCGACATCCGTGCCGGCGCGGGGCTGATCATCGCCGGGCTCTGCGCGGACGGGGTCACCGAGGTCTCCCACGTGCATCACGTCGACCGGGGCTACCCGGACTTCGTGGCCGACCTGCGGGCGCTCGGGGTGGCTGTCGAGCGGGGCACCACGCCGGAGGAGCCGGCGCTGGAGATCTGAGGTCGGCTCTCAGCGACCCGTCCCGACCGCCACTTAGCCATCGTTCAGGCTCGCCGACTAGGGTGCAGGCAGGCACTCAATCGCAGCGAGGGAGAAACAGATGGCGGGTCGACTCGCGGTCGTCGGGGCCGGGTTGATGGGTTCCGGCATCGCCCAGGTGGCGGCGCAGGCGGGCTGGCAGGTGACGCTGCGCGACCTGGACGACGCGGCCACCACCCGGGGTCTGGGCGGCATTCGGAAGTCACTGGAGAAGTTCGCCGAGAAGGGCAAGATCGAGGCGTCCGAGGTCGAGGCGACGCTGGCGCGGATCACCCCGACCACCGACCTGGAGGCGGCGGCGGACGCGGACATCGTGGTCGAGGCGGTCTTCGAGCGCCTGGAGATCAAGCACGAGGTGTTCCGCGCCCTGGACAAGATCTGCAAGTCGGACGCGGTGCTCGCCACCAACACGTCGGCCATTCCGGTCACCCAGATCGCCGCGGTGACCGAGCGGCCCGAGGCGGTCGTCGGCACCCACTTCTTCTCCCCGGTGCCGATGATGCAGCTCTGCGAGCTGGTTCGCGGCTACAAGACCACCGACGCCACCCTGGACACCGCGCGGGCCTTCGCCGAGGAGATCGGCAAGACGGTCGTGGTGGTCAACCGGGACATCGCCGGTTTCGTCACCACCCGGCTGATCTCCGCCCTGGTGATGGAGGCGGTCAAGCTGGTCGAGTCCGGCGTGGTGTCGGCGGAGGACCTGGACACCGCCTGCCGGCTGGGCTTCGGGCACGCCATGGGTCCGCTGGCCACCACCGACCTGACCGGCGTGGACGTGCTGCTGCACGCCTCGAAGAACATCTACACCGACACGGCCGACGAGAAGTTCTTCCCGCCGGAGCTGCTCCAGCGGATGGTCACCGCCGGCGACCTGGGCCGCAAGACCGGCAAGGGCTTCTACACGTACTGAGGTGTGGCGGCCGGGGCGGTCAACCGCCCCGGCCGGCCGCTCAGCCGTCGCGCTTGGTGGTCCAGCGGAAGGTGGTCAGGCAGACCACCAGGCCGATCACGCACCACAGGGCGAGCACCAGCGCCACCCGGCCCAGCTCGAACGACCCGCCCGGCTCCTGGGCGCCGAAGCTTTCCGGCAGGAAGACCGCCCGCAGCCCCTGGCACATCCACTTGAGCGGGAAGAGCGCCGCCACCTGCTGCATCCAGGTGGGCAGGTCGGTGAAGACGAAGAACACCCCGGAGATGAACTGAAGGATCAGCGAGACCGGGGTGACCACCGCCGAGCCGCTGCGGGCGGTGCGGGCCAGCGACGAGATGGCGATGCCGGACAGGGTGCACGCGGTCACCCCGAGCACGGCGACCCAGCCGAAGGTAAGCCACTTCCCGGCGGTGCCCGGCAGGTCGAGGTCGAACAGCGCCACCGCGAAGGCCAGCAGCAGCGCCGTCTCGGCGATGCCGATCACGATCACCATGATCACCTTGCCGGCGAACCAGACCCACTTCGGCATCGGCGTGCCCCGGTAGCGCTTGAGCACGCCCCGATCCCGTTCGACGGGGATCCAGATACCGAGGTTCTGGAAGCTCACCGTCATCAGGCCGGTCGCGATCATGCCGGTGATGAAGTACTGGGTGAACTTCACTCCGCCGCCGATCGTCCCGTCGAAGATCGACGCGAAGATCAGGATCATGATGACCGGGAACCCCATCGTGAAGACGACGGACTCCCGGCTGCGCAGGAACTGGGTGATCTCCAGTCGGCCCTGGCGCAGGGCGAGCGCGCCGGCGCCCGGCCGCCGGCCGCGGGTCGCGGTGACCGGCGTCGCCGGCTTCGTCGTGGTCGTCATCGCGAGTGTCCGATCATCGTGAGGTAGACGTCCTCCAGGGTCGGCCGGGTCACCGTGAGACCGGGGACCTCACCGCCGTGGCGCGCGGCGAGGTCGGCCACGAAGGCCGTCGGCGTCGCGGTCTGCGCGCTCTCCACTGTCCCTTCTGGGGTACGCCAGGAGACCGTGGCGAGGGCCTCCTGTCGATTGCCCAGCCGGTTGGGAGCGGCCACCTCCACCAGTCGACCGCCGGCGATCACGCCGACCCGGTCGGCGAGGGCCTCGGCCTCGTCCAGGTAGTGGGTGGTGAGCACGATGGTGGTGCCGGCGGCGGCGAGGTCGCGGATCAGCTCCCAGAACTCGCGGCGGGCCTCCGGGTCGAAGCCGGTGGTCGGCTCGTCGAGGAAGAGCAGCTCCGGTCGGCCGATGATGCCCAGCGCCACGTCCAGGCGGCGCTTCTGCCCGCCGGAGAGGGTGTGCGTCCGGGCCTTCGCCTTGCCGGCCAACCCGACCCGCTCGATCACCTTCGCCGGGTCGTCGGCGTCGGCATAGAAGCCGGAGAAGTGCCGAATCACCTCGGCCACTGTCAGCTCGTCGAACTCGCCGGTGCCCTGGAGCACGATGCCGACCCGGGAGCGCCAGTCGATGTCCGGGTGGGCCGGGTCCGCGCCGAGCACGGAGACCTCGCCGGCATCCCGGTGCCGGTAACCCTCCAGGATCTCCACGGTGGTGGTCTTGCCGGCGCCGTTCGGGCCGAGCAACGCGAACACCTCGCCGCGGTGCACGTCGAGATCCACGCCCGCCACCGCTACGTTGTCGCCGTACGCCTTGCGCAGCCCACGTACGGAGATGGCCAGCTCGTCATCCATGCCGTCCAGTGTGCGTCCTGACCCGGCCCGCATGGTGCCCGGGGTGTGGCGGTCCGCGCCACTGCGGGAACTTGACACCCGGACGTCCCCGACATGGACCTGTGTGGTTTTGCACAGCCCTTTTTACTGAACGGTAACTTAGACTCCGGCCATGGATGAGACGGCATTCCCGGGGCGGCTGCCCGAGCGGGACCGCCCGTGGGTGATGCGCACCTACGCCGGCCACTCGTCGGCAGCGGCGACCAACGCCCTCTTCCGCCGCAACCTGGCGAAGGGGCAGACCGGGCTCTCGGTCGCCTTCGACCTGCCCACCCAGACCGGGTACGACCCGGACCACGAACTCGCCGCCGGTGAGGTCGGACGGGTCGGTGTGCCGGTGGCCCACCTCGGCGACATGCGGGCGCTCTTCGACGGTCTCCCGCTCGCCGACACGAACACCTCGATGACCATCAACGCCCCGGCGATGTGGCTGCTCGCCCTGTACGGCACCGTCGGGCTGGAGCAGGGCGCCGACCTGACCCGCTGCGCCGGCACCACCCAGAACGACATCATCAAGGAGTACCTGTCCCGGGGCACCTACATCTTTCCGCCGGCGGCGTCGCTGCGGCTCACCGCCGACGTGGTGGCGTACACGCTGCGCGAGATGCCCCGGTGGAACCCGGTCAACATCTGCTCGTACCACCTGCAGGAGGCCGGCGCCACGCCCGTGCAGGAGGTCGGCTTCGCGCTGGCCACCGCGGTCGCCGTGCTCGACGCGGTTCGCGACTCCGGCCAGGTGCCCGCCGAACGGATGGGCGACGTGGTCCAGCGGATCTCGTTCTTCGTCAACGCCGGGGTGCGCTTCGTCGAGGAGATCGCCAAGATGCGCGCGTTCGGCGTGCTCTGGGACGAGATCACCCGGGACCGGTACGGGGTCACCGACGCCCGACAGCGGCGGTTCCGCTACGGCGTGCAGGTCAACTCGCTCGGCCTCACCGAGGCGCAGCCGGAGAACAACATCCAGCGCATCGTGCTGGAGATGCTCGGCGTGACGATGTCCCGTGACGCCCGGGCCCGGGCGGTCCAACTGCCCGCCTGGAACGAGGCGCTCGGCCTGCCCCGCCCCTGGGACCAGCAGTGGTCGCTGCGGATGCAGCAGGTCCTGGCGTACGAGTCGGATCTGCTCGAATATCCCGACCTCTTCGCCGGCTCGCACGTGATGACCGCGCTGGTCGACGACATCGTCACCGGGGCGCGGACCGAGCTGGACAAGGTGCTGGAACTGGGCGGTGTCGTCGCCGCCGTGGAGACCGGCTACCTCAAGAGCGCGCTGGTCGCCTCGCTGGCCGACCGTCGTCGCCGGATGGAGTCCGGCGCCGACGTGGTGGTCGGGGTCAACAGGTACACCGAGACCGAACCCTCGCCGCTGACCGCCGCTGGTGCGGGCGCCGTCGAACAGGTCGATCCCGCCGTCGAGGCGGCCGCCGTGGATGGCGTACGCCGGTGGCGGGCCGACCGGGAGGCGGCAGTGGTCGACGCGGCGCTGACCCGGCTCCGCGCGGACGCCGCGACCACCGCCAACCTGATGCCGGCGACAGTGGAGTGCGTGCGGGCCGGGGTGACCACCGGCGAGTGGGCCGGCGCGCTGCGCCAGGTCTTCGGCGAGTACCGGGCACCGACCGGCCTGGCCGGTGCGACCGGTGGCGGCGGGGAGCCGGGTCTCGCGGCGGTCCGTGAGCGGGTCACCGCCACTGCTCGGGAGCTGGGCAGCGGCCGGCTGCGGCTGCTGGTCGGCAAGCCCGGTCTGGACGGGCACTCCAACGGTGCGGAACAGATCGCGGTACGTGCCCGCGACGCCGGCTTCGAGGTGGTCTACCAGGGCATCCGGTTGACCGCGGGGCAGATTGTGGCCGCCGCGGTGGAGGAGGACGTCGACCTGGTCGGGCTCTCCGTGCTCTCCGGGTCGCACCTGGCCGCCGTGCCCGCGGTGCTCGACGGGCTGCGCGCCGCCGGACGGGCGGACCTGCCGGTGGTGGTGGGCGGCATCATCCCGGCCGGTGACGCGGACACCCTGCGGGCGGCCGGGGTCGCCCGGGTCTTCACGCCGAAGGACTTCGCCCTCACCGGCATCATCGACGACCTGGTGACGGTCATCCGTCGCGCCAACGACCTGCCCTGATCACTCGTCACCCCGGCGGGCCGGCGCGGGTCAGCGGCCGGCGTACGTCATGCAGTCGGCCATGTCGTTGTCCGGGCCGACCCTGATCGACGCCGCGTGGCACTCCAACTGCTCGTTGTGCCGGCAGTCGGCGCGCTGGCAGGCGCCGACCTGCGCGATCAGGCTCTCCACACCGCCCTGCACCGGCGACTCGACGAAGGTGTGGCAGTGCGCGTGATCCATGCTGCCGATCGTGATCGCGAAGGCGTGGCAGTCACCTGACCTGTTGTACGCGCAGGCGGCGACCACGCATTCCTGGACTCGGGGCATCTCCAACGCTGCGGTCATGCCGACCTCCTCTGGGCTCCTGCCCCGATACTAGGCTTTTGTCGGCCTGGCGAACCCCGGTACGGCGAGCCCGCCCGCCGTCAGACGCGGAAGCCGGCGGCGCGGGCAGCCTCCCGTTCACGACGTCGTTCGCCACGTCGGCGGATGAACCAGAAGATGAAGAAGGCCAGGCCGACCAGGAAGACGAGCACCAGCACCGGCAGGATGATCGCCACCAGGGAAACCACCACACTGGTGGCGTCCTCGGCGGTGCTGGCCACCGGGGCGCCGAAACCGGCGGTGGCCGCGTTGACGACGGGCCGGGCCGCCGACTTGAGCAGGTGCACGCCCAGCGCCAGCAGTACGCCCGTGACGACCGGCACCCACTGGTGGGACGAGAAGAAGCTGCCCGGGTCGCTGACCGTCACCGTCTCCGACGAGGAGCCGGCACCGAAGGCCAGGCCACCGGCGGTGGGTCGGACCACTGTCTGCACCACGTCGTTGATGTGGTCGACCACTGGCACCTTGTCCGCCACCACCTCCACGGCGAGCAGTACGGCCATGATGACGATGACCCAGCCGTTGCCGAGCCAGGTCCAGCCGCTGGGCAGGTCGATCAGGTCGGTGTAGCGGCCGAGCAGACCGAGGATGAGCAGGGGTATGTAGGCGTTCAGCCCCGCCGAGGCGGCGAGACCGGTGCCGGTGAGGACTTCGAACACGATCTCAGCATCGCATCGACGCGCCAGTGCCGCTCGCTGGCGACCGGTGGGTGCTCGGCTACCCTCGTCGGGTGCGGTTGGTCATTGCGAAGTGCTCGGTGGACTACGTCGGACGGCTCTCGGCTCACCTGCCGCTGGCCACCCGGTTGCTGATGGTGAAGGCGGACGGGTCGGTGTCCATTCACGCCGACGACCGGGCGTACAAGCCGTTGAACTGGATGAGCCCACCCTGCCGGCTGGAGGAGGCCCCCGGGGTGTGGCGGGTCGTCAACAAGGCCGGCGAGGAACTGCGGATCACCCTGGAGGAGATCTTCCAGGACACCTCGTACGAGTTGGGGGTGGATCCGGGTCTGCGCAAGGACGGGGTGGAGGCGCACCTGCAGGAGTTGCTGGCCGCCAACCCGAGTGCCCTGGGTGAGGGGTTCACCCTGGTCCGCCGCGAGTACATGACGGCGATCGGCCCGGTGGACCTGCTCTGCCGGGACGCCAACTCCGGTTCGGTGGCCGTCGAGGTCAAGCGGCGTGGCGACATCGACGGGGTGGAGCAGCTGACCCGCTATCTGGAGTTGATGAACCGCGACCCGCTGCTCAGCCCGGTCGTCGGGGTCTTCGCCGCTCAGGAGATCAAGCCGCAGGCCCGGGTGCTCGCCACCGACCGGGGCATCCGCTGTGTGGTGGTGGACTACGACAAGCTGCGCGGCATCGTGAAGGACGAGCTGACCCTCTTCTGACCCTCGGCGCCTTAGGGCCTGTTTCGTAGGAACTGGCCGGCCTGCGGCGGGCCCGGACGACGACCGGCGGCGTTGCGGTTTCGTCCGGATACAACACCGGTATCCGGACGAAACCCCGCCTTGCCGGATCGCCGCCCGGACTCCGCCTCGGCTCGACCGCCCCTACGAAACAGGCCCTACCCGTTGCGCACCGCGATCAGCGACTTCGGCAGGCCGAACACCCGCTCCACCAGCATGGTGGAGTCGGGGAAGTAGTGCCGCATCTGCGAGCGGTCCAACAACTCGGTCCAGAGCACCTGGTGGATGGCGGCGTCGTGGCTGCGGGTGGGCTTGTGCCCCAACGGCCAGCGGCGGGCGAACGCGGTGCGCAGCCGGACCGGCAGGAACTGCATGCCCGGCGCGATCCAGTGTGGCTCGATGGGGAAGTAGCGGTAGGGCGTCTGCACCCAGTGCCGGTCGGCAAGGGAGCGGGCGGCGGCGGCGAAGCGGATCCGGCGTTCGTGCCCGCCCACGTGCTCCAGCACGGAGTTCGAGAAGACCAGGTCGTAGCTGCCCTTGACGAGGTGCGGGGGCAGGTCGCAGGCGTCGGCCTGCTCGACGTGGGCCCAGTCCGGGACGACGGTGGGCGGCGACTCCAGGTTGACGACTGTCACGCGGGCCGGCCGGACGGTGGCACGGTGCCAGGTGCCGAGCCGGCCACCGAGATCGACGACGTGCATGTCGCCGATGTCCGGGAAGGTGCGCGCCAGCCAGTCCGAGCGGTGCCGACGCCGTCGGGCGCTCCACGACTGGTCACTGTCGACAAGGCGGTAGCGCAATCGATTGGGGCCCATTTAACGCAATGTACCGCCGCGACCACGGCGTATAAACATGTGGATACGCCGATCCTTCTTGATGATCGGTTATCCGACACTTACCTCCCGTACATGACCTTGATGGCCTTGACGAGCCGGGCCACGTCGGTGGGGGTGCGGTCGAAGGTCATCGACGGCAGCAGCGACCGGGCGCGGCGTCGGGTGATCGCCTTGGTCCGACCGAACTCACGCAGGCCGTCCTCCCCGTGGATCCGGCCGAAACCGGAGTCACCGACACCGCCGAACGGCAGGGTGGACATGCCGGCGAAGGTCAGCGTGGAGTTGATCGACGCCATCCCGGAGCGCAGCCGCCGGGCGATGGACACCGCGCGCCGCCGGCCGAAGACCGAACCACCGAGGCCGTACGACAGGGCGTTGGCGCGGGTGACGGCCTCGTCGGCGTCGCGGACCCGGCTGATGGTCAGCGTGGGGCCGAAGGTCTCCTCGCGGACCGCGGCCGAGTCCTCCGGGACGTCCACCAGCACTGTGGGGTGGACGTACGGCGGCTGCACGGCGCTCGGGCCGCCGAGCACGGCGCGCCCACCGGACGTGATCGCGGCGTCGATGTGCCGACGGATCACGTCGATCTGCTGGGGCATGGTGATCGGGCCGATGTCGGTGCCCTGCGGCCCGACCGTAAGCCGACCGGCGCGGGCCACCACCTTGTCGACGAAGGTGTCGAAGACGGCGTCGACCGCGTACACCCGCTCGATGCCGATGCAGGTCTGCCCCGCGTTGGTCATGCCGCCCCAGACGCACGCCTCGGCGGCGGCGTCCAGGTCGGCGTCGCTGTCGACGATCATGGCGTCCTTGCCGCCGCCCTCGATGAGCACCGGGGTCAGCGACTCGGCGCAGGCGGCCATCACCTTGCGGGCGGTGGCGGTGGAGCCGGTGAAGGCCAGCTTGTCGACGCCGGAGCGGCACAACGCGGCGCCCACGTCGCCCTGCCCGTGCACGGCGGTGAACACCGGCTGCTCGGGCACCACCTCGGCGAAGCTGTCCACCAGCCACTGGCCGACGGCCGGGGTGTACTCGCTCGGCTTGAGCACCACGCCGTTACCGGCGGCGAGGGCGTACGCGGCGGAGCCGATGGGCGTGAAGACCGGATAGTTCCACGGCCCGATGACGCCGACCACCCCGTACGGCTGGTACTCGAGGTGCCCGGAGAACTCGGCGAGGATGAGCCGGGACCGCACCCGGCGTGGGCCGAGCACGCGCCCGGCGTTACGGGCGGCCCAGTCGATGTGCTCGATCGCGGTGACGATCTCGACGATGGCGTCGGCGACCGGCTTTCCGCCCTCGACGTGCACCAACTCGGCCAACTGCTCGATGCGCGTGGCGAGCAGGGCGCGCCAGCGCAGCATCCGCTGACGGCGGCCGGTGAAGCCCAGGCTGGCCCACCACTCGCCGGCGGCGCGGGTGCGGGCGACGGCCTGCCGTACGTCGGCGTCGGTGGCGACCGGGAAGCGACCGGCCTCGACGCCGGTCGCCGGGCTGGTGGAGACCAACTGACCCGCTTCGATGACCGGAACGCCCGGGATATGCACTGCCGTCATGGCGGAAGTCTAGACCCGAGGATTACTCACCGGTAGGGTCGCCGATTCGGGGCCGGGGGGCCGGCGTCGCACCAACCCGGCCGATCGTTGATCAGTGCAGGTCAGCGTGGTGGTGGCGAACGCGGCCCGCCCGAATCGTCGAACGGCAGGTGGCCGGGAGGTGACGAGAGGCTGACCGGCCGGTCGGTATTGACGACTACCGTCTGATGGCAAGCTGACGCGCGGAGTGACGGTGTGGGGTGGAGGGCTGACTGTCCATGGAGGAACATCCGGAACTGATGCCGCTGTTGACGGTCGCGGGTGGGCCGATGCGCGGCGCGAGTTTTCGTATGCGAGCCGAGATACAGGTGATCGGCCGAGCGCCGACCGGCCAGGTGGTCATCAACGACCCGCACCTGAGCCGTCGCCACGCCGAGGTGTGGCTGGCGCCGGAAGGGCCGTCCCTGCGGGACCTCGGCTCGACAAACGGCACCTGGCTCAACGACCGGCGGATCACCGAGGTGGAACGACTCTCCGACGGTGACGTGATCCGGCTGGGCCGTACCGAACTGCGCCTGTTCGACCCCGGGGTGGCGCTCACCGACCCGGTGGGGCTCAGCTTCGGCCCGTCCCGGCGCGACGTCCGGCCGACAGTGCCGCTGCCCCTGGCCACACCGCCGGGCACCCGCCGCTGACCGCCTGGCGGTCAGCCACACCGGGCTGCCGCGCTGGATGGCGGTCCGACACCTGGACCGGCGCGAACACCCGTGGCAGCATGCCGCGGATGGAAACCGAGCAGCGGATCGTGACGGCGAACGGCATCACCCAGGCGGTACGGGTGGCCGGTCCGCCGGACGGCGCGCCGGTGCTGCTGATCCACGGCAACTGCTCGTCCGCGCTGTTCTGGGAGCCGCTGGTCCGCCGGCTGCCATCGACGCTACGGGTGGTCGCCCCCGACCTGCGGGGGTACGGCGACTCCGCGACCGCTCCGGTGGACGCCACCCGGGGCCTGCGGGACTTCGCCGACGACGTCGCCGCCCTGCTGGCCGACCCCACGCTCTTCGCCGCCGACGCGCGCCCGGTGGTGGTCGGGCACTCCCTCGGCGGCGGGGTGGCGATGAGCCTGCTGGTCGACCACCCGCACCGGGTGGGGGCGTTGCTGCTCGCCGCGCCGGTCTCCCCGTACGGCTTCGGCGGCACCCGCGACCTGACCGGCACGCCGACCACCCCCGACTTCGCCGGCACCGGCGCGGGCACCGCGAACCGGGATTTCGTGGCCCGACTCGCCGCCCGTGACCGGAGCGCCGACGCGCCGGCCAGCCCGCGCGCCGTCCTGCGAAGCACCTATGTGGCCGATCCCGCCTCGCTCGGCGCGGACGAGGAACTGCTGCTGGACACCGTGCTCTCCACAGCGACCGGGGACGACAACTACCCGGGCACGGCAGTGTCGTCGGAGAACTGGCCGGGCACCGCGCCGGGGGAGCGCGGCGTGCTCAACGCGCTCGCGCCGACCTGGTTCCGGCTCGCCGACGACCTGGTGGCCGTCGCCGAGAAACCGCCGGTCACCTGGGTACGCGGCGACGCCGACGTCATCGTCTCGGACACCTCGCTGTTCGACCTGGCGTACCTCGGGTCGCTGGACCTGGTGCCCGGCTGGCCCGGCGCGGACGCCTGCCCGCCGCAGCCGATGGTCGGCCAGACCCGGGCGGTGCTCGACCGGTACGCGGCGGCCGGCGGGGCGTACCACGAGGTGGTGCTGCCCGCCTGCGGACACAGCCCGCACCTGGAGCGCCCGGCGGAGTTCGTCGCCGAGTTGTTGGCCCTGACCAGCGGGTCGACCGCCTGACCGACGGCCCGACGGTCGGCCGGAAAGCAGCGCCGTGCCGTGGGTGAAATATGCCACGGCGTCTCGACAACTCACCGTCACGTGGCAGACTCGCGCGCATAACCTTAGCGGCCGTTCAGTGGTCGTGCGGAGTCTCTGGGGAGGCCGGTCGTGGCGCGCGAGTTCAGCACCGTAGGCGTGGTCGGGCTGGGCACCATGGGTGCCGGCATCGTCGAGGTCTTCGCCCGCAACGGCATCGACGTGGTGGCCGTGGAGATCTCCGCACCCGCCCTGGAACGCGGCCGGGCCACCCTGAAGGGCTCCACCGACCGGGCGGTCGCCAAGGGCAAGCTCGCCGAGGCGGACCGCGACGCCCTGCACGAGCGGGTGCACTTCGCGGTCGGGCTGGACGCGCTGCACTCCGTCGACCTGGTCATCGAGGCGGTGCCCGAGCACCTGGACCTCAAGCAGCGGATCTTCGCGGAGCTGGACCGGGTCTGCCGCCCCGACACGATCCTCGCCACCAACACCTCGTCGCTGAGCGTCACCGAGATCTCGGTGGCCACCAGCCGACCCAACCAGGTGATCGGCATCCACTTCTTCAACCCGGCCCCGGTGATGAAGCTGGTCGAGGTGGTCCGCACCGTCGTCACCGCGCCCGAGGTGGTCGCCGACGTGGAGGCGCTCTGCGCCCGGCTCGGCAAGGTCGACGTCACCATCAACGACCGGGCCGGCTTCATCGCCAACGCGCTGCTCTTCGGCTACCTCAACCACGCCGTCGGCATGTTCGAGTCGCACTACGCGACCCGGGAGGACATCGACGCCGCGATGAAGCTCGGCTGCGGCCTGCCGATGGGCCCGCTGGCGCTGATGGACCTCATCGGTCTGGACACCGCGTACGAGATCCTCGACACCATGTACCGGCGCGGCGGGCGGGACCGCCGGCACGCCCCGGTGCCGCTGCTCAAGCAGATGGTGACGGCGGGACTGCTCGGCCGGAAGTCCGGCCGGGGCTTCTACACCTACGAGCGGCCCGGCTCCCCGGTGGTCGTACCGGATGAGGCGACGCCGCTGGCCACGGAGTCGGCGCTCGCCGACGGGGCTCGCGCCATCGCGAAGGTGGGCGTGGTGGGTTCCGGGACGATGGCCACCGGGATCATCGAGGTGTTCGCGAAGGCCGGCTACGAGGTCGTCTCGGTCACCCGCGGCGCGGAGAAGTCCGCGAAGGTCTGCGAGGCGGTGAAGACCTCGCTGAACAAGGGCGTGGTGCGCGGCAAGCTCGCCGAGGCCGACCGGGACGCCGCGCTGGGCCGGATCAGCTGGTCCGCCACGCTCGACCACCTCGCCGACGTCGACCTGGTGGTCGAGGCGGTCGTCGAGGAGTTGAGCGTCAAGAAGGCCCTCTTCGCCAGCCTCGACGAGATCTGCAAGCCGGGCGTCGTGCTGGCCACCACCACCTCGTCGCTGCCGGTGATCGACGTGGCGATGGCCACCCAGCGGCCGGCCGACGTGGTGGGGCTGCACTTCTTCAACCCGGCGCCGGTCATGCCGCTGGTCGAGGTCGTCCGCACCATCCGCACCTCCCCGGAGGCCACCGCCACCGCCCGCGCCGTCTGCGCCGCCCTCGGCAAGACCGGCGTGGTCTGCGGCGACCGGTCCGGGTTCATCGTCAACGCGCTGCTCTTCCCGTACCTGAACGACGCGGTGAAGATGCTGGAGGCCAGCTACTCCACGGCCGACGACATCGACCACGCCATGAAGCTGGGCTGCGGCTACCCGATGGGCCCGTTCGAGCTGCTCGACGTGGTGGGGCTGGACGTCTCGCTGGCCATCCAGCGCGAGCTGTACCTGGAGCTGCGCGAGCCGGGCTTCGCGCCCGCGCCGCTGCTGGAGCACCTGGTCACCGCCGGCTATCTGGGCCGCAAGACCCGCCGCGGCTTCCGCGACCACTCACACCGCTGACCGGGTCAACGCCCGTGGGCGCTGGGCGCGTCTGCAGGGTGCGACCTTCGAGGAGTACGTCAGCAGCCGGGGTCCGGCGCTGGTCCGGCTCGCCCGGCTGCTGACCGGTGACGAGCACCGGGCCGAGGACCTTGCCCAGGACGTGCTGTCCCAGGCGTACGTGCAGTGGCGCCGGATCGCCCGTGCCGACCGTCCGGACGTGTACGTGCGCCGGATGCTGGTCAACGCCAACATCTCCTGGTGGAGGCGACGGTCCAGCCGGGAACTGGTCGTCGACACCTTCGCCGAGCGGGCGCACCGGGGCGCGCCGCCGTCGCCGAGGAGGTCCACCTGGAGGGCGACAGGTACGTCCCGCAACCGGCGGACCCGCCTTACGACGGTCAGCTGGAGCGGCTCTCCGCGGGCGGCGCCGATCCGATCTGGGTGCTGCGGTGGCAGCCGGTGCCCGGCCTCTTCGCCCGCCTGCGCACGGTGGCGCCCACCGACGCGGCGCTGAAGGCGGCCAGGAGCGCGCTGCGGCTGGATGTGGCGCACCGGTGCAGCGCCCCGATGCGGCTCGCCGCGATGCCGGCCGGGGCGTGGAGTGCCGGATGCGAGGTCACCGTGGCCAACCTCCCGGCCGCGCTGGACGTCTCGCTGGTCGTCAACGGGAGCGGGTTCCGCTCGATGGAGGTGCGGCTCCGCTCCCCGCACAGCATCGTCGGTGACCGCCCAGAACCCAACGCGACGGCGGCCGGGCGGCCGGTCTACGTCGACCCGCAGGGCGAGACGATGGAGTTGCTCGACGTACCGAAGGCCCAAGTCACCGCCGGTTGGGGCCGGCCGAACGAGGGTTTCACCGAGGAGGACGCGGCGACGGTGCTGGGCGGGGTGCAGGTCGCCGAGCACCTGGACCGACCCACGACCTGGTGACCGCCCCGGGCGGCCGCACCCGCCGGACGTACGCTTGGTGACTGTGAGCCCCCGTCGCAATCGCCCTCGCCGGGACGAGAACGCCAACCTGGACGCCGACCGGGTCCGGCAGGGCGTCGCCTCGGTGCAGCAATGGACCGACGGCGCCTGGCAGGTACGCGGCATCGGCGCCGGCGCGTCGGTCAAGACGTACCGTTGCCCCGGTTGTGACCAGGAGATCCGACCCGGGGTGGCGCACCTGGTGGCCTGGCCGGCGGACGGCCTGGGTGACCTGACCGACCGGCGGCACTGGCACAGCGGCTGCTGGCGGGCCCGGGACCGGCGCGGCCCGGCGGTGCAGCGCGGCCGGGGCACCCCGCGCTACTGAGCTGGCCCACCGGGACGCCTCGCGCGTGCGGCCCGAGCGACCTGGGTCACCCTCTTCCCGCCTGGGCGGGCGGCGGCGGCGACTTCGCGACAGACTTGGGCGGTGAGCACAGCGATCCGCGCGTCGTCGATCCTGCCCGGCCGCCGGGAGGACATCGAGCTGCACACCGCCGACGGTCTGCGGCTGGTCGGTGAGCTGGCCCTGCCGGCCGACCGGCCGCCGGTGGCCACCCTGGTCTGCCTGCACCCGCTGCCCACCCACGGCGGAATGATGGACAGCCATGTGTTCCGCAAGGCGGCCTGGCGGCTGCCCGCGCTGGCCGACCTGGCGGTGCTGCGGTTCAACACCCGGGGCACCAGCAGCGTGCGCGGCACCAGCGAGGGAGCCTTCGACGGCGCGGTGGGCGAGCGGTACGACGTGGCCGCCGCCATCGAGTACGCGGAGTTCGCCGAACTGCCCAACATCTGGCTCGTCGGCTGGTCGTTCGGCACCGACCTGGCGCTGAAGTACGGCTGCGACCCGGCGATCGCCGGGGCGATCCTGCTCTCCCCGCCGCTGCGCTTCTCCGCCCCGGAGGACCTGGCCACCTGGGCCAGTTCGGGTCGGCCGCTGGTGGCGCTGGTGCCGGAGTTCGACGACTACCTGCGCCCCACCGAGGCGGGGGAGCGGTTCGCCGCCGTGCCGCAGGCCGAGGTGGTCGGGGTGCCGGGTGCCAAGCACCTCTGGGTGGGCGACGCGGAGACGGTCCTCGATGAGATCGTCCGGCGGGTCAACCCGGCCGTCGAGGTGCCGCTGCCGACGACCTGGGACGGCCCGATGGAGGCCGGCGACGTCAGCGCGTACGCCGACCGTACGGTGGCTGCCTTCGCCGACACGCCCGTCCCCGGCCCGGCCGCCGGTCAGGCCGACTGACCCGGACGTCTCCCGCTTCCGCTTCCGGTCCCGGTCCCGGTCCCGGTCCCGGTCCCGGTCCCGGTCCCGGTCCCGGTCCCGGTCCCGGTCCCGGTCCCGGTCCCGGTCCCGGTCCCGCGCATCCTCGCGTGCCCGCACCGAGATCGTGCTCGATCCTGGTTGTAGTGGCATCAGAAGATGGCGAGGCCACTACTTCCGGGATCGAGCACGATCTTGGCGGGGCGGCGCGGGCCGGCGCGGGACCTGGGCGGCGTGGGACCTGGGCGGCGCGGGACGGGGCGGTGCGGGCAGCGCGGGGCGCGGCGGGCTGGCGCGGGGTGCGACCTCAGCGGCGTTGCTGGCGGGGCAGCACCACCTCGCGCAGGATCAGTTGCAGGGCGGCCACCGTGGGGATGGCGATCAGCGCGCCCACCACGCCCAGCAGTGACACCCCGAGCAGCGCGGCCAGCAGGGCGGCCACCTCGTTGACCTCCACCGAGCGCCGCATCACCTTCGGGTAGATGAGGTAGTTCTCCACCTGCTGGTAGATGAGGAAGAAGATCGCGCAGGCGATGCCGGTGGGCAGGTCGGCGGCGAAGCCGACCAGGCTCACGATCACCGCGCCGAGGGTCGCGCCGATCTGCGGGATCAGGTCGGTCACCGCGACGACCACGGCCAGCGCGAACGGGTACGGCAGGTCGACGATCAGCGCGAAGACGAAGGTGGTCGCGCCGGCCAGCACCGCGATGCTCAGCGCGCCGACCATGTAGGAGCCGACCTTTGCCAAAATTTCGTCACCGATCAGCTGCACCCGTTCCCTGCGCGACCGGGGCACCAACGAGTAGCCCAGCGAGCGCAGCCGGTCGAAATAGGCCAGGAAGTAGATCGTCAGCACCAGCACGGTCAGCGTCCGGAACACCGTGCCGAAGATCAGTTGTGCGCCGCCCAGCACCCCGCCGAGCGCCCGCCCGACCGTCTGGGCGTTGGCGGCGTTCTGCACCCGCTCCACCACGTCGTACCGCTCCACCAGGTCATTGACCGTCGGGTTGCGGCGCAGCTCGTCGAGCAGGCTCGGGATCTGATCGATGAACTGCCCCGACTGGGTGACGATCGGCGGGACCAGCGCCACCACGCCGCCGCAGAGCAGCAACACCACTGTCAACGCCACCGCGGCCACCGCCAGGCCGTGCGGCACACCCCAGCGGCCCAGCCGGACCACCGCCGGGTTGAGACCGACAGCGAGGAAGAGCGCGATCACCACCAGCACCAGGATGCCGCCGGCATTGCGAATCCCCAGATAGAGGGTGTACGCCAGCAGCACGCCCAGCGCGCCGGTGAAACCGATCAGGAAACTGCTGCGGCGCAGTGGCCGCCCCGGCGTGCCGAACTTTCCGGACGGGACCGCGGGCGGCTCGTCCGGGTCGATCCCCGGGGCGGGAACCGGCACCGGCGGTGGCGTCTGCACCGGCTGCGGACTTGCCGCCCGCTGTGCTTGCGCTGCCTGCGGAGTTTCCGCTGGGTGCGGTGTTTCCGCCGGCTCGGGTGTTTGCGCCGGCTGCGGTGTTTGCGCTGGCGGGGGACCGGCGGTCACGTCCGGGTCGTCGCCAGCCGGGTCGTGCTGTGGCACCAGGGACCTCCCGGCTCAGGCCGTCGGACGACGGGCGACGACCACGAACGCCCGCCACGCGGCAGGCGCGAACACCAGCACCGGGCCGGTCAGGTCCATGAGGTCACGACTTCCTTCATCAGTTCGATCGACTGGCGGCGGGACAACGCACCGTTTCTGATCATCTCGCCACGCGCCAGCAGCGTAGCCACCTCATGGTCGCCATCGACCACGCGACCGTCAATCCGGTGTGCCCCATGTGCCCCACCCAACCACCGTCAGCGCCCCCGGCCGGATTGAACGGTCCGGAAAGGCCGACGACACCCCGGACGTCGACCAGGCTCGTAGATCTTGGACAGTTTCCGTCACGTCCTGACGGAAACTGTCCAAGATCTGGTGGTGAGGCGGCGTCCCGGCGGTGAAGGCTGTTCGGATGCTGCCCGCCGACGACGCCGACGCCCTCGACTGGCTCGCCTTCGAGCAGGCGGGCGTGCTGACCACCGCGCAGGTCGCCGGGCTGCTCAGCGAGGGGGCGGTGCGGGGCCGGATTCGCACCGGCCGATGGCGGTCGATCGGGCAGACGGTCGGCGACATCGCGGGCGGCGCACAGGCGCTCTCCGAGATCGATTTTCTGCGGCTGTGCCGCCGGCACTGGCTGCCCGCACCCGATCTCCAGGAACACCGGGTTGACGCGGCCGGCCGCAACCGCTGGCTGGACGCGTACTGGCGGAAGTGGCGGGTGCAGGTGGAGGTCGACGGGGCGCACCACATGGACGCCAGGCAGTGGGCGGCGGACATGCGTCGGCAGAACGACGTCTGGACCAGCGGCGACCGGATCCTGCGCTTCCCGGCCTGGCTGGTCCGTGCCCGCCGGACGAGGTCGCCGACACCGTCCGCCGCGCTTTCGTAGCGGCCGGCTGGACCACCACCCCACCGCTGCGCCACCCAACGGCAAAGTGAATCTTGGACACTTTCCGTCAACACCTGACGGAAAGTGTCCAAGATCTCGAAGCCTGGATGGGGCGGTCAGTCCTTGTCGAGGGTGACCTTGCTGGGCTTGGCGCTGCGCTCGTCGGTGGTCGGCTTACTGGGTCGCTTGCCGTTCTCGCCGGTGCTAGTGATCTTGGTGGGCTTGGCGCCCCGGCCACCCTCGCCCGGAACGGCGGCCACTGTCGGCTCCCCGTCCACCCCGGCGCTCGCCGTCCCACCGTCCACGGTGGTCACCGGCTCGGCCACCGGCCGCGTCGTGGGCTGCCCCGACTCGTCCGCACTCGCGTTCACCGGCTGCCGGGTGTCGGCGGGCTCCGCCTTCAGCCCGGTGCCCGTACCCGACTCGCCCGGACCCGACCGGGCGCCGGTGCCGGCGGAAACGCTCACGCCGTCGTCCCCACCACCGGACAGGTCCGCGCTCGCGTCGGACGCCGCGTCCGGTGCGGTCGGGCCGTCGATCGGGCCGGCGACACTCTGCAACCGCAGCTCGGACATCTGACGCTGGAGCTCGTCGGACTCCTGCCGGGCCTTCCAGGTCTCCTGCCGCAGATCCGCGAGCTGCTGCTGGGCCTGGGCGATCTCCAGCATCACCTGGGCCAACTGCTGCCGGCCCGCCGCCGCCTCCTGCTGCGTCGCCGCCAGGTGCTGCTGGGTGGTGGCCAGGTGCTGCTGCGTGGTGGCCGCGTACTCCTCGAACTGCCGCCGGGACGCCGCGACATGCTCGTCGGCCTTGCGGCGCTTGTCGCCGGCCTCGGTCTCGGCCCGGCTCAGCAGCTCGGTGGCCTCCGCCTCGGACCGCTGGCGCAGCGCCGCCGCGTCCTGCTCGGCCGCCTGACGGATGCCGGCCGCACCCTGTTCGATCTCGTTCTTGCGGGCGGTGTACGCGGTCTCCAGCTCGTTCTTGCGGGTGGAGTACTCCGTCTCCAACTCGTCGCGGCGGGTGGTGAGGCCGCTCTCCAGCTCCTGCTGACGGCTGGTGAACGCCGCTTCCAGCTCCTGCTGGCGTGCCGCGTGCTGCTTGTCCAACTCGTCGCGGCGCTTGGCGAACTCCTGCTCGGCCGCGGACCGTCGCTGCGCCAGCTCCCGGTCGGCCGCCTCCCGACGGGAGTTGACCTCCTGTTCCACCCCGGCCCGCCACGCGCCCAGTTCCTGCTGGGTCTGCGCCCGGGTCTGCTGCACGTACGCCTCGGTCTCGGTGCGCATCCGCTGCACGTACGCCTCGGTCTCGGCGCGGCTGCGCTTCGCCGACTCGGTGGCCTGCGTCGTCAGCCGCTCGGCCTCCTGCTGCGCCTTGGCGCGGGTGGCCCGCCCGGCCATCGACGCGTCGTCGATGATCTGCTTGGCCTCCTGCTGCGCCTTGGCGTGGGTGGCCCGCCCGGCCTCGGTCGCGGTGTCGGTGAGCCGTTTGGCCTCCTGGAGCGCCTTGGCATGCACCTCCTTGGCCGCATCGCGCAGATCGCTGGCCTCCTGCCGGGCGTTGGCCAGCGTCTCGCGGGCCGTCTCGCGCAGCTTGGTGGCTTCCTGCTGGGCCCGGGTGTGGATCTCCTTGGCGGAATCCCGCAGCTGGGTGGCCTCCTGCTGGGCCTTCGCCAGCGCGTCCTGCGCCGCCTTGCGCAACTGCGCCGACTCGTCCTTGGCCGACCGCAGGGTTTCCTCCGCCTCGGCCCGCCGGGCGGCGCTGTGCCGCTCCTCCTCCGCGCGCCGGGCGGCGAGAGCGATCTCGAAGTCCTTCAGCGCCCGCGCGGCCTGCTCGCGGGCCTCCTCGATGATGTGCTCGGCGGCGGCGCGGCGGGCATCGAGCTCCCCGTTGGCGTCGGCGAGGATCTGCTCGGCCTGCTCCTCGGCGAGAGTGAGGATCGACTCGACCCGCGGGCCGAGATGGCGGAACGACGCCCGGTCGACCACGTTCATCTGCTTGCGCACCTGGGTCAGGTCACGCTGCAGAACCTCGACCTGGCCGGCGAGCTTGTGGATCTGTGTGTACGCCTGTTCCCGTTCGGAGGCGAGGGTCGCTATCTCGTGCTCAGCACGCGCGACATAACGGTCGACCTGTTTCTTCTCGTACCCCCGCAGAGCGGACTCGAAGCTGGGCTCCGTCGTCACGTCCCCGCCAAGGGCGAACAGTTCCTCGCCGTGCGACATGCCCCCATCCTCACACGCAACGGGCCCTGCTGGGGCGATACGGACGGGCCTTGTGGGAGCTACTTCACTCCGTCGCGGCTGACGGATACCACGGGTAGGGAAACGCATACGGCGCGAGGTGGCACCGGTTACCCGGTGTCACCTCGCGCCGTCGATGCCCCGACCTGACGCCTCGCGTCAGCCGGCGGTCTCCGCGGGCACCCGCTCCTGACCGTCGTCGTTCTTCTTGGCGTCCGGCTTGGCAGCCGGAGCGGCCTGCGCCGGCATTCCCGGAACGATGCCGGCGAGCCCGGAGAGCATCTGACCCAGCTGAGAGGTGACAGCGTCCTTCTGCCGGGTGAGGTCCTCGACCTCGCGGCGGGCGGCCTGCGTGGTCAGCTCCGCCTCGGTGCGAGCCTCGGTGAGCAGACGCTGCGACTCGGCCTTCGCCTCGTTGAGGGTCTTCTCCGAGTGGGCCTTGGCCTTGTCGATCGTCTCGGCGGCGTTGCGCTCCGACTCGATCCGCCGCGCCTCGGCGCGCTGCTCGATCTCCTTGGCCCGCTCCTGCGCGGCCCGGGCCCGCTGCTCGGCCTCGCTGACCAACTTCTGGGTCTGCGCGACCTGGGCGGCGTGGCGCTCGGACTCCTCGCGCTCGGCCTTCTCCCGCCGCTCGGCCAGCTGAAGCTCCAGGGCCTGCAGGTCCTTGTCGCGCTTGTCCCGCGCGTCGGTGAGCAGCTTAGTCGCCTCGGCGCGCTTCTCCTCAGCTTCGCGGGCGGCCTTCGCCCGCTGCTGGGTGATCTCCCGCTCGGCGGTGGCCCGCAGGGTCGCGACCTCCCGCTCGACAGTCGACTTCAGCTCGGCCACCTCGTGCGCGGTGACGGTACGCAGCTGCTTGGTCTCACGGTCGGCGTCGGCGCGCAGCGTGTCAGCCTCGCGGCGGGCCTGCACCCGGACCTCGGCGGCCTCACGCTCGGCGGCCGTGCGCAGGTTGCCCGCCTCGCGCTCGGCGCTCGCCTTCATGGCAGCGGCCTCGGCGCGGGCCTTGTCGGTGATCTCGCGGGCCTCGAGGCGGGCGGCGGAGAGGATGCCCTCCGACTCGCGCTTGGCCTCGTTGCGGTGGTCGTTGGCCTGCTCCTCGGCGAGCCGCAGGATCTGCTCGACGCGGGTGCCGAGCCCGGAGAGGGTGGGCCGGCTGTTCTCTTCGAGCTGCTTGTTCGTGTCGGTGAGCTTCTGCTCCAGCGCACTCATGCGCTGCTCGGCCTGGCGGAGCCGACGCTGGGCGTCGTTCATCCGCTGCTCGGCCTCGGCACGGGCCTGCTCGGACTGGGTCAGCGCGGCGGTCATCCGGCCGAGGAAGTCGTCGACCTGATGAGTGTTGTATCCGCGCAGGCCAACGGTGAAATCTGGCTGCGAGTTCGCGTTATCGAAGAACGCGAGAGGGGAGGACTGCTGCTGGGGCATTGGGACATACTGGCAGACGCCCCAGGGTGCTTCGCAAGAGCGGTGGGAAGCTTTCGTGCCCTCTTTACATGGTCAACTCCTGGTGTCGACGAGGTCGGACCAATCGGCGATCTTGGCAGGTCCCGGCCTGTCGGACGCCACGCAGCGTGACGCGGAAAAGGGCCCCGGGGTTGCCCCGAGGCCCTTTGTTCGATCCGGGCGGGTTATCCGCTAATGAGGGCGGAAGAACAATGAGCGATCATCGCAATGGTCATCCCGCGTTCCCCCGTCCGGCCGGTCAGTGACCGCGGAACCGGTTGATCGCGTCCTCGTGCCGGGCCCGCAGCTCCCCGTCGCGTACGCCCAGCCCGTCGGCGGGCGCGAGGCAGCGCACGCCGACCTTGCCCTGGTGAGCGTTGCGGTGCACCTCGTACGCGGCCTGGCCGGTCTGCTCCAACGGGTAGGTGCGGGACACCGTCGGGTGCACCTTGCCGAGCGCCACCAGGCGGTTGGCCTGCCACGCCTCGTGGTAGTTGGCGAAGTGGCTGCCGACGATCCGCTTGAGGTGCATCCACAGGTAGCGGTTGTCGTACTGGTGCTGGAAGCCGCTCGTGGAGGCGCAGGTGACGATGGTCCCGCCGCGTCGGGCCACGTAGACGCTGGCGCCGAACGTCTCCCGTCCCGGGTGCTCGAACACGATGTCCGGGTCCTCGCCGCCGGTCAGCTCGCGGATCCGCTCGCCGAAGCGCCGCCACTCGTCCGGGTCCTGGGTCTCCTCGTCCTTCCAGAAGCGGAAGCCCTCAGCGGCCCGGTCGATGACGAGATCCGCGCCCATCCGGCGGCACAGCTCGGCCTTCTCCGGTGAGGACACCACGCAGACCGGGATCGCGCCGCCGTTGAGCGCCATCTGCGTGGCGTACCCGCCGAGGCCGCCGGAGGCGCCCCAGATCAGCACCACGTCGCCCTGTTTCATGTTGGCGCCGTGGTGCGAGACGAGCTGCCGGTACGCGGTGGAGTTGACCAGCCCGGGGCTGGCCGCCTCCTCCCAGCTCAGGTGCCGTGGCTTGGGCATCAGCTGGTTGGCCTTGACGATGGCCAGCTCGGCGAGCCCGCCGAAGTTGGTCTCGAAGCCCCAGATCCGCTGCTGCGGGTCGAGCATGGTGTCGTCGTGGCCGGCCGCGTCCTCCAGCTCGACGGAGAGGCAGTGCGCGACCACCTCGTCGCCGGGCGCCCAGCGGGTCACCCCGGGGCCGGTGCGCAGCACCACGCCGGCCGCGTCCGAGCCGACCACGTGGTACGGCAGGTCGTGCCGGCGGGTCAGCTCGGAGACCCGGCCGTAGCGCTCCAGGAACCTGAAGGTGGACACCGGTTCGAAGATGCTTGTCCACACCGTGTTGTAGTTGATCGCGCTGGCCATCACCGCGATCAGCGCCTCACCCGGCGCCAGCTGCGGTGTCGGCACCTCCTGCACGTGCAGTGCCTTGCGCGGGTCCTTGTCCCGGGTGGCCATGCCGTCGAACATCCGGGCTTCCTCGGCGCGGACGACCACGCCCCGGTAGCTCTCCGGTACGGGCAGTCCGGCGACGCCGGCGAGTTCGCGGTCCGGATCGTTCGATTCCTCCGCCGCCATGATCGCTTCGAGGATGTCCTGCACGGTGACCTCCGGTTCGTCCGCACCCGCACGGGCCCGGGTGCTGCCATCGTCGGCGCCGGTGGGCACGACCGCCATGTCGGCATTCGACACATCCGGCACCGGTCGCGCTCCTGTGGGGCCGGACGTTACTGAACGGTAGCTAGGCCGGGAAGTCCTCTGTGAAAAACTGCATCCACCGATGCGTGAAGGTGTCCGGCCACCCCGCCAACCGCGCACTGACGTGCGCGCGCAGCCCCCGCGATCCCCAGCCCGCCCTCGACCCGCGCCCGCCCTCGACCCGCGCCCGCCCTCGACCCGCGCCCGCCCTCGACCCGCGCCCGCCCTCGACCCGCCCCCCGGCCCGCCGACTCGTCAAGATCGTGCTCGATCCTTGATGTAGTGGTGTCACGGCGGTGGGAGACCACTAGATCCCTGTTGCAGCGCGATCACGGCGTGCGGCGTGCGGTGTCGCCGTGTCGCACGTGGTGCGCAGCAGTGCGGCGCGGGGTGGGGCGGCAGGGGGCGGGGCGGGGCGCAGGGCTAGTGGGCTGCGGCGGGCTCGACCAGTTCGACGAGGACGCCGCCGGCGTCCTTCGGGTGGACGAAGTTGATCCGGCTGTCCGCAGTGCCGCGCCTCGGGGCGTCGTAGAGAAGCCGCATGCCGCGCTCGCGCAGTGCCGCGCAGGCCGCGTCGATGTCCACCACGGTGTACGCGACCTGCTGCACGCCCGGCCCGTTGCGGTCCAGGAACTTCGCGATCGTCGACTCCGGGGTGAGCGGGGCGAGCAACTGCACGCAGCCGCCCTCGGTGGTCGGCCCGACGGCCAGCATCGCTTCCCGGACGCCCTGCTCGGCGTTGGTCTCCACGTGTACGCAGCGCATCCCGAACGTCCGCTGGTAGAAGTCGATCGCGGCGTCCAGGTCGGCCACGGCTATCCCGACGTGGTCAATCTTGCGAAGCCCGATGTCTGTGACGTAGTCCGCACCGGGCTCGACGGGGGAGTTCTCTGCCATGGCGCTAGTCTGGCCGAACAATCGTTAAGGCGTACAGCTCGGCACCCCCCTCGGAGGCAGGCATGGCTTCGGTGATCGTCAGCGGCGCGCGGACCCCGATGGGCCGGCTGCTGGGCAACCTCAAGGACCTTCCCGCCACCAAGCTCGGCGGGATCGCCATCAAGGCGGCGCTGGAGCGGGCCGGCGTCAGCCCGGACCAGGTCCAGTACGTGATCATGGGGCAGGTGTTGCAGGCCGGCGCCGGTCAGATCCCGGCCCGGCAGGCGGCGGTCGAGGCCGGCGTACCGATGTCGGTGCCGGCGCTGACCATCAACAAGGTCTGCCTCTCCGGCCTGGACGCGATCGCCCTGGCCGACCAGCTGATCCGGGCTGGCGAGTTCGACATCGTGGTGGCCGGCGGCATGGAGTCGATGACCAACGCCCCGCACCTGCTGATGGGCCAGCGCACCGGCTACAAGTACGGCGACGTGGTGGTCAAGGACCACATGGCGCACGACGGGCTCAGCGACGCCTGGGACTGCTGCTCGATGGGCGAGTCGACCGAGCGGCTCGGCGTCAAGCACGGCATCTCCCGCACGGAGCAGGACGCCTTCGCCGCCGCCAGCCACCAGCGGGCCGCCGCCGCGCAGAAGAACGGCCACTTCGCCGACGAGATCACCCCGGTGGTCATCCCGCAGCGCAAGGGTGACCCGCTGGTGATCAGCGAGGACGAGGGCATCCGCCCGGACACTACCGTCGAGTCGCTGGCCAAGCTGCGCCCCGCCTTCGCGAAGGACGGCACCATCACCGCGGGCAGCTCGTCGCCGATCTCCGACGGCGCCGCCGCGGTGCTCGTCATGAGCAAGGCCAAGGCGAAGGAGCTGGGGCTGACCTGGCTGGCCGAGATCGGCGCGCACGGCAACGTGGCGGGCCCGGACAACTCCCTGCACTCGCAGCCGTCCAACGCGATCAACCACGCCCTGAAGAAGGGCGGCCTGAGCGTCGCGGACCTGGACCTCATCGAGATCAACGAGGCGTTCGCCCAGGTCGGCATCCAGTCCACCCGGGACCTCGGGATCAGCCCGGACAAGGTGAACGTCAACGGTGGCGCGATCGCGCTCGGCCACCCGATCGGCATGTCCGGCGCGCGTCTCGTCCTCACCCTCGCCCTGGAGCTGAAGCGGCGCGGTGGTGGCACCGGCGCGGCGGCGCTCTGCGGCGGCGGTGGGCAGGGCGACGCGCTGATCATCCACGTGCCGGGCCAGTGAGCGGAGCGGCCGAGCCCGTCCCGGCGGCGGGCAGCACGTCGGTGCGCCGTAGTCGGGACGTACCGCTGCTGGTCGAGCGGGCCCGCGCGGGTGACCCCCGCGCGGTGGCCCGCCTGATCACCCTGGTGGAGAACGGCGACGAGCTGCTCCCGGCGATCGCCGCGGCGCTGGCGCCGTACGCGGGGCAGGCGCAGGTGGTCGGGCTGACCGGTTCACCCGGGGTGGGCAAGTCGACCACCACGAACGAGCTGGTCCGGGCGCTGCGGGCGCAGGGGCACCGGGTCGGTGTGCTGGCGGTCGACCCGTCCAGCCCGTTCACGGGTGGGGCGATCCTCGGTGACCGGGTGCGGATGCAGGACCACGCCACCGATCCGGGCGTCTACATCCGGTCGATGTCCAGTCGGGGACACCTCGGCGGGTTGGCAGCGGCGACGCCGCAGGCGGTCCGGGTGCTGGAGGGCGCCGGCTGCGACGTGGTGCTGGTGGAGACCGTCGGCGTCGGGCAGGCCGAGGTGGAGGTCGCCTCGCTGGCCGACACGACGCTGGTGCTGCTCGCACCGGGGATGGGTGACGCGATCCAGGCGGTCAAGGCCGGCATCCTGGAGATCGCCGACGTGTTCGTGGTCAACAAGGCGGACCGGGACGGCGTCGACGCCACCGTCCGGGACATCCAGGGCATGATCGCTCTCGGTGAGCGCGGCCCGGGGCAGTGGCGGCCGCAGGTGGTCCGGTCGGTCGCCGCGCGCGGCGAGGGCATCGACGACATCGCCGCCGCCATCGACAAGCACCGGGGCTGGCTGGTCGAGCACGGCGAGCTGCGCCGCCGCCAGGAGGCGCGGGCCGCCGCCGAGATCGAGGCGATCGCGCTCGGCACCCTCCGCGCCCGGATCGGGTCCCTTCGCGACGGTACGCAGTTGTCCACTCTCGCCGCCCGGGTGGCCGAGGGCGCGACCGACCCGTACACGGCGGCGGACGAGTTGCTCGCCCAGCTCGCCCGCTGACCGGCAGGCGCGCCGGCACCGAGCGCCCGGACGCGAAGCTGGCTCCGGTTTTAGTAGGCTCGCGGCGCGTGGCCGGCGGTCGGCCGCCGCGCGGCGGGCTGACGAGACGGTCGGTCCACATCGCACCGGGACCAGGGGAGATGTGATCATGACGGACGCGGTGGAGAACGCCGGTGCGGTGTCGCCCGCGACGGGCGCGGCCCGGGGTGCCACGTCGGTTTCCGACGAGGTCGTGGAGAAGATCGCCGGTGCGGCCGCTCGTACCGTGCCCGGTGTCGCCGATCTCGGTGGTGACGTGTCCCGGTTCTTCAACAGCGTGTTGGACAAGGTCGGCCTGGACCAGGTGGGCGACGCTCGGCGGGGCGTGTCGGCCGACGTGAAGGGCGGCTCCGTCGTCATCAACGTGGTCCTGGTGATCGACGCCGGGCACGTCGTGACCGACGTGACCGAGGCGGTGCGGGCCGCAGTGATCGAGGCGGTGGAGAAGTACGGCCTCACTGTCACCCAGGTCAACGTCACTGTGGACGACATCGAGCTGAACCAGCCCGGGGCGACTGCCGGGGCCTGAGGCGTACCTGCCCGGCGGCCGGTGACGGCTGGTGGGCCGTCCGTTGACCATCCACCGGGGACAGCCCGGGGCCGCACCGTCGCAGTAGGCTCGCACCGCCCACCGTCGTCGGAGGGCAGGACGTGCCCCAGACACGGTGGTGCGAGGAGCAGGGAGCGACTGTGGACCTGGAAGCAACGCAGAAGCTGACCAGGGCGTCGGTGCCGGCCGGTGGCACGACCCAGGTCGCGGACGAGGTGATCGAGAAGATCGCCGTCGCGGCTGCCCGCGCGGTGCCCGGCGTGGCCGACCTGGGCGGGGACGTCGCCCGGTTCTTCAACGCGGTTCTCGACCGGGTCGGGCTGGACCAGGTGGGTGACGCCCGGCGGGGTTGCTCGGCCCATGTGACAGGGGACGCCGCCGTGGTCAACCTGGTGTTGGTGATCGAGGCAGGTCGGCCGGTGCCGGAGATCACCGGTCAGGTACGCGCCCAGGTGACCGAGGCGGTCGAGGCGTACGGGCTGCGGGTGGACGAGGTCAACATCCGGGTCGACGACGTGGCGATGGGCGGGTCCGTGGGGTCGCCGACGGTCTGAGTCGGGTTGCGGCCGTCCCGTGCGGCGGGGTGTTACTTGCCGGTACGACACGACTTAGCGATCGTTCAGGTGGGGGCCTTACACTCGACGTGCAGTCGAGGACCCGAGGAGGAGCCCTGCTCATGGACGCCGACGAGATCGACGCCGGCCGGGCGCGCTGGCAGGCCCGGTACGACGCCGCGCGCAAGCGGGACGCGGACTTCACCACGCTCTCCGGGATGCCGGTGGAGCCCGTCTACGGGCCACCCGAGGGCAGCGCGTACCCGGGCTTCGAACGGATCGGCTGGCCGGGCGAGTACCCGTACACCAGGGGTCTGTATCCGACCGGCTACCGCGGGCGGACCTGGACGATCCGGCAGTTCGCCGGCTTCGGCAACGCCCAGCAGACCAACGAGCGTTACAAGATGATCCTGGGCGCCGGTGGCGGCGGCCTGTCGGTCGCGTTCGACATGCCGACGCTGATGGGCCGCGACTCGGACGACCCGCAGGCGCTCGGCGAGGTCGGCCACTGCGGCGTGGCCATCGACACCGCCACCGACATGCAGGCACTCTTCGACGGCATCGACCTGTCCGGCGTCACCACCTCGATGACCATCTCCGGCCCGGCCGTGCCGGTGTTCTGCATGTACCTGGTCGCCGCCGAGCGGCAGGGCGCCGACCTGTCCAAGCTGGACGGCACCCTGCAGACGGACATCTTCAAGGAGTACATCGCGCAGAAGGAGTGGCTCTTCGACCCGGAGCCGCACCTGCGCCTGATCGGCGACCTGATGGAGTACTGCGCCCGGGAGATCCCGCGCTACAAGCCGCTGTCGGTCTCCGGCTACCACATCCGCGAGGCCGGCTCGACCGCCGCGCAGGAGTTGGCGTACACCCTGGCGGACGGCTTCGGCTACGTCGAGCTGGGTCTGTCGCGCGGGCTGGACGTGAACGTCTTCGCCCCGGGGCTGAGCTTCTTCTTCGATTCGCACCTCGACTTCTTCGAGGAGATCGCCAAGTTCCGGGCCGCCCGCCGGATCTGGGCCCGCTGGCTGCGTGACGTGTACGGCGCGACCAGTGAGAAGGCCCTGTGGCTGCGGTTCCACACGCAGACCGCCGGGGTGTCGCTGACCGCCCAGCAGCCGGTCAACAACGTGGTACGCACCGCCGTCGAGGCGCTCGCGGCGGTGCTCGGCGGCACGAACTCGCTGCACACCAACGCGCTGGACGAGACCCTGGCGCTGCCCACCGACGAGTCCGCCGAGATCGCCCTGCGTACCCAGCAGGTGCTGATGGAGGAGACCGGTGTGGTCAACGTGGCCGACCCGCTCGGCGGCTCCTGGTACGTCGAGGCGCTGACCGACAAGATCGAGGCCGAGGCGGAGGAGATCTTCGCCCGGATCCGGCAGCTCGGCGGGGACGGGCCGCACCAGATCGGTCCGATGACCTCGGGCATCCTGCGCGGCATCGAGGACGGCTGGTTCACCGGGCACATCGCCGAGTCGGCCTTCGTCTACCAGCAGGCCCTCGAAAAGGGCGACAAGAAGATCGTCGGGGTCAACTGCCACACCGGCACCGTCGCCAAGGAGCTGGAGATCCTGCGCATCTCGCACGAGGTGGAGCTGGAGCAGCGTCGGGTGCTCGCCGAGCGCAAGAGCGCGCGGGACGAGTCGGCGGTCCGCGCGGCGGTGACCCGGATGATCGAGGCGAGCCGTACCGACGAGAACATGATCCCCGCCATGCTCGACGCGGTCCGCGCCGAGGCGACGTTGGGCGAGATCTGCGACGCCCTGCGCGCCGAGTGGGGCACCTACCGAGAGCCAGCACGCTTCTAACCCTCCCTCCTCCCTCCCTCACCCGCGTCGATCTTGCGGTTTCGGTGCCGTCATAAGGCGTGAATGTGGCGTATCGGCGACAGAATGTGCAAGATCGCGGGGGTGAGGGCGGGGGTGCGGGTGGGGGCGTGAGAGTTGCAACGTCGGGGTTGCGGGTGAGCTGAGATCGGGGGCTCACGTGCGAGACTAGGTAACCATGAGCGACCCACGGATCACCTCGTCGATCTTCACCCGCGGCGCGGTCGACCTCAGCACGCTGCGTGGCCCCGCACCAGCAGGTACCCGCCCCGGCACGCCCCCTCAGGGCGGCCCGTCCAACGGCACACCCGGTGCGCCCTCCGCTGGCGGTGACACCGCCATCGTGGACGTCACCGAGGCGACCATCCAGTCCGACGTGCTCGAACGCTCGATGACCACGCCCGTCGTCGTGTTCTTCGGCGCGGCCGGCTTCCCGGAGAGCGACGAGTTCGCCCCGGTCCTGGAGCGGCTGAACGCCGAGGGTGGCGGCGCCTGGGTGCTGGCCCGGGTCGACGTGCAGGAAAATCCCCGAATCGCCCAGATGTTCCGGGTGCAGGGCATTCCCATGGTCTACGCGGTCGTCGGTGGTCAGCCGGTCGACGCCTTCTCCGGAGTGGTGCCCGAGCCGCAGTTGCGGCAGTGGATCCAGGCCGTGCTCAAGGCCGGCGGCGTGACAGTCGCCGAGCCGGAGGACCCGCGCCTCGACGAGGCCGACGACGCGTTGATGAGCGGCGATCTGGACGCCGCCGAGCAGGCGTACCGCAAGATCCTCGCCGACGCCCCGGCGGACGCCGCCGCCACCGCGGGACTGGCCCAGGTCGGGGTGGCCCGGCGGGTGGCCGGCGCCGACCCGTCCGCCGCGCTGGCCGCCGCCGAGAGCGCCCCCGACGATGTCGCCGCCCAACTGCTGGCCGCCGACATCGAGGTGCTCAGCGGCCTGGCCGAGCAGGCGTACGCGCGGCTCGTCGCCCTGGTCCGGCGCACCGCCGGTGAGGATCGTGAGACGGCCCGCCAGCACCTGGTCTCGCTCTTTTCGATCGCCGGCCCGGACGATCCGGCGGTCGCCTCGGCGCGTCGGGCCCTCGCCAGCGCCCTGTTCTGAGTTCGTAGCACGCCAGCGCGGGCCGGCGTTCCGGCCGGCCCGCCCGACCACCGAGGACGGGAGCTCATGATGCGCCGGATCGCCGTCCTCGACGCGCCGACAAATCTCGGTCTACGGCCGCCGACGCCCACGTCGGTCCCGGGTTGCGCCAAGGCGCCCGGGGCGCTGCGCGACCACGACCTGCTGGCCCGGCTCCGGGCCCGCGACGCCGGCTGCGTCACCCCCGCCCGGTACGACCCGGGCGACTGGCGGCCCGGCGACGGGGTGTGTCACGCCCGCGAGATCGCCGACTACTCGCTGGCCCTCGCCGAACGCATCGGCTCGATCATCGACCGGGGCGAGTTCCCGGTGGTGCTGGGCGGCGACTGCTCCGTGCTGCTCGGCTCGGCCCTGGCCATGCACCGCCTCGGTGAGGCCGTCGGCGGGCGGATCGGGCTGGTCTTCGTCGACGGGCACTCCGACTTCCGGCACCCCGGCAACGCTTCCTACGTCGGTGCCGCCGCCGGTGAGGACCTGGCCCTGGTCACTGGGCGGGGGCAGGCGGACCTGGCCGCGCTGGAGGGTCGTCGGCCCTACTTCCGCGACATCGACGTGGTGGTGCTCGGCATCCGCGCCCAGGACGAGTACCGGCTCGACCTCCAGGCCGCCGGGATCACCACCCGACCGGTGCCGGCACTGCGGGCCGAAGGTGCCGCCCGGACGGCCCAGTGGGCGCACGAGCAGCTCGCCGACTGCGCGGGCTACTGGGTGCACATCGACGTGGACGTGCTCGACCCGGCGGTGATGCCCGCCGTGGACGCCCCCGACCCGGGTGGGATCGCCTTCGCCGAACTGGAGATCCTGCTCGCCGGCCTGGTCGACACCCCGCACTGCCTCGGCGTGGAGCTGACCGTCTTCGACCCGGACTACGACCCGGACGGCTCGTACGCGGCCGAGATCGTCAACACGGTGGTCGCCGGTCTGGCGCCGGTGACAGCCCCGGAAGCGGTGCCGCCCCGACTGCTGTCGGCCCGGCCGACGCCCAGCCCTCGGCGCACCAGCGACCGGGTGGAGCGGGTTGGCGGCATGGAGCGGCGGGACGGTGCCGAGCGGCTTGGCGGCGTGGCGCGGCTGGATGATGCCAAGCGGCTTGATGGCGTGGCGCGGCTGGATGGTGACGGACGGTCCGGTGCAGCGGGGCGGCTGGACGGTGCTGCGCGGCTGGACGGGCTTGACGCCGTGGATCTTGCCGGCGGCGATGGCCCCGGTGGGGGACTGGCTGATGCCGACCGCGACGGCGCTGTCGATTCGGCGCAACCGGGCCTGCTCGGGCACCCGAAGGCCGAGCCGTCGGGAGTAGTGCCGGCGATGATCCCGGCTGCGGTCGAGCGCGAGCCGGTCGGCCCGCCCGCATCGGCGGGTCCGGGCCTGCTCCGGCGACCCGCTCAGCCCGCCGAGGACGCTCCGCGTCCGAGCTCAGCTACCGAGAACAGCGAAGATCTGCACAAAGCCGATACTGCTTGACCCGAACGCGGGTCGTGGGCGGATGATCGACTCGGGTTTCTTGAAGTTGGGGCATCCGGCCGCGCCGGATAGCGCGCTTTCCTGAAACCCGAGTGGATCAAGGCTGGCGGGCCCGCCCGAAGGCGCGGTGTCCGGGCGCTTCGCCGCCCCGGGGCTTGGCTCTGCGCCGCGCCCGCAGGCGTGGTCGGCCGTGCGTCGCGCCCCGAGGCTCGGTTGGCTCTGCGTCGCGCCCGCAGGCGTGGTCGGCCTTGCGTCGCGCCCCGGGGCGTGGCGGTCCGGGTCAGCTGGTGGGCAGGGCGCGGAGGAAGCGCTCGGCGATCGGGACGGCCGAAGCGGTGCTGGCCCCGCCCTTCTCCACGAAGACGGCGAACGCCACGTCACCCCGCCAGCCGACGAACCAGGCGTGGGTGTGGGCCGGGTTGTCGTCGTACTCGGCGGTGCCGGTCTTGCCGTACACCTCGCCCGGCACATCCTTGAGCGCGCTGCCGGTGCCGGTGGTGACCACCTCGCGCATCATCGTGCGCAGCGCCGCGACGGACTCTGGCTTGAGTTGCTCACCCGCCGGAGCCGGCTTGGCCGGCGCCGGGTCGATCAGCAGCTTCGGCTGCTCGAAGTGGCCGCGGGCGACGGCGGCGGTGGCGCCGGCCATGGCCAGCGGGCTGACCAACGTGGTGCCCTGCCCGAACGACGCCGCGGCCTGCTCGGCCGGGCTGCCGCCCGTGGAGACCTTGCCGGTGAAGGCGTCCGTGCCGAGGTCCCACTGACCCTCCAGGCCCAGCGTGCGGCCGGCGGCGGCCAGCCCGTCGCCGCCGAGCTTCGGCGCCAGCGCGGCGAACGCCGTGTTGCAGGACTTGGCGAAGTCGGTGCGGAACGGCACCGAGCCCAGCTCGAAGTTGTCGGAGTTCTTGAAGGACCGACCGTCAACGGTGAAGGCCTTCGGGCACGCCACCGGCCCGTCCAGGGTGACCGCGCCCCGGTCCAGCAGGCCCAGCGTGCTGACCATCTTGAACGTGGAACCCGGCGGCACCTGGGCGTTGAAGGCCAGGTTCTCCCCGGCCGGGCCGGGGCCGTTCGCCGCGGCGAGCACGGCACCGTCGCTGACCCGGAGCGCCACCAGGGCGGACCGGCGTGCTTCGCCGCGCAGTGCCCCGTCGGCAGCGTTCTGGACGGCGACGTCCAACGTGGTCTTCAGCGCCTGCCCGGGCTGCGGCTCCCGGCGGAACAGTTCGGTGCCGGTGGGTTCGAGTTTGCCGCCCTCAGCCGGACGCTCGACCACCACTGTCAGCCCGGGGCCGCCGCGCAGTCGTTCGTCGTAGCGGCCCTGCAGCCCGCCGTGCCCCACCAGGTCGCCGACGACGTACCGGTCGGGGTGCGCGGCGATGTCGTCGGCCTGCGCCGGGTCGACGGTGCCGAGCAGCGCGCGGGCGAACTCGCGGGTGGGCGCCAGGTCGATCTTGTCGGAGATGAACTTGGTGCCGGGCAGGTCGTAGATCCGGGGCTTGATCTGCCGGTACGCCTCCTCGCGAAGCGACACCACCTCGACGAAGGCACCCGGCTCCGCCTCGGCCACCCGGTTGGGCAGGTCGGTCAGGTCGACGCCGGGGACCAGCGCCGGACGGATGGCCTTGAACGCCGCGTCGAGGTCCTTGACGAGCTTCTTGATGTCGGCGACCCCGTTGGGCTGCACACCCACCCGGACCACCGGGCGCGGGGTCACGAGCGGCTGCCCGGCGTTGTCCAGCACGGCGGCGCGGGCACCGGTGTCGCGGCGCAGCGCCAACCGGTCACCCTTGGCGAGCCGCTCGTGCACCACGGTCGGCTCCCAGATCACCTGCCACTGGTCGTCACCGCCGTGGGCGAGCCGCACCTCCCGGTCGTACGCCCAGCGGGTCTGGCCGGGCAGGGTCCACTCCACCTGCACCGTCGTGGTGGCGATGTCCTTCGTGATCTTCGGCTCGCCGCGTCGCGTCAGGGTGGGCGGGGTGGCCGCCAGCTCGCCGGAGAGGTCCTTGATCTCGCGGGCCACGTCGGCCGACGGCAGTTTCGAGCCCAGCGGGTCGATCATGCCGACCGACTGGAGGTCGCCGCTGCGCCAGCCCGCGAGGAAGGCGTCAACGGTGCGCTGCGCCCCGTCGTCACCGGAGCAACCGACCAGGACGCCCGCCGCGAGCAGCGCCGTGCTGACCGCAGTGGCCAGGCGGCGAGCGTGGTTCGGCCGGTGGGGCCGGGGGTACGACAAGGTCATGAAGCTGGTCCTTCCGATCTCGGACTGCCCTCGCACGGTAGTACGTGAACGACGTCCCCAACGTCCCCCAGGTGTTCGGCCGCGCTCAAAGATGGGCCGCACCCGTGTGATGAACATCGCGTGGCGGGGTATCCCGCAGCCGGCCAACCTCGGACCCGCAACGGGTGAAAGGACAAAGTCCCGATCCGGACGTCTGGCCAGTGGTCCGCCGACGAAGGCGCAGAACGGCAGGGCCTAGGCTGGGCGGCAGAGTGACCCACAACGCGGTGGGTCGAGGGGAGTGGCACCGATGGACCGGCGTCCGGCGATCAAACCGGAACCCGACCTCCGGCAGGATGACTCCGGCCGGGACGATGACAGCTTCGATTCGGCGACCGACGGGGACGGCTACGGCCGGCTCGACACGGGCGTCACCGGGCTGACCGGGTCGAGCATCGACACCATCTACGATCTGGGCCTGCCGACCGAGGCGTTGGCCGACGACGTGGAGGACGCGGAGCTCGACGAACCCGTTCCCAACGCGGAGCGCCTGGTGGCCCAGGCCGTCGCGCTCGCGGGGGACGATCACGACGCGGCGACACTTGTCGGCCGTTTCTGGCGGTTCGCCCCGGACGAGGAGCTGGTCGGCTTCACGGCGGAGGAAATGCTCGACGCGGCCCGGGCGCACCGGGACCTCGCCCAGCAACGGGTGCCCGGCGAGTTGAAGCTGCGGATCCACGAACCGCACGCGGACCAGCACCACACGGTCGTCGAGATCGTCACGGACGACATGCCGTTCCTGGTCGACTCGGTGACGGCGCTGCTCAACTCGTACCACCTCGACGTGCACCTGCTGGTGCACCCGCTGGTGGTGGTGCGGCGCGAGCCGCTCGGCCGGCTCACCGAGGTCTCCGCCGACGTGGAGCCGGACGACGCGATCGCCGGCGACATCATCGAGAGCTGGATGCGGATCGAGATCGACCCGGTCCGGGACGCGGCCGAGCGGGACCGGTTGCGCCGCGAGTTGCAGCGGGTGCTCACCGACGTGCGGGAGGCGGTGGAGGACTGGCCGAAGATGCGTCAGCGGGCCCTCGCGCTCGCCGACGAGCTGGCCTCGGCCCGTACCTCCGACAATCGCCCACCGGTGCCGGAGAAGGACATCACCGACTCGGTGGAGCTGCTGCGGTGGCTCGCCCACGACCACTTCACCTTCCTCGGCTACCGCGAGTACCGGCTGGTGGACGCCGACGGCGGCGATACCGACAGCAAGGCGTTGGAGGCGGTGCTCGGCACCGGTCTGGGCATCCTGCGCTCCGATTCGCCGGAGGCGCGGTCGCTGTCCTCGATGACGCCCGAGGCGCACGAGAAGGTGCTGGAAAAGCGCCTGCTCATCATCACCAAGGCCAACTCCCGGGCCACCGTGCACCGCTCGGCGTACCTGGACTACATCGGCTTCAAGATCTTCAACTCCGCCGGTGACGTGATCGGTGAGCGGCGTTTCCTGGGCCTGTTCTCGACCGCCGCCTACCGGACCAGCGTCCGTGAGCTGCCGGTGGTGCGCCGCAAGGTGGCCGAGGTGCTGGACCGCTCCGGCCTGAGCCAGCGCAGCCACTCGGGCAAGGATCTGATCCAGATCCTGGAGACGTACCCGCGCGACGAGCTGTTCCAGATCAAGACCGACGATCTGTACCACGCGGTGATCGGCGTGCTGCGGATGGCCGGTCGCCGGCAGCTGCGGGTGTTCCTGCGTCGCGACGCGTACGGGAGGTTCATCTCCTGCCTGATCTACCTGCCCCGGGACCGGTTCACCACCCAGAACCGGCTGCGCATGCAGGACATCCTGCTGCGCGAGCTGAACGGTGTCGGGGTGGACTACACCACCCGGGTCACCGAGTCGATGCTGGCGCGGGTGCACTTCATCGTCCGTACCGACCCGACCCGGCCGCCCGGCGACATCGACGCCGACCTGCTGGCCGAGGAGTTGGCCGACGCCACCCGACTGTGGGACGACGACTACCGGTTGGTGCTGGAGCGCAAGCTCGGCGACGAGCAGGCCAAGCACCTGTTCACCCGGTACGCCGACGCGTTCCCGGAGGGCTACAAGGACGGGCACACGCCGTACGAGGCGATGAAGGACCTGGCGAAGCTGGAGCTGCTGGAGGAGCCCGGCCAGCTGGAGATGCACCTGTTCCGCAAGCAGTTGGCGCCCCGACCCGGCACCCGGGTGCCGGGTGCGGACCTGGCCGAGGCGATGGACGTCCGGTTCAAGGTCTACCGGTACGGCGAGCCGATGATGCTCTCCGCCGTGCTCCCGGTGCTGCACTCGCTCGGTGTGCGGGTGGTCGACGAGCACCCGTACGAGGTGGACCGGATCGACGGTCGGGTCTACCTGTACGACTTCGGGCTCATGCTGCCCGAGGGGCATCAGGAACTGGCCGAGGTGCGCCCGCACGTGGAGAACGCCTTCGCGGCGGCCTGGCGCGGCGAGGCCGAGGTGGACCGGTTCAACGAGCTGGTGCTGCGCGGGGGGCTGACCTGGCGGCAGGTGGTGGTGCTACGGGCGTACGCGAAGTACCTGCGGCAGGCCGGCACGGTCTTCTCGCAGGACTACATGGAGCAGACCTTCATCGCGTACCCGAAGCTCGCCGCGTTGCTGGTGGAGCTCTTCGAGACCCGGTTCGCGCCGGGGGAGCAGACCACCGAGCAGCGCCGGCAGCGCAGCGGTGAGCTGGTGGAGACGATCCGGGGCGCGCTGGACGACGTGGCGAGCCTCGACCAGGATCGGATCCTGCGCTCGTACCTGACGCTGATCGAGGCGACCCTGCGGACCAGCTTCTACCAGAAGCGCGCCGACGGGCGGCCGAAGGCGTACGTGGCGTTCAAGCTCGACCCGCAGGCCATTCCGGACCTGCCCGCGCCGCGACCGAAGTTCGAGATCTTCGTCTACTCGCCGCGGTTCGAGGGTGTGCACCTGCGGTTCGGGCCGGTGGCCCGGGGCGGGTTGCGCTGGTCCGATCGTCGGGAGGACTTCCGGACCGAGGTGCTGGGCCTGGTCAAGGCGCAGATGGTGAAGAACACGGTGATCGTGCCGGTGGGCGCCAAGGGCGGCTTCGTGTTGAAGCAGAAGCCGGGTGACCGGGACGAGGCGGTCGCCTGCTACCAGGAGTTCGTCGGCGCGATGCTGGACGTCACCGACAACATCGTCAGCGGGCAGATCGTGCCGCCCGAGGACGTGGTCCGGCACGACGAGGACGACCCGTACCTGGTGGTGGCGGCCGACAAGGGCACCGCCACGTTCTCGGACATCGCCAACGAGATCTCCAAGAACCACAACTTCTGGATGGGCGACGCGTTCGCGTCCGGTGGTTCCGCCGGCTACGACCACAAGAAGATGGGCATCACCGCCCGGGGCGCCTGGGAGTCGGTCAAGCGGCACTTCCGGGAGCTGGGCCTGGACACTCAGACCCAGGACTTCACTGTGGTCGGCGTCGGCGACATGTCCGGTGACGTGTTCGGCAACGGGATGCTGCTCTCCGAGCACATCCGGCTGGTGGCCGCCTTCGACCACCGGCACATCTTCCTCGACCCGGCCCCGGACGCCGCCACCTCGTACGCGGAGCGTCGGCGGCTGTTCGACCTGCCCCGGTCGTCCTGGGAGGACTACAACACGGAGCTGATCTCGGAGGGTGGTGGCATCTTCCCGCGTACCGCGAAGTCCATCCCGATCACGCCGCAGGTCCGGGCGGTGATCGGCCTGGACGACGACGTCACGCAGATGTCGCCGCAGGACCTGATGAAGGCGATCCTCACCGCCCCGGTGGACCTGTTCTGGAACGGCGGCATCGGCACCTACGTCAAGGCCTCCAGCCAGACCAACGCCGAGGTGGGCGACAAGTCCAACGACGCGATCCGGGTGGACGGGCGCAACCTGCGCTGCCGGGTGGCGGGCGAGGGCGGCAACCTGGGCTGGACCCAGCTCGGCCGGATCGAGTACGCGTTGACCGGTGGCCGGATCTACACGGACTTCATCGACAACGCGGCCGGGGTGGACACCTCCGACCACGAGGTGAACATCAAGATCCTGCTCAACACGGCGGTGGCCGACGGCGAGCTGACCACTGCCGAGCGGGATGAGCTGCTGGCCGGGATGACCGACGAGGTTGCCGAGCTGGTGCTGCGGGACAACTACGACCAGGCGCGGGCGATCAACAACGCCCAGGCCCAGGCCGCCTCGCTGCTCCCGGTGCACCGTCGGATGATCAACGAGTTGGAGCGGTCGGGCGGGTTGGACCGGGCCCTGGAGGCGCTGCCGCCGGACGAGGAACTGGCGGTCCGCAGCGAGTCCGGGCTGACCGCGCCGGAGTTCGCGGTGCTGCTCGCGTACGTGAAGATCGTCCTGGAGCGGGAGATCCTCACCGAGGGTCTGGCCGACGAGGAGTGGACGACCGACGTCCTGGTCAACTACTTCCCGACGCCGATGCGCGAACGGTTCGCCGACCGGATGGGCCGGCACCGGCTGCGCCGGGACATCGTCACCACAGTGCTGGTCAACGAGGCGATCAACCGGGGTGGCATCTCGTTCATCTTCCGGGTGGTCGAGGAGACGGCGGCCAGCGCGGCGGATGTGATCCGGGCGTACGTGGTGGTCAGCGAGGTGTTCGGCCTGCGCGACCTGTGGGACGCGGTCGAGGCGCTGGACAACAAGGTGGCGCCGGAGCTGCAGACCAGCGTCTACCTGGACACCCGCCGGCTGCTCGACCGGGCGGTACGGTGGCTGGTCTCCAACCGGCGCTCGCCGATCGACGTGCCGGCCGAGATCGCCCGACTGCGGGACGGGGTCACCCGGCTGCTGCCCGGGCTGGAGGAGCTGTTCTACGGCAACGAGCGCCAGGGCATCGCCGCCTACATGGACTCGATGACCGAGCGTGGGCTGCCCCGCGAACTGGCGGAGCGGGCGACCCGGCTGATGTACAGCTTCGGCCTGATGGACGTGGTGGAGACCGCGAACGCCAGCGGGCGGGACGTCAGCGAGGTGGCCTCGGTCTACTTCGTGCTGTCCGACCTGTTCCGGGTGGACTCGCTGCTGTCGAAGATCTCCCTGCTGCCGCGGGAGGACCGCTGGCAGACGCTGGCCCGGATGGCGCTGCGGTACGACCTGTATGCCGCGTTGGCCGCGCTCACCGCGGAGGTGCTCGACTCCACCCCGGGTGACCTGCCGCCGCACGAGCGGGTGCAGCAGTGGGAGCAGTCGAACGCCACGTCCATCCACCGGGCCCGACGGGCGATGGGAGAGTTCGACGAGTCGCGGGCGGATCTCGCCGCGCTGTCGGTGCTGCTGCGTCAGATCCGCACCCTGGTGCGGACCTCCGCCGCCGCCTGAGTCAGGTACGCCGGACGCGGTCCGGCCGGTCGGGAACCCCCGACCGGCCGGACCGCGTTTCGCCTCGTCGTGGGTCACGCCGCCAGGGTGGCGAAGACGACGATGTTGTCGGGGTAGCTCTTCGCGGCCTGGTCGAACTGGCCGCCGCAGGTGACCACCCGCAGGCCGGGCCGGTCGCTCGGTCCGTACACCAGCTCGGTGGGGAAGGCCGTCTTCGGGTACGACGTCACCGAGTCGACAGTGAAGCTGGCCGGAACGCCGTCGGCGCGGCGCACGGTGATGGTGTCGCCGGGGGTGAGAGCGCCGAGGTCGTAGAAGACGGCCGGGCCGAGCACCGCCGAGTCCACGTGCCCGACGATGACAGCGTTACCCGTCTCGCCCGGGCTCGCGCCCGGCTCGTACCACCCGGCCTGGTCGGCCTTGTCCAACGGCGGGACCTGGACGGTGCCGTCCGGGTTGGTGCCCAACGACATGATCGTCGCGTCGACACCGATCCGGGGGATCTCGATGCTGGTCGGCGCCGACCGGGCCAGCCCTGCCGGCGCGTCCCCGATCGGCTGCCCGTCGACCGGCGGGGCGTCGTCGGCGGTGCTCGCCGGCCCGGTGGTCTGCGGGGCGGCCTGGGCCAACGGCTGCGGCGGTCGGGGGGCGGGTGTGTCCTTCAGACTGGCGCCGATCATGCCGGCGCCGATCATGGCCATGGTGACGACGACGGCCGTGCCGGCGGCACGCCACGGTTTCCCGCGACGGCCGCCGGCCGGTGTCGTCGTCACGTCAGACGAGCGAACCATCGGTCCGCCGACGACGCATCAGCACGATCCCGCCCAGCGCGGCAGCGCCGAGCAGGCCCGCCCCACCAGTGGCCAGACCCCGGTCGGTGCCGGTGCTGACGCCGCCGTCACCGCCGTCGACACCGCCGTGCGGCAGCACGACCAGCTCGCCCTCGCCGCAGGAGCCCTTGAGCTCGTAGCGACCCGGCTTGGCGTCCTTGTCGACAGTGGCTTCGCCGTAGTAGACGAACTCGCGCTCCTTCTTCCAGTCACGCTCGTCCGAGCCGCGCTCGTCCTTGCCGTAACCGCCGCGCTCGTCCGAGCCGTACTCGGAGCCGTGCTCGTCCTTGGACTCCCAGCCCTTGTCGGAGCCGTATTCCGAGCCGTGCTCGTCCTTGGACTCCCAGCCCTTGTCGGAGCCGTATTCCGAGCCGTGCTCGTCCTTGGACTCCCAGCCCTTGTCCGAGCCGTATTCCGAGCCGTGCTCGTCCTTGGACTCCCAGCCCTTGTCCGAGCCGTACTCGGAGCCGTGCTCGTCCTTGGACTCCCAGCCCTTGTCGGAGCCGTACTCGGAGCCGTGCTCGTCCTTGGACTCCCAGCCCTTGTCGGAGCCGTACTCGGAGCCGTGCTCGTCCTTCGACTCCCAGTCCTTCTTGTCACGGCTGTCTTCGGCGTCCTGGCCGTGCTCCTCGCCCTTCCAGTCCTTGCCGTTCTCGTCGCCGTAGGCGTCGGCGGCAGCGCCGGCACCCTGGCCGCCCTTGTCGTCCTTGCCCTTGTCGTCCTTGCCGTGCTCGTCCTTGCCGTTCTCGTCCTTGCCCTCGTGGTCCTTGCCCTTGTCGTCCTTGCCCTTGTCGTCCTTGCCGTGCTCGTCCTTGCCGTTCTCGTCCTTGCCCTCGTGGTCCTTGCCGTGTTCGTCCTTGCCGTGTTCGTCCTTGCCCTTGTCGTGGTCGGAGGAGTTCTCCCCCTCGCGCCAGTCGCGGTCCTCACCCCGGTCCTCACGCGCCGGCTTGAGCTTGACCTTGCCGGTGACCTTGGACCACACGTACGCGTGCTCCTGGCGATCCGGGCAGATCTCGAGGAGCTTGACCTCGTCGCCGGCCTTCACGACGTGCGGCTTGGCGTAGACCTTGCCATCGTCGTGGCCGTCGGCGAACGCGATCCCCGGTGCGAACACCAGGAGCGACGCGCCGCCGAGCGCGGCGCCCGCAACGACCTTCCCGAGCATCTTCTTAGCCATGACCTGCGTCACTCCATCCCTGTTGTCCTGAGCCCGGCGACAACCGAGCTAAGACCGACGTTAGACGGTTTCATGACTTATGAAGTGAAAGATTCGCGTTTTGACCTTTGTTCCGGTAAGAGGCGAAGGGGTGGTACGCGGCTTTCGGCGCGCTGAGTGTGGCGTCAGGCGGGCCGTGACCCGGTAGGCGCGCTCGCGGCGTTCGGAGCACGTCGTGCTCGCCCCGCCCAGTCATCCGGTACCGGCGGCTGCGGCCGCACCGTGCCGCTAAGGCGCGGTCGGGGGGTATCGTCCGGAACGGCTCCGGCGACGCATCGAGCCATTGCCATGGAAGCGCTCCCATGCAAGAATCGGCGAACGCGGTTCAGAGAGCCACACCGTGCAGGCAGGCAGTCGAGGGCACCCGTTCATCGGGCGACATGCCGCCGCCGATCGACCGGCCGCATCGGGTCGGGCACCACCACCATCGCCCGTCCGGGTCGGGCGCCCCCGAAGAATCCCGTTGGCGCCGACGGTCGTCCGTGCAGGACGCCCATCGGGCCGTCCCGCCGGGCCGTACCTGGGCCCGGTCTCGCCCAAGGAGATCAGTGGCATGAATGTGTGGAGAAGGCTAACCGGCCCACGCCGGGCCCTCGCGCTCGCCGGCGCGGGTGCCCTGGTCGCCGGTGGGCTCGTAACGATTCCGGTCACCGCGGCGCAGGCCGCGACGCAGTGCGATATCGCGTACACGAGCAACGACTGGCAGGGCGGCTTCACCGCGAACATCACCATCAAGAACGTCGGTGACCCGCTGAACGGCTGGACGCTGGGCTGGACCTTCCCCAACTCCAGCCAGCGGGTGCAGCAGGGCTGGTCGGCCACGTTCACCCAGTCCGGCAGCCAGGTCACCGCCCAGAGCCTGTCCTACAACGGCACCCTGGCCACCGGCGCGTCGACGAGCATCGGCTTCAACGGCGCGTGGAGCGGCAGCAACCCGAAGCCGACCTCGTTCACCCTGAACGGCGTGGTCTGCAACGGTGGCACCACCCCGCCGACCACGCCCCCGCCGACCGACCCGCCGCCCACTGACCCGCCGCCGACCGACCCGCCGCCCACCACCAACCCGCCGCCCGGCACCAAGGTCGACAACCCCTACGTCGGGGTGCGCGGTTACGTGAACCCGGAGTGGAAGGCCAAGGCGGACGCCGAGCCCGGCGGAAGCCGGGTCTCCAACAACCCCACCGCCGTCTGGCTGGACCGGATCGCCGCGATCAACGGCACGCCGGACAGCAGCTCCAACGGTGCCTTCGGGGTGAAGGACCACCTGGACGAGGCGCTGCGCCAGGGCGCCGGTTACATCCAGTTCGTGATCTACAACCTGCCCGGCCGGGACTGCTCCGCGCTCGCCTCCAACGGTGAGCTGGGCCCGGACGAGCTGCCCAAGTACAAGGCCCAGTACATCGACCCGATCGCCGCGATCCAGGGCGACTCGAAGTACAGCAGCCTGCGGATCATCAACATCATCGAGATCGACTCGCTGCCGAACCTGGTGACCAACACCTCCGGCCAGCCTGGCGGCACGGTCATGTGTGACACGGTCAAGGCCAACGGTGCCTACGTCAACGGTGTCGGCTACGCCCTCGCCAAGCTGGGCTCGATCGGCAACGTCTACAACTACATCGACGCCGGTCACCACGGCTGGCTCGGCTGGGACTCCAACTTCGGCCCGAGCGCCGAGATCCTGAAGACCGCCGCGGTCGCCTCCGGCAGCACGGTCAACAACGTGCACGGGTTCATCACGAACACCGCGAACTACTCGGCGCTGCAGGAGCCGTACTTCAAGGTCACCGACAACGTGAACGGCCAGACGGTGCGGCAGTCCAAGTGGGTCGACTGGAACTTCTACGTCGACGAGCTGTCGTTCGCCCAGGCGTTCCGGACCAAGCTGGTCTCGTTGGGCTTCAACTCGAACATCGGCATGCTGATCGACACCTCCCGCAACGGATGGGGTGGCTCCGCGCGGCCCACCGGACCGGGTGCCATGACGAGCGTCGACACCTACGTCAACGGTGGCCGGGTCGACCGACGCCTGCACCTCGGCAACTGGTGCAACCAGGCCGGTGCCGGTCTTGGTGAGCGGCCGCGGGCCAACCCGGCGACGGGGATCGACGCCTACGTCTGGGTGAAGCCGCCGGGTGAGTCGGACGGCTCCAGCAAGGAGATCCCGAACAACGAGGGCAAGGGCTTCGACCGGATGTGCGACCCGACGTACGGCGGCAACGCCCGCAACGGCAACAACCCGTCCGGGGCGCTGGGCGACGCGCCGATCTCCGGTGCGTGGTTCTCCGCCCAGTTCCAGGAGCTCATGCGCAACGCCTACCCGGCGCTCTGATCGGGTAGCTCACGCACCAACCCGCTGCCAGTGGTTGGTGAGGCACTGTTGGCAGCAGGTTCCCCCCGGGTCCCCGGCCCGACCGTCACAGGTCGGGTCGGGGACCCCCCTCGCCCCGGTCAGGGCACCGTGCGTTCGATCGCCGCCCGACCCTGCTCAGCCAGGTCACGGCGGGCCCTGTCCAGGTTCTCCGGCGTCAGGTCCTGGCCGCGGGCCATCACCAGGTCCTCCGGCTCCCACTGCTGTTCGCCGCCGGTGCGGATGTTGTCCCCGCCAGCGCCGGTGCCCGTCCCGGTCGCCCCGGTGCCGGCAGCGTACGGATCGCCGATCAGATCGTCGGTGTCCGGTGCCAGATCGTCTGGTCGGTTGCGGGGTTCGGCGAAGCTCGGCGTGTCCCGGTCGGGGCCACCTCCGGTCCGCAGTTGCGGCACGGTGGCGTCATCATCCACCGCCGAGGCCACCTCGGGGCTGTCCTCCAACGGCGGTTGGCGATCGCGATCGGTCATCGTGCTGCCTCCTGTGTCCGACACGGTGCCTGATTTCCTCACGTACCCCTTCGTGTCGCGCTCATGCCGGGCGGCCCGGCCGTCAGGCGCCGGGCTGGTGCTCGGTGGGGGCGGCGGGTCAGGCCTCGGGCTGGTGCTCGTTGGGGGTCGGCGGCTCCGCCGGGCGCAACCACTGCCAGAGCAGCATGAGCAGGCCGAAGACGAGCATCGCCAGCCCGGCCCACAGGTTGATCCGGACGCCCTCTGCCTTGTCGATCTCGGCCCGGCTGTCGAAGATGCCGATCAGCGTCACGATGATCCCGTACGCGACGAAGAGACCACCGATCACCCGGCGGATGTCGAACAGCCGGGCCGCGGCGGAGCGCCGCTGCTCCTCCTGCGTCTCGTCGATCAGCGGGTCCTGTGCCGGCTGGCCGTCGTTGCTCATCTGCCGACCCCTTTCCTCAGAAGACCGGGATGTAGAAGAGGGCGGCCAGCGCGACCGCGATCAGACCGAGCAGCACCGGGGAGCGGTACCAGACGGCGTCCCCGGCGAGCACGTCGCCCTTCAGGTCGACGCCGCCCATGCCGTACACCAGCCCGCGCAGTTCCTCGTCGCGCTTGGGCGAGGTGAGCGGGGTGATGATCGCCGCGACCACCACCGCGGTGACGAACGCCAGACCGGCGCCCCAGAAGCTCTCCTCCAGGTCGGAGTTGAAATCGACCACACCGCCCTTGTAGAGCAGGTAGAGGCTCAGCGACACCAGGGTGCCCAGCAGCAGTGACCAGAAGCCGGCCAGGGCGGTCATCCGCTTCCAGAACATGCCGATGATGAAGGTGGCGAACAGCGGCGCGTTGAAGACGGAGAAGAGCGCCTGGATGTAGTTCATGATGTTGCTGAACCCGGCCGCGATGAATGCGGTGCCGATCCCGATCACCACGGCGGCGACCGTCGCCCACCGGCCGACCCGCAGGTAGTACTCGTCCGAGCGGTCCCGGCGGATGTACGCCTGCCAGATGTCGTAGGTGAAGACGGTGTTGAAGCCGCTCACGTTGGCCGCCATGCCCGCCATGAACGAGGCGAGCAGGCCGGTGACCGCCACCCCGAGCACGCCGTTGGGGAGCAGGTCGCGCATCAGCAGCGGGATGGCGTTGTTGTACTGGAGGTCGCCGCTCTCCGCGCCGAGGCCCTTCACGGTGACCAGGGCCACCAGGCCGGGGATGACCGTGACCAGGGGAATGAACAGCTTCGGGTACGCGGCGATGATCGGCGTACGCCGGGCGGCGCTCATGTTCTTCGCCGAAAGGGCACGCTGCACCTCGGCGAAGTTCGTCGTCCAGTAGCCGAACGAGAGCACGAAGCCGAGGCCGAAGACGATGCCGATCCAGTGCGCGCCGAGCGGGTTGGCCGTGCTGCCGGTGTCCTGCCACGCGTGCAGGCCCGCCTCTCCGAGTTTGGTGTCGGCGACCGCGTCCATGAGGCCGTTCCACCCGCCGACCTTGACCAGGCCGATCACCGTGACCGGAATGAGGCCGGCGAGGATGACGAAGAACTGGAGCACCTCGTTGTAGATCGCCCCGGACAGGCCGCCGATGGTGATGTACGCCAGGACGATCGCCGCCCCGACCACGATCGCCGTCCAGAGCGGCCAGCCGAGCAGCGCCTGCATGACGAGGGCCAACGCGTAGAGGTTCACGCCGGCGATCAGCACCTGGGCGACGGCGAAGCTGAGCGCGTTGAGCAGGTGGGTGGGGCGGTTGAATCGCAGCCGCAGGTATTCGGGGACGCTGCGGACCTTGGAGCCGTAGTAGAAGGGCATCATCACGATGCCCAGGAAGACCATCGCCGGGACCGCGCCGATCCAGTAGTAGTGGACCGTCATCACGCCGTACTGGGCCCCGTTCGCGGCCATTCCGATGATCTCCAACGCGCCCAGGTTCGCCGAGACGAAGGCGAGACCGGTCACCCAGGCCGGCAGGGAGCGGCCGGAGAGGAAGAAGTCGACGCTGGTCCGGATGGCCCGTCGGGCGGCGAAGCCGACCCCGAGGACGGTGACGAAGTACAGCGCCAGAATCAGGTAGTCCAGGCCGTTCATGTTGAGCCGGAGACCGTCGCCGTCCATCCCGCCACCCCTCGTCCCGACGTCCGCGCTGGTTGCCGCGCGCCCTATTACCCCGCCTGCGCGGTTTCACGCCTGGAGGTGGGAACCGTCCTGTTCCACCCCGGTCGAGCGGTCTGGGGGCGCCCGGGCGCCGACCAGCGCGCGCAAGAGGGCGCCCCGGCCGTCAGGGCCGGGGCGCCGCCTGTTTGCGGGGTGGGTCAGCGACCGAGGACGCGGTCCAGGAAGTCCCGGTAGTTGCGGACCGCCATGCGCAGCTGCTCGGTGTCGGCCGAGCCGGCGTCCTGCCACCCGCCCAGCGTGGTCTTCTGCGCGGCCAGTGCCGAGGAGAGGGCCTGGATGGCCTCCTCCACCAGCGACTGCGCCTCGCCGGCAGCCGCCTTCGGGTCGTCGACGAAACGCAGCTGCACGTCCCGCCAACGGTCCCGGAAGCTCTGCGCGGTGTCCGGTTCGAGGAGCGTGGCCGGCCCGGCCGCGACAGTCGACCCGGCGGGTCGGGATGTTCCGGCGGCCGCCAGCGTGGGGCTGGTGTCGTCGCCGGGGACCGGTTCGCCGTCCGCGTCCGGGTCGACCATCTCCGGTGTGGCGCTGCCGTAGCCGGCCGCGCCCGCCGCGGCGGCCTCCCGATCGCCGGTCAGATCGCCGCGTCGCTCGGGGTCGCCGTTCGTGCTCCCCGGCGGGACGACGGTCCGCGCTGACGTGTCCGCGTCGGCGCGGTCGTCGACGTCGCTGCGGTTGTCGACGTCGGTGCTGTCGACGTCAGTGCTGTCGACGTCGACGTCCGAGTCGCGGCGGTGCAGCTCGGCGGTCGGGTCGGCGCGCAGACCCTCCCGCTCGCCATCCTCGGCGCCGTCGCCCGGCTGGGCGGTCCGCTCGGCCCGGGGGTCCGGCTGGTCCTGCGGGCGCGGGCTGGCCAGCGCGGAGGCGGCCACCGCGTCGGCGACAGTGGTGGCGCCGAACGTGGTCGGCAGCGGCCCCGGCTCGTGGAAACCGCCCTCGTCGGTGGAGCGGTCGTCGCGTCCGTGGCGTGGGTCGGAGTCGTCGGTCAGCTCGTCGTCGGCCGGGTCGTACGCGCCATCCCGGTCGGTGTCGTCGGCCCGGTCGGTGTCGTCGGTCCGGTCGTGGACGGTGCTTTGGCCGTCGAAGGTGCCCCGGTCGTCGAGGGCGTCCTCAGGGACGTCGGAGCGGCCGGACCGGTCGCCGGCCGGGGGTACCGGCACGGGCGCGGACCGCACGGCCTCCGGGTGGTCGTTGCTCACCTGCTGCTCTTCCTGGCGCATCGGTGGCCTCCTCAGCGGCTCGTGGTGTCGTGGTCCGGGTGGTGGCGCTGCTCGGGCGTCTGCTGGCCGACCGGCTCCTCGCCCAGCAGGTCGGCGAAGAGTGCGCGGTAGTGCACAACCGCCTGCCGCAGCTCCTCGGTGTTGGCCTCGCCCCGGGAGTTGCGCAGGTGGATCTCGTGCGCGTCCCGGTAGTTGGTGAGGGTGCGGGCGTGCTCGACGGAGAGGTGGGCGATCTGGTCGGAGAAGTCACCGGTCGGGTAGCCCTGCTCTTCGATGAGCCGCGTGACCAGTTCGTCCGCGTCGCCCACGGTCTCGCCGGGGGAGTCGATGAAGCGGACCTGAAGTTCCTCCCAGGCGGCGGCGTACCGCGCCCGGGACTCCGGGGTGAGTGGGGTGAGCGTGAGCTCGGCATGCCGGCGTTCCCGGTCGCGCAGTTCGCGCTCGGCGGCGGACCGGCTGTCCTGCTCCGCCACCACCCGGTCGTACTCCGGGCCGAACCGGTTGCGGAGCGCGCGACGGTTGGTGAGCGAGCGGGCGGCCACGGCCAGCACCGCGACGATCACCAGCACGACGAGCACGATGACGACTATCTGCGTGGACGACATGGGCTCCTCCTTCGTCATCTGGTATTCCCTCCGCGCAGTGATCGCCAATCCCGATCCGAGACACTTTCCTGACGAGGCCCCAACTGCCCCACCTGCCAGAATCTGACTCGTTCCAGAAAAGTGGGATTCGGACCACGCCCGCGCACATCCCGGAGCGTCGATGTCGGCGCGACAGGCGGTAGTGCAACAGCTCTCGATTACGTATCCTGCCCAAGGCGCCCGCGCCGGTGCCCGACGAACGGCCGGGCGCGCAGCCGGCCGGAGCGTTGCCCGGCGGTGCCGGCGCCCCTCCTGCCACCCTGTACGGGCGAGGTCTGATGAAAACCCGCGACTGGCCGATCCGCTCGAAGCTGACCGCGTTGGTCGTCGCGCCGGTGACCGCGCTCCTGGCGTTGTGGATCTTCGCGACCTCCCTGACCTTCGGTCCCGCCCTGAACCTGCTCTCCGCCCGCACCCTCCTGTACGACCTGGGTCGCCCCGGCGAGGCGGTGGTCACCGAGCTGCAACGGGAACGCCGGCTCTCGGTGGTGCAGCTCGCCGGCGACGCCGAGCTGCCCGCCCTCGCCGAGCAGCGCGGGCGCACCGACCGGGCGGTCGCCGAGCTGCGCCGCCGGGTGGACGGCGAACCCCTGCGCGACGCCGCTGACGACCTGCTGGAAACCCGGATCGACCAGCTCATCACCGCCCTGGCAGCGCTGCCCAGCGGGCGGACGTTCATCGACGACCGCAAGGTGGACCGGGCCGGCGCGCTCAACCTGTACAGCGGCATGGTCTCCGCGGCCTTTCAGGCGTTCGCCGGCATGGCGACCCTGACCGACCCGGGAATCAACCGGCAGGCCCTGGCGCTCACCGCGCTGGGCCGCTCCCGGGAGCTGCTCGGCCAGAGCGACGCGCTGCTGGCCGGCGCGCTGACCGCCGGACGGTTCGCCGAGGGGGAGCACACCCAGCTCGTCCAGGCCATCGGCAACCAACGGTGGCTCACCGAGAGCGCCGTGGCCGACCTGCCCGAGAGCAGCCGGGTCGCGTACCAACGACTGACCGAGGGCGAGGCGTTCACCCGGCTGCGCGCCATGCAGGACGCGCTGGTCGTACCCAGCCGGTCCGGCCGACCGGCGGTCGACGCGGCGGCCTGGCAGGCCAGCCAGGACGCGGTGCAGCAGCAGCTGCGGGACTTCGAGCTGTCCGAGGCGGACGCCCTCACCGACCGTTCGGTGCCGATGGCGGTCCGCATCCTGGTGCGGCTGGCCGCCGCCGGGGTGCTCGGGCTCGTCGCCGTGGTCGTCTCGGTGCTGGTGGCGCTGCGGGTCGGCCGCACCCTGGTCCGGCGGCTCAGCGGCGTCCGCACCGCCGCGCTGGAGCTGGCCGAGCACCGGCTGCCCGACGTGGTGACCCGGCTGCGCCGTGGCGAGCAGGTCGACGTCGCCCGGGAGGCGCCGCCGCTGGAGTACGGCCACGACGAGATCGGCGAGGTCGGGCGCGCCTTCACCGAGGTGCAGCGCACCGCCGTGCAGGCCGCTGTGGACGAGGTCACCCTGCGGCGCGGGCTCAACGAGGTCTTCCTCAACATCGCCCGACGCAGCCAGAGCCTGGTGCACCGTCAGCTGCACCTGCTGGACCGGATGGAGCGGCGCAGCGAGGACCCGGACGAGCTGGCCGAGTTGTTCCAGGTCGACCACCTGGCCACCCGGCTCCGCCGGCACGCCGAGGACCTGGTCATCCTCGCCGGCTCCGCCCCCGGCCGCGGTTGGCGCAACCCGGTCGCGATGGTCGACCTGATCCGTGGCGCGATCTCCGAGGTCGAGGCGTACGAACGGGTGGACATCACCAACGTGCAACCGGCCGGCGTGCTGGGGCGGGCCGTCGGCGATGTCATCCACCTCCTCGCCGAGCTGGTCGAGAACGCCACCGCCTTCTCTCCGCCGGACACCCGGGTCACCGTCACCGGGGCGCAGGTGGCCAACGGGTACGCCCTGGAGATCACCGACCAAGGGCTGGGCATGTCCGACACGGCGCTGGAGACCGCCAACACCCGGCTGGCCAGCTCGCCGGAGTTCGACCCGGCGCAGAGCGCCCGACTCGGCCTGTTCGTGGTGGCCCGGCTGGCGGCCCGGCACGGCGTACGGGTGCGGTTGCGGCCGTCGGGGGAGGGTGGCGTGACCGCCGTGGTGCTGCTCCCCGGCGACCTGATCACCACCGAACCGCCGGCCGGCCCCGACCCGGCCACGCTCGGCGCCGCGTCGGCCGACCCAGGCCGGCGACTGGTGCGGACGGCACGCCGGGGCGCGGTGACCCGACCCCGTACCCGCCCACCGACGGCCCCGACCGGCAGCACGGCCCCGCCGGCCCCGCCCACCGGCGCGCCGACCTCGGTCACCGCGCCGGCCAGCACGCCCGACGAGGGGCCGGCGACCTCCGACGAGCCGGACGACGAGCTGGACGGGCTGCCCCGCCGGGTGCGCCGCCGGACCCCCGCCGCCCAACCCCGGTCGACAGTCGGCGACACGCCGTCACCCCGCTCGCCCGAGGAGGTCCGCCAGGTGATGGCGGCGCTGCAGGCCGGCACGGCGCGCGGCCGTGCCACCGCCGTCACCCCGACGGCACCGCCGTCAACGGGCCCGACGACGCCGACCGGCAGCGCGGTCCCGACGGCACCCACCGACCCGCCGACGAGCCCCGAACCACCGACCGCGACTGAGAGGGACGCCTAGTGCGGCATTCGACGAAGCAGAGCGCCGGCCTCGACTGGTTGCTCGACGAACTGGTGCAACGGGTACCGGCCGCCCGGGAGGCGGTGGTGCTCTCCGCCGACGGCCTGCTGCTCGGCTGCTCGGCCGAGTTGGAACGCTCCGACGCCGAGCACCTCTGTGCGCTCGCCGCCGGGTTCTCCAGCCTGGCCCGCGGCGCCAGCCGGCACGTGGACGGCGGCCCGGTGCGACAGACGGTGGTGGAGATGGAGGCCGCGTACCTCTTCGTCACCACCGCCGGGCAGGGCGCCTGCCTGGCCGTGGTGAGCGACGCCGACGCGGACATCGGGCTGGTCGCGTACGAGATGGCGATGCTGGTGATCCGGGTGGGGGAGAGCCTCGCCGCACCGGCCCGATCGGCAGCGGACGCCGGAGATGCGGACTGAGCCGCCCGGGCCGCAGCACGAGTGGCTGGACGGTGACGCCGGCCCGGTGATGCGCCCGTACACGCTCACCCGGGGCCGGGTACGCTCCGCCGTCGACAATTTCAACCTGGTCGCGTTCGTGGTGGCGGCGGACGTCGACCCGGCGGGTCAGGCGCACCTGCTGCCCGAGCATCGACGGCTCGTCGCGTTGGCCAGCCGGCCGGTGTCGGTGGCCGAACTGGCGGCCGAGTTGGACCTCGCTGTCGGCGTGGTCCGGGTACTGCTCGGTGATCTCCTCGCCGAAGGCCTGGTCGCGGTGCACGAGCCGCCGAAAGCCGGCATCCTTCCCGACGACGACATCCTCAAGGCGGTGGTCAGTGGACTCCGTGCGCTATGACCAGGTGGGCACCAGCACCACCATCCCGCTGGCACTGAAGATCCTCATTGCGGGAGGCTTCGGGGCCGGCAAGACGACCTTGGTGAGCGCCCTGAGCGAGGTCCGTCCGTTGCAGACCGAGGAGGTGCTGACCGGGGCCGGGATCGGCACCGACGACATCTCCGGCGTGGAGGGCAAGTCCACCACCACGGTGGCGATGGACTTCGGCCGGATCACCATCAACGACGACCTGCAGGTCTACCTGTTCGGCACGCCGGGTCAGGACCGGTTCTGGTTCCTCTGGGACGAGCTGGCCTTCGGCGCGCTCGGCGCGGTGGTGCTCGCCGACACCCGGCGACTGGCCGACTGCTTCCCCTCCATCGACTACTTCGAGCAGCGCGGCATCCCGTTCGTGGTGGGCGTGAACTGTTTCGACGGCTCCCGCCGGTTCAACCTGGAGACCGTACGCCGAGCGCTCGACCTGGACCCGGAGGTGCCGATGGTGCTCTGCGACGCCCGGGACCGGCAGTCCGGGAAGATGGTGTTGATCTCTCTGGTGGAGCACGTGGCCCGGCAGCGCGGTGAGCCAGTGCCGGCCGCCTGAGAACCGGGCCGGAAAGCGGGTTAACGGGCGGGCAACGCGGGCACGCTCTGGTTGGATCAACGGAGGATGCCGGCGGAGGAGTGGTACGTGAGCGGTCAGGGTGAGGTCGTCCACATCGGCTGTTACACCGCGCAGAGCGGTGGACGGGGCAGCGGCATCGTCGCCGCACGTCGCGACCCGACGACCGGGGCGCTGACCCCGCTCGGCACGGTGGCGGTCACCCCGTCCCCGTCCTTCCTGGCACGGCACCCCACCCAGCCGGTGCTCTACGCGGTCAACGAGCTGACCGACGGGGAGGTCAGCGCCTGGCAGGTCGGTGCGGACGGCGCGCTGGACCCGCTCGGCAGCCGGTCGACCGGCGGGGCCGAGCCCTGCCACCTGGCGGTGCTGCCCGGCGGCGATCACCTGCTGGCGGCCAACTACGGCAGCGGCAGCATCGCGGTCTTCCCACTCGACCCGCGGGGCGTGCCCGGCGACCGCACCGACCTGGTGGTGCACGAGGGGCACGGCCCCGACCCGGAGCGCCAGGACCACGCCCACGCTCACATGGTCTCGCCGGGACCGGGCCGGGGGCCGATCCTCGCCGTGGATCTCGGCACCGACTCCGTCTACCGGTACGACCTGGACGCGGCGACCGGACGACTGGTGCCGCGTGCGCCGCGGATGCGGACCGCGCCCGGAACCGGTCCCCGGCACCTGGCCCGGCACCCGGACGGACGGCGCTGCTACCTCGTCGGTGAGCTGGACGCCTCGGTCACCGCGTACGAGCTGACCGACGACGGCGCGTTGCACCAACGCGGGCGGGTCGAGGCGAGCGAGCGGGCCGGCCACGTCCAACCGTCGGAGGTCGCTGTCACCCCGGACGGCCGTTTCCTCCACGTCGCCAACCGTGGGGCGGGGACCGTGGCGGTCTTCACCCTGGCCGGGGAGTTGCCCGAGCTGGTGGCCGAAGTGGACACCGGTGGCGAGTGGCCCCGGCACTTCGCCCTGATCGGGGAGCACCTCTACGTCGCCGACGAGCGGGCGGACATGGTGCGGGTGTTCCGGCGCGACGCCGAAACCGGCGTCCCGGAGGCGGTCGGCGAGCCGGTTCCGGTGCCGAGTCCGACGTGCGTTTTGCCCTGAACGATGGTTTAGAGACGTGAGCGCCGCACTCGTTTGGCAACGCCACGAGGCTGCTACATCACTCTGTGTTGCAAAAGAGAGGTCAACTGTTTCTCCTGCGTAACTTTAGTCCGAACGGATGTGGCAGAGACGGCACCTAGTACGCAAGATGGTCACCGTGTCAGCAGGCCGCCATCGCATGCGTTCGAAACTCCACCTAGCCGCCGCCGCCGCAACGGTCGGGGTGCTCGTCGTCACGACGGGCGCGTGGTTCGGCTATCGGGAGTTGATCCAGCCCAGCTGCTCGGGGGAGATCCGGCTCGCCGTGGCGGTCGCCTCCGAACTCGCGCCAGCGGTGGACGCGGCGGCGTCCCAGTGGGTGAAGGACGGCGCGGCGGTAGGCCCGACCTGCATTCGGGTCGACGTTTCCGCGTCCGACCCGGTCGACGTCGCGGCCGTGGTGGCGGCCAAGCACGGCGCGGTGCTCGCCGGCGTGGGGCAGGCCAGCGGCACCGCCGTCAGCCCCGACGTCTGGGTGCCCGACTCCTCGACCTGGCTGCTGCGGTTGAAGAAGGACGCGACGGCGTTCGCTCCGACCAACGGCGCGTCCATCGCGCGCAGCCCGATCGTCGTCGCGATGCCCGAGCCGATCGCCACCCGGCTCGGCTGGCCGGACAAGAAGTTCAACTGGACCGACCTGCTCAAGCAGGTCAACAGCAGCACGCCGCTGCGGACCGGGATCGTCGAGCCGACCCGCGACGCGGCGGGCCTGTCCGGACTGCTCTCGCTGACCGCCGCCGCCAGCGCGGCCGGCGGCGACGCCCAGCGCAACACCGTCGGCGCGCTGCGCGCACTGGCCACCGGCCGCTCCTCGCTCCGCAACGACCTGCTGGCCCGTTTCCCCACTGCCAACGACTCCACGTCCATCGCCAGTGGTCTCGGTGCGGCAGCCCTGTCCGAAGAAGACGTGATCGCGTACAACAGCAAGAAGCCGCCGGTGCCGCTCGCCGCGCTCTACATGGAGCCGGCGCCGATGCCGCTGGACTACCCGTACGCGGTGCTGCCCGGCATCGAGCCGAGCAAGGCGTCGGCGGCCAAGGTGCTGTTCGAACTGCTCACCAGCCCGACCTTCCGTAACCGGCTCGCCGCGCAGTCGCTGCGTGCGCCGGACGGCAACTGGGGCGAGGGTTTCAAGGCGCCGCAGGGTGCGCCGAGCCCGGCCGGCGGCGCGCCCACCGCACCGGCGAACGGCGGCACCGCAGCGGGTGGCCTGGACCCGGCCGCCATCCAGCGGGTCGTCTCCAGCTGGTCGATCGCCACCCAGTCCGGTCGGATGCTCGCCGTCATCGACGTCTCCGGCTCGATGAAGGAGCCGGTGCCCTCCGCCAACAACCGCAGCCGGGAGGAGGTCACTGTCGACGCGGCCCGTCGTGGCCTCAGCCTCTTCGACGACTCCTGGTCGATCGGTCTGTGGACCTTCTCCACCCAGCTCGTCGGCAACCGGGACTACCGGGAGCTGGTCCCGATCGGCCCGCTCTCCGGCCAGCGCGGCCAGTTGGAGGGCGCGCTCGCGACCATCAAGCCCTCCAGCGGCGACACCGGCCTCTACGACACGATGTTTGCCGCGTACCAGGCGGTCCAGGAAAACTGGCAGCCCGGCCGGGTCAACTCGATCGTGCTGTTCACCGACGGCAAGAACGAGGACGACAACGGTCTCAACCAGCAGCAGCTGCTCGGCAAGCTCAAGCAGGCCGCCGACCCGGAGCGGCCGGTCCAGGTCATCATGATCGGTATCGGTGAGGGCGTCAGCAAGGCGGAGCTGGAGTCGATCACCAAGGTGACCGGTGGCGACGTCTTCGTCACGAAGGATCCGAGCGAGATCGGCAGCATCTTCCTCAGCGCCATCGCGCGGCGCCCGCCAGCACCGCGCTGATCCGACGCTCAGCGGTCGGGGAGCCTGCCACACCCGTCGATCCGGTGTGGCAGGCCCCTTTTCGGCCCGCCAGTTGTTGAAGAAAAGTGACGGCAATACGTCGGAAGCAATCGGCAGTCATAGTTGTCAGGGCAGGATGTCGACTGTTCCGGCATGGTCGGTCCGCCTCCGGTCCGACCCGTTGGCCGGGGCCATCCTGTACAGAGTGGGAGGGCCGGTGAGCGTGGCGACACTGTTGACCCCCGCCACGTCGGCGGAGCCCGATGGTCAACGCACCGGGCTGCTGGCACGAGCCGACGAACGGTCCTACGTCCGGGTGCTGGTGGTGCTGGACACCACCATCCTCATCATCGCGTTGCTGATCGGGTACGTCACCCGTTTCGGTGAGGGCGAGCCGACCGGCTCGGAGATCCCGTACGTGCTGGTCGCCCCCGGGTTGGTGCTGGCCTGGCTGATCTCGCTCAAGGCCCTCGGCTGCTACGACGACCGGGTGATCGGCTACGGGGCGGACGAGTACCGGCGGGTCAGCTCCGCCAGCCTGCGCCTGGCCGGGGCGATCGCCATCATCGGCTACATCGCCGACGTCGGAGTCTCCCGGGGCTTCCTGGGCATCTCCTTTGCGGTGGGCACGGTCGGGCTGGAGGTGGCCCGGTTCGCCGCCCGCAAGCGGCTGCACCGGGCCCGCTCGCTCGGCGCCGGCTGGTCCCGGAAGGTGCTGGTGGTCGGCGACACCGCCCACGTGTTGGAGTTGGTCCACACGTTGCGTCGCGAGCCGTACGCCGGTTACCAGGTGGTGGGCGCCTGCATCCCGGACGCGCTGCTCGCGCCGGTGGCGCAGCGGCTGGGTGACGTGCCGGTGGTGGGGTCGTTCCGGGGCATCCCGGAGGCCGCCACCGCGATCGGCGCGGACACCGTCGCGGTGACCGCCTCGGGTGAGCTGACCGCGACCCGGCTGCGTCGCCTCGGCTGGCAGTTGGAGGGGACCGGCGTCGACCTGGTCGTGGCACCCGCGCTGACCGACGTCGCCGGCCCGCGGATCCACACCCGCCCGGTCGCCGGACTGCCGCTGATCCACGTCGAGGCCCCCGAGTTCCGCGGCGTTCGCAAACTGGTGAAGGGTTTCGTCGACAGGTCCGTCTCGTCGCTGGCGCTGGCGGTGCTGCTGCCGCTCATCGCGTTCATCGCCCTGGCCATCAAACTGGACAGCCGGGGTCCGGTGCTGTTCCGGCAGGTCCGGGTTGGCCGGGGCGGGCAGGAGTTCGGCGTGTTCAAGTTCCGCACCATGGTGGTGAACGCGGACGCGCTGCTCGCCGAGTTGGCCGCCCGCAACGAGACCGACGGCCTGATGTTCAAGATGCGCCACGACCCCCGGGTGACCCGCGTCGGCCGGCTGCTGCGCAAATGGTCACTGGACGAGCTGCCGCAACTGGTCAACGTGCTGCTGGGGCAGATGAGCCTGGTCGGGCCGCGCCCGCCGCTGCCCTCGGAGGTGGCCCGCTACGACGGTGACGTGGCCCGGCGGCTGCTGGTCAAGCCCGGCATGACCGGCCTGTGGCAGGTCAGTGGCCGCTCCGACCTGAGCTGGGAGGACGGCATCCGGCTCGACCTCTACTACGTGGAGAACTGGTCCCTCACCGCCGACCTCACCATCCTCTGGAAGACCTTCGGCGCGGTGCTGAACGGCCGCGGAGCGTACTGACCACAGGTCACGGTTGCGGGCCGGTCCAGTCCAGGCAGACGACCACCGCGTCGTCGACCAGGTCACCGGCCACGAACGCGCGCAGATCACCGATCAGCGACCGGACCGCGTCCAGCGGTGCCATCGGCCCGGTCCGCCGTAGGAACCGGTCCAGTGCCGTCTCGCCGTAGCGCATGTGCTGACCGGTGGCCTCCACCACCCCGTCGCTGACCACGAAGACCCGGTCGCCGAGTTCCAGGGGGAACTTCTGCTCGTGGTAGTCGGTCGCCTCGAACATGCCCAGCGGAAACTGCGCCTCCAGCGGCTGCTCGCTGACCTCGCCGCCGCGGAGCAGGACCAGTCGGGGCGACCCGGCGTCCACCACTGTCATCATCCCGGAGCGCAGGTCCAGCTCCATCAGCAACGCCGACAGGTGCTGCTCGCCCCGGTACAGGTCGTAGATGGCCTGATCGGCGAGGGCGGCCTGGTCGGCCAGGCTCAGCCCGGCCCGTCGCGCGTTGCGCAGCGCGTGGGTGGCCAGGGAGGTGAGCAGGGAGGCGGCCACGCCCTCACCGGTGCCGTTGATGGTGGACAACCAGAGCCGCTCCCCGTCGTCAGACCAGTCGAAGCCGTCGCCGCGCACGGCGTACGCCGGCTCCAACTGCCCGGCCAGGCTGAACGAGGGACGGATCCGGCTGCGGCCGGGAAGCAGCTCCCACTGCATCTCGGCGGCCAGGGTGAGGCGTTGGGTGCGCCGAGCCGCCCGGTAGACGTCGGTGCCGGCGGAGACCGCCGCCACCTCGTGCGCGAGCGCGGTGGCGACCTCGGCCAGCGCGTTGACGACCTCCTGGTCGTCCGGCACGGGCGACAGGCGCAGCACCCCTCGGCGCTCGCCGCGCATGGTGACCGGCATCCAGGCGACGCCGTCGGTCAGTAGCGGCGACTGGTGGTCGAAGGCGCGCCAGGCGGGGTGCCCGGGGCTCGTGATCGAGTCACCGTCGGTGAGTGGCAGCAACTCCGCGAGCCGGTAGTCGACCTGGTACAGCTCAACGTCGGTGATCCCGTACGACCCGGCGAGCACGTCCCCGATTCCACCGACGAGCCGGTCAGCTGGTGTCTCGTTCAGGGCACGTCGTACCCGATCGACCGGTTTGCTCATCGTCACTCCCTCGCTGAAAGCTCGACCACCAGTGGGTTCGGAGTACTCTCGGGCCACCATGGCCGAACTGAACCGTCCGACGGACCCCGAGACGAGTATGGCTGCCGCGCTGGACGCGGCGGCCGCTGCCCTGCTCGGGATCTGGGAATCTGCCCGGGAGGGGACCGCCAACCGGGTCTCCGGTGCCCAACTACGGGCAGTGATGGTGGTGGAGCAGGCCGACGGGATCAACCTGCGTCGGCTCGCCACCCGACTCGACATGCTGCTCAGCTCCGCCAGCCGCCTCTGCGACCGGCTGGTCGCCGCCGGCATGCTGGAGCGCGAGCCGGGCCGCTTCGACCGGCGGGAGATCTCGCTGCACCTCACCCCGGAGGCCCGCCGGCTCCTCGCCGAGCTACGGGCCAACCGCCGGGCCCAACTCGACGCCGTGCTGACCGGGATGAGCCGGGAGGGCCGCGACGCGCTGCTGCGCGGAATGCGGGAGTTCGACGAGACCGCGCGCCGCCAGCAGGAGCAGCGGCCGGCGACGCCCGGGGAGCCGCCGGGCCCGGGGGACTGGCCGGACGGCCCGGACCAGCCCGGTGGGCGGTCGGGGGACTGGTCGGTCGATTCGGCGCGGCAGACCCGTGGGTTGTGGGCGGGCGCCGCTGGCGGTCCGGATCCGACGGCCGGCAGCACCCGGGAGTGGCCGGCCGGCGACCCGCCGGTGGCACGTACCGCCTGACCAGGCCGGTCGGTCGCCGTCGGTCAGGCCGGTCGGTCGCCGTCGGTCAGGCCGGTCGGTCGCCGTCGGTCAGGCCGGCGTCGACGCGCCCACGGCCAGCATCGCGATGTCGTCGTGGGCCTGCCCGTCCAGCCAGTCGTCGACCTCCCGCAGCACCCGGTCGATCAGCGCGGCCGGTGGCTGCCCGGCCGCCGCCACGAGCGCGGCCCGCAGCCGGGCCTCACCGAACATCGCCGTGTCGCGCGGTCCGCGCGCCTCGGTCACCCCATCGGTGTACGCGAGCAACACGTCGCCGGGATCGAGGTGCACCCTCGCCTCGGCGAACCGGGCGGCGGTCAGCGCCCCCACCGGCATGCCACCGACCGGGACGGTGGTGACAGTGCCGTCGGCGGTGACCAGCAGTGGCGCCGGGTGCCCTCCGCCGGCGATCCGGATGTCCAGTCCGGTGGGCCCGCGGTCCAGGGAACCGAGCAGCACTGTGGTGAACTGGCTGCGACGCGCGGCGTCCGGCGCGTCGAACAGCGCCTGGTTGAGCAGGCGAATCAGCTCCAGGGGGCGTCGCTCGACGAGCCGCAGCGTCTGCAACGACTGGCGAACCCGGCCGGTCAGCACGGCGGCGCCCACGCCCTTGCCGCACACGTCGCCGAGCGCGAACAGGGCGCCCTCGGGGTGCGGGAACACCTCGTAGAAGTCCCCGCCGATGCGCAGGGTGTCGCCAGCTGCCCGGTAGCCGCCGGCCATCGTCACGCCGGGCACGGCGGGCAGCTCGGGCGGGAGCAGACTGCTCTGCAGCACCTGGGCCAGGTGGGCCTGCTCACTGTGCAGGTCGGCGGTGGCCAGCGCGGCACCCGCGCGGGCGGCGAACTCCCGGGCCAGCTCCACGTCGCGTGGTTCGAAACCGGCCCGCCCGGGCCGACGGATGAGCAGAAGGGCGCCGGTCGACTCGCTGGCGTTCAGCAGAGGGCTGGCCAGCACCGCCCCCGGGGGGCCGAACCCGGGCGGCAGCAGGTCGGCCAGGTCGGTGAGCGGGGCGTCCGACCAGCGGCCCGGCTCGGCGCGGTCGCCGGCCAGCGCCTCGGCGAGACCAGGCACGGCGCTGGCCAGCGCGGGACCGGCCAGCCCGGTGACCGGGGCCGGATCACCGTCGGCGTACCGGATCCACCTGGCGTGTGGCTCGGCCGGCGCTGTCGGTCGGGGCAGTGCCACGGCGACGTCGGCCAGGTAGGGGACGGCGAGCGTGGTGGCGAACAGGAGGACCTGGTCCCGGTGCAGGGCCAGCGCCAGCCGGCTGCCGGCCTGGGCGAGGAACGCGGTGCGGGAGCGTTCGGCGAGCAGGGCGTCGGCGCGGGCGTGCTCCTCGGTGACGTCGCGGACATACCACGCCCACCGGGAGCCGGCGAGTTGGCGCCGGACGCCACGCAGTCGCCGGCCGTGGTGGTCGGCGTCGAAGCGGTCGGCGCCGGTGACGACCGCCCGGGCCAGGGCCGCCACCGGGCAGTCGGCCAGCCCGGTGCCGGCCTCGATCTCCGGGAGCAGCTCGGCCGCCATGGCGTTGACCAGGGTGACCAGGCCGGTCCGGTCCGTCGTCAGCACGGCCTCGGCGAGCCCGTCGAGCAGTTCGCGGGCCAACCGGTCGTCGGCCGGCAGCGGGGTGTCGCCGGGTTGCCGGGTCGTGGTCACCGCCGGACGCCAGCTCGCGTCTGGCGACGTGTGCGCATGCTGCTTCTCGACTCCTCACCGGGGATCGTTGCCTGAGTGCAAGGGTACCGATCCGTGCCGACGGGGGCGCGGGGGCGGCGATCAGCCGGAGCGTGCCAGCCAGCCGGCGGGCTGGGCGATGATCCGGCGGGCCACCGAGCCGGCGGCTCCCACCGCTGCGGCTTCCGCACCGAGCGTCGACGGCCGGACCGTTACCGGCGACCAGGCGGCGGTGAGCACCCGGGCGTCGATCTCGGCGAGGACCGGGGGGCACAACCAGGGTGCGAGCGCGGCGTAACCGCCACCGAGCACCACGGTGTCCAGGTCGAGCAGGTTGACGACACCGGCCACCGCGACGCCGAGCGCCGTTCCGGCCTCGTGCAGCGCCCGCAGCGCGTCGGCGTCGCCGGCCTCGGCCAACTCGGCCAACCGGGCGGTCGCGGTGTCCGCGGGAAGCTCCGCCCGGGCCAGCCCGGCGGCGGACACGATCGCCTCCTGGCCGGCGTACTGCTCCAGGCAGCCCTGCCCGCCGCAGCGGCACGGACGGCCCTCGGGGTGGACCGGGAGGTGCCCGATCTCACCGCTCCACCCGCGTACGCCGCGGAACAGCGCGCCGTCCAGCACGATGCCGGCGCCGATGCCCACCTCCCCGGAGATGTGCAGGAAGCTGGACGGGCCGGGTGGTTGCGAGTGCAGCTCGCCGAGCGCGGCGAGGTTGGCCTCGTTGTCCACCGTCAACGCGGGGACCCCGGGCACCTGCTCGACCAGCGGAGGGTGCTCGGCGAGCAGCGCGGGCACCGGCACGTCGGACCATCCGAGGTTCGGCGCGAGCCGGACCAGCCCGTCGTCGTCCACCAGGCCGGGCACCGCGAGCGCGGCCCCGACCAGGGTGAGGCCCTGGTGGGCGGCGTCGTCGCGGGCTGCCCCGGCCATCTCGACCAGGTGGGCCAGGGCGTCGGCGGGGGCCACCGGACGCAGGTCGGCCCGGTGCACGGTGCGGTGCCGCACCTGGCCGGTGAGGTCCACCACGCAGACCGCCAGGTAGTCGACGTTGACCTCCAGGCCGAGCCCGGCCGGCCCCTGTTCGGCCAGGACCAGCCCGCGCGCCGGGCGGCCGGCGCCCGAGCGGGGCGCGGGGTCGGACTCACTGACCAGCCGACCGCCGAGCAGGTCCTCGACGACAGCGGAGACGGTGGCTCTGGTCAGGCCGGTGGCGGTCGCCAGGTCGGCTCGGGAGGGGGGTCGGTCGGCCGCGGCGATCCGACCGAGGACCAGGGCGAGGTTGAGCTCGCGCAGACTGCCCTGACGGACTGCGCCGGCCGGGGCGTGGGTGAGGCTCACCCCTTGACAGTGCCATAGGGTGGGCAAATAATTCAATCGCTGAACAAATACCTGACACCACCACCCCGGAGGTCGCTCATGGCACCCCGTCCCACCCCCGCCGACAAGTTCTCCTTCGGGCTCTGGACCGTGGGCTGGCAGGCCCGCGACCCGTTCGGTGACGCCACCCGCCCCGAGCTGGACGCGGTCGAGGCCGTCCACCGGCTCGCCGAGCTGGGCGCGTACGGCATCACCTTCCACGACGACGACCTGATCCCGTTCGGCGCCGACGCGGCTTCCCGTGACCAGCACATCGCCCGGTTCCGCAAGGCCCTCGACGAGACCGGCCTGGTGGTGCCGATGGTCACCACCAACCTCTTCACCCACCCGATCTTCAAGGACGGCGGCTTCACCAGCAACGACCGCGACGTCCGCCGCTTCGCGCTGCGCAAGGTGCTGCGCCAGGTCGACCTGGCCGCCGAGCTGGGTGCGGGCACCTTCGTCATGTGGGGTGGCCGCGAGGGCTCCGAGTACGACCTCGCCAAGGACGTCCAGGCCGCCCTGGACCGCTACCGCGAGGCCGTCAACCTGCTCACCCAGTACGTCATCGACAAGGGCTACAACCTGCGGTTCGCGCTGGAGCCCAAGCCCAACGAGCCGCGCGGCGACATCCTGCTGCCCACCATCGGGCACGCGCTCGGCTTCATCTCCCAGTTGGAGCACCCGGAGATGGTCGGCCTCAACCCGGAGGTCGGGCACGAGCAGATGGCCGGGCTCAACTACGCCCACGGCATCGCCCAGGCGCTCTGGCAGGGCAAGCTGTTCCACCTGGACCTGAACGGCCAGCGCGGCATCAAGTACGACCAGGACCTGGTCTTCGGCCACGGTGACCTGATGAACGCGTTCGCCCTGGTGGACCTCCTGGAGAACGGTGGCCCGAACGGCGGGCCGACCTACGACGGTCCCCGGCACTTCGACTACAAGCCGTCGCGTACCGAGGACATGGACGGGGTGTGGGCGTCCGCGGCGGCCAACATGAGCACGTACCTGCTGCTCAAGGAGCGCGCGGCGGCGTTCCGTGCCGACCCCGAGGTGATCGAGGCGCTCGCCGCCAGCAAGGTCGGCGAGCTGAGCACGCCGACGCTCGGCGACGGCGAGGGCTACGAGGAGTTCCTGGCCGACCGGTCCGCGTTCGAGGATGTCGACGTGGACGCTGTCGCCGCCCGGGGCTTCGCCTTCGTCCGGCTCAACCAGCTCGCCGTCGAGCACCTGCTCGGCGCCCGCTGAGGCCCCGCCATGCCGTTGGTCGCAGGCGTTGACTCGTCCACCCAGTCCTGCAAGGTGGTGATCCGGGACGCGGAGACCGGTGCCCTGCTCCGGCAGGGCCGGGCACCGCACCCGGACGGCACGGAGGTCGACCCGGAAGCCTGGTGGCAGGCGCTGCGCAGCGCCGCCGACCAGGCCGGCGGGTTCGCCGACGTGGCGGCGATCTCCGTCGCCGGCCAGCAGCACGGCATGGTGTGTCTCGACGAGGACGGCCGGGTGGTCCGCCCGGCGCTGCTGTGGAACGACACCCGATCCGCCGACGCCGCCGCCGATCTCATCGAGGAGGCCGGCGGCGGCGCGGCCGGGCGCCGGTTCTGGGCCGAGGCGACCGGCAGCGTTCCGGTGGCCAGCTTCACCCTGACCAAACTGCGGTGGTTGGCCAGTCACGAGCCGGAGCTGGCGGCCCGGGTGGCCGCCGTCTGCCTGCCGCACGACTGGTTGACCTGGCGGCTGGCCGGCGCACCGGGGTTGGGCGCGCTGCGTACCGACCGGGGCGACGCCAGCGGCACCAGCTACTGGTCGCCGGCCACCGATGACTACCGACTGGACCTGCTGGAGCAGGGCTTCGGTCGGCGGTTGGTGGTGCCCGAGGTGCTCGGTCCGGCGGAGTCGGCGGGAAAGCTCGCCGACGACCTGGGCGGGTCGGGTGGGGCGCTGCTCGGTGCGGGCACCGGGGACAACGCCGCTGCCGCGCTCGGTGTCGGTGCCGGGCCGGGTGACGTGATCGTCTCGATCGGCACCTCCGGCACCGTGTTCAGCGTCGCGGACGTGCCGGCGGGCGACGAGAGCGGCGCGGTGGCGGGCTTCGCCGACGCGTCAGGTCGTTTCCTGCCGCTGGTCGCCACGCTCAACGCCGCCCGGGTGCTGGACGCCGCCGCCGCGATGCTCGGCGTCAACCTCGACGAGCTGGCCCAGCTGGCGCTCTCCGCCCCCGCCGGGGCGGACGGGCTGGTCATGGTGCCGTACCTGGAAGGTGAGCGGACGCCGAACCGGCCGCTCGCCACCGGCGCGGTGCACGGGCTGACCCTGCGCACCTCGACCCCGGCGCACCTGGCGCGGGCCGCCGTGGAGGGCATGCTCTGCGCGCTCGCCGACGGCCTGGACGCGTTGATCGCGCAGGGTGCCGTCGCCCGCCGGGTCATCCTGATCGGCGGCGGAGCCCGGTCGGCCGCGGTCCGTCAGATCGCCCCGCAGGTCTTCGGCTGCCCGGTCGTCGTCCCGCCGGCCGGCGAGTACGTCGCCGACGGGGCCGCCCGACAGGCCGCCTGGGTCGCCCTGGGCGGTGCCGCGCCGCCGACCTGGGCGGTCGAGGGCACCGAGGAGTACGCGGCAGCGGCGGTTCCCGCCGTCCGCGACCAGTACGCCGCGGCCCGCGGGTTGGTGCTCGACCGACGCTGAGCGTCGCGATCTGTGCGGGTGGCCGCCGGTCGACGGTGACCGGCGGCCACCCGCGTGACGCGCGCCCGCACGGAGTCTGGTTGGCTGCCGGTCATGACGGTGACCAGTGGCGGGCCCGGCCTGCGCGCGCACGGTCGGGGCGGTGGGCCGGCGCACCGCTTGTACAGCGTCGTGGTGTTCGTGCTGCTCGCCTCGCTGGACAACGTGGCGATCGGGCTGGTCCCCCCGCTGTACGGTCCGATCTCCGACGCGTTCGACGTGTCCGGGCGGCTGCTCGGCGTGGTCACCGCGGTCAGCTTCCTGGTCAGCTCGGTCGCGGCCGTCGGCTGGGCGTACGTCGGGGACCGCACCAACCGCAAGCCGCTGCTCATGGTGGGCACGTTGCTCTGGGCGGCGGGCACCGGCGGTAGCGCGCTCGCCGGCGGTTACCTGACGTTCCTGTCCGCGCAGCTGGTCGCGGCGGTCGGCCTCGGCGCGGTCGGCTCGGTGGGCTTCTCCGTGGTCACCGACCTGATCTCGCCGACCCGGCGCGGGTTGGTGATGAGCTTCTGGGGCCTCTCCCAGGGCATCGGCACCCTCGCCGGCACGCTCGTCGGCGGGCTGCTCGGGGCGGCCGACTGGCGGCGGCCGTTCCTGCTGTTGACCGGCGTCGGCCTGGTCGCCACCCTCGCCTACTTCTTCACGTACGACATCCGACGGGGCCAGAGCGAGCCGGAACTGGCCGGCAGGCTCGACGCCGGTGCCGAGTACGACTACCGGATCAGCCGCGCCGACCTGCCGCGCATCCTGGCCCGGCGGACCAACCGGTGGCTGATCCTGCAGGGGCTGACCGCGCAGGCCGCGTTCGGCTCGTTGGTCTGGCTGCCGGTGCTCTTCGCCGAACGGGCCGAGGCCCAGGGCTACTCGACGTCCACGGCGGTGGTGGTGGGCAGCGTGTTCGCCACCCTGTTCCAGCTCGGCGGGGTGCTGTCCATCGTGGGTGGGTTGATCGGCGACGCGGTGCAGCGGCGGACACCGCGGGGGCGCGCACTCGTCGCCTCGGTCGGCATCCTCGCCGCGCTGCCGTTCTACCTGGTGTTGTTCTTCGTCCCGGTGACCATCGACGTGCCGGACGGCGCGAGCGGCGGCGCGGTGGTCGGCGCGGTGCTGGCCAGTGTGTTCACCGAGCCGTCGGTCGGGCTGAGCCTGCTCACCGCGATCGTGGCGCTCGCGTTGACCTCGGCCAACTCGCCGAACTGGTTCGCGTTGATCGCCGACGTCAACCCGCCGGAGCACCGGGGCACTGTCTACAGCCTGGGCAACCTCGTCAACGGTGTCGGTCGCGCGGCCGGCAACGGGCTGGTCGGGGTGGCCTTCCAGGCACTGCGAACGGCATTCCCGCCACCGTTGAACTTCGCCGTCGGGTTGGCCGCGTTCCAGCTTTTCTTCATCCCGACCGGTGTCATGTACTGGCTCGCCTCGCGGACCTCACCGGCGGACATCGACAACGTGCACGACCTGCTCCACAACCGAGCCGACCGCCTCTGACACCCCGAGCACCCCGCCTCGCGCACCTGACCCCGCGCGCCAACCTGAAGATCGCGCTACTTCCTGGTTTTAGTCGCCTCCTGGCGGACGGAGGCCACTAGATCGTGGAAGTAGCGCGATCTTGAGGTTGGCGAGGTGCAGGCGGGCGTGAATCGTTTACGACATCAGCTCCAAAGCGGGCCGTCGCGCACCGAGCGGCCCGCCCGCACCGACCGGCCCGCCCGCACCGCGTGGCCGGGGCGGGCCGGTCGGCGCGAGATCAGCCGCGCAGCCAGACGGTCACGTCGGTCGGGACCGCGCCGTCGTCGTCCAGCGCCGCGCTGGCGACGAGCACCTCGGCGCCGGCCGGCACCGGTACCGGCGTGGCACCGAAGTTGGTCAACACGGTCAGCTCACCGTTGCGGAAGCTCAGCACCTCGTCGCCGGAGGACAACCACTCCAGGGTGCCGCGGCCCAGCCCGTGGGCACGGCGCAACCGCAGCGCCGCGCGGTACAGCTCGTACGTCGAGCCGGGCACGTCGCGCTGGCGGTCCAGCGCGTACTCCGCCCAGAGCGCGGGCTGCGGCAACCAGCTGGCGTCGGTCGGTCCGAAGCCGTACGACGGGGCGTCGGCCTCCCACGGGATCGGCACCCGGCAGCCGTCCCGGCCGCGCTGGGTGTGCCCGCTGCGCGCCCAGGTCGGGTCCTGCCGGGCCTCGTCGGGCATCGTGGTGTGCTCGGGCAGCCCCAGCTCCTCGCCCTGGTAGAGGTACGCCGAGCCGGGCAGCGCGAGCATCAGCACGGTGGCCGCCCGGGCCCGGCGCAGACCGAGTGCGGCGTCGGGTTGCGGGTCACCGATACCGATGCCGTTGGGGCGTACGGTGCCGACCGGCAGGCCGAGCCGGGAGGCGTGCCGCACCACGTCGTGGTTGGACAGCACCCAGGTGGTCGGCGCGCCGACCGAGTCGGTCGCCTCGAGCGAGCGGGTGATCACCGCGTACTGGGCCGGTGCGGTCCACGCCGCGAGCAGGTATTCGAAGTTGAACGCCTGGTGCATCTCGTCCGGGCGGACGTAGCGGGCCAACCGCTCGGCCGGTTCCACCCAGGCCTCGGCGACCAGCACCCGCTCGCCGGGGTAGCTGTCCAGAACCTGCCGCCACTGCCGGTAGATCTCGTGCACACCGTCCTGGTCCCACATCGGCGGGCGGGGCTTGTCGATCTCGTTGCCGGAGAGGATCTCCTGGGGCTCCTGCCAGTCGGCCAGGTCGGCCTGCTTGATGAGGCCGTGCGCCACGTCGACGCGGAAGCCGTCCACCCCGCGGTCCAGCCAGAACCGCAGCACGTCGAGGAACTCCGCGTGCACCTCCGGGTTGTCCCAGTTGAGGTCCGGCTGCCCGGTGTCGAACAGGTGCAGGTACCACTGGCCGGGCTGCCCGTCGGCGTCGACAGTGCGGGTCCAGGCCGGACCACCGAAGACGCTCTGCCAGTCGTTCGGCGGCTGGTCGCCGTCCGGGCCTCGGCCGTCCCGGAAGATGTACCGGGACCGTTCCGGGCTGCCGGGCGCGGCCGGCAGCGCGGCCTGGAACCAGCGATGCGCCGACGAGGTGTGGTTCGGCACCAGGTCGACGATCACCCGCAGGTTGCGGGAACGGGCCTCGGCGATCAGCTTGTCCGCGTCGGCGAGGGTGCCGAACAGCGGGTCGATGTCGCGGTAGTCGGCCACGTCGTAGCCGGCGTCGGCCTGCGGCGACGGGTAGAAGGGAGAGAGCCACACCGCATCCACGCCCAGCTCGACCAGGTGGTCGAGGCGGGCGGTGATGCCGGGCAGGTCACCGATTCCGTCCCCGTCCGAGTCGGCGAACGAGCGGGGGTAGATCTGGTAGATGGCGGCCTCGGTCCACCAGCCGGTGGCCGGTTGGTCGGAGGAGGTCTGCTGCGTCGGGTCGGTGTTCAGGGTCGTCTCCCGTGTTGCGGTGTGTTGATTTCAATGTGCCCGGGGCGGCGCTGTCGAATCCCGCACCACCAACCGGGTGGGCAGGACCACCGGAGTGTCGCAACCGGTGCCCCGTTGACTGACGACAGGGTTCGGCGGTCGGGCCCCGAGCGGGTCGAGCAGCATCTGTGCGGCGAGCCGGCCCTGCTCGGCGGCGGGCTGGGCGACGGTGCTGAGCCCGAGCACACCGGCCAGGTAGTGGTCGTCGATACCGACCACGCTGACGTCCTGCGGCACCCGCAGCCCGACGTCGCGCAGGGCGGTCATCGCGCCCATCGCCATCTCGTCGCAGGCGGCGACGATCGCTGTCGGCGGCTCGCCGCGGGCCAGCAGTTCGGCGGTGGCCCGGTTGCCGCCGTCGATGGTGAAGGTGGACTCGATGTCCAGGGTCGGGTCGGGTCGCAGGCCGGCGGAGCGCAGCGCCGCCTGGTAACCCCGCCGTCGGTCGAGGTGGGTGGTGAAGGCCAACTCGTCGTCCGGGTCGCCGGAGATGTGGGCGATCCGGTGGTGGCCGAGGTCGATCAGATGCTTGGTGGCGACCCGCGCGGCGGCCACGTCGTCGATGCGTACGCACGGCCAGTTGGGCACCCTGCTGCCCGAGCTGATGGTGACTCCGGGCAGGTCCAGCGTGGCCAGCGCGGTCAGGTCGGCCGGACGCAGGGGCGTGGCGACCAGCATGATGGCGTCCACCCGCTTGTGCAGGTTGGCCGTCCGCAGGACCCGCTGGCGGACCTGTTCCCGGCCGCCCAGGTTGTAGAGCAGCAGGTCGTAGCCGGACTGGTGGAGGTATTCCTCGACCGCTTCGACGACGGTGCTGAAGAACCACCGGGTGATGCGGGGAACGACCACCGCGACAGTGCCGGTGCGACCACCGGCGAGCCGGGACGCGCTCGGTGAGACCTCGTAGTCGAGCTGTTCGGCGGCGGCCAGTACCCGGCGCCGGGTGGCGGCCGAGACCGTCGGCAGCCCCCGCAGGGCCCGTGAGACGGTGGCCGTGGAGACCCCGGCCAGTCGGGCCACATCATCGATCCTCGTCACGGTTACCCCCGCTCGGTGCCCGGTGCCCGCCGCCGCCCGAGGGGCCAGGCGACGGCGGGCGCGCGGTCAGCCCTTGACGCTGCCGGCGAGCAGACCTCGCACGAAGAAGCGCTGCAGGGACAGGAACACGATGAGCGGTACGACGATCGACACGAACGCACCGGCGGTCAGCCGCTGCCACTCGTTGCCCCGGGTGCCGGCCATCTCGGCGAGCTTGACGGTGAGCGGGGCGGTCTCGTTGCCGCCACCGGCGAAGATCAGCGCGACCAGCAGGTCGTTCCAGACCCAGAGGAACTGGAAGATGCCGAACGCCGCCAGCGCGGGGGTGATCAGCGGCAGCACGATGGTGCGGAAGATCTTCGGGTGGGTGGCCCCGTCGACCCGGGCCGCCTCCATCAGGTCCCCGGGCAGCTGCGAGATGAAGTTGTGCAGCAGGAAGACGGCGAACGGCAGCGCGAAGCAGGTATGCGCGAACCACACCTGGGCGAACTTCTGTTCGTCGACCAGGTCCCACGCCGGCATCAGGGTGACGCCGCCGAGGCTGACGCCGGTGGAGAAGAACTTCAGCAACGGCACCAGGGCCATCTGCAACGGCACGATCTGCAACGCGAAGATCGCGATGTAGACCCAGTCCCGGCCGCGGAAGTTGATCCACGCGAGCGCGTACGCGGCGAGGCATGCGAAGGCGAGCGGGAAGAGCACCGACGGGATGGTGATCGCCAGCGAGTTGATGAAGGAACCGGCAAGCTGTCCGGAGGACGCTGACCGCCCGAACAGGACCTGCTCGTAGTTCTCGAAGGTGAACTGCGGGTTGGTGAAGGCCGTCCACCAGCCGGTGGTCTTGATCTCGTCCTCCGGGCGGAGGGAGGAGACGAGCAGGCCGAAGGTCGGGATGGTCCAGAGCACCGCGATGACGATCGAGACGAGCGTCGCGGTGCGGCTGTTCAACCGCTTGCGGACCCGGGCGGCCGTGGTGGTCGGGGTGCCGTCGGTCTTCTGGGTGCCGACGGCGACGGTGGGCGTTGCGGTGGTCATCTCAGCCCTCCCGCTGCTGACGGAGGTTGCGGATCTGGTAGATCACGACCGGGATGACCAGGATGAAGAGGAAGACCGCGAGCGCGGAGCCCTGCCCGTTCTGGCCGTACCGGAACGCCTGGTTGTACATCTCGCTGGCGATCACGCTGGTGTCGTAGTTGCCGTTGGTCGAGGTCCGGACGATGTCGAAGACCTTGAGCGTGGCGATCGTGAGCGTCACGACCACGACGATCAGCGCCGGCCGGATGCTCGGCATGGTGATCCGCCAGAACATCTGCCACGGGCTGACGCCGTCGAGCCGGGCGGCCTCCACGATGTCACCGGGGATCGCCTTGATCGCGGCGGAGAGCACCACCATGGCGAAGCCGGCCTGGATCCAGACCATGATGACGATCAGCAGCAGCGTGTTCAGCGGCGATTCCAGCAACCACTGCTTCGGCTCGCCGCCGAGGCTGACGACGATCTGGTTGAGCAGACCGATCTGGTCGCCCTCGCCCCGATAGGCGTAGACGAACTTCCAGATGATGCTGGCGCCGACGAAGGAGATGGCCATCGGCAGGAAGATCAGTGACTTGGCGACCGCCTCGAACCGGGCCTTGTCGACAAGTACGGCGTAGATCAGGCCGAACCCGGTCGCCACCAACGGGACCAGGACCACCCAGACCAGGGTGTTGATCAGAACCCGGACGATCGAGTCGTCGGAGAACATCCAGCTGTAGTTGCGCAGTCCGACCCAGTTGGTGCTGCTTCCATCCATCAGGGAGAGCAGCGTGGTGCGAATGGCCGGCACGACCAACCCGACCGTGAGCAGTAGCAGCGTCGGCAGCAGGAAGAAGAGCGCGAAGAGTCCCTCCCCCTGCTTGCGTCGGCGGGGGAGCGGGGCGCCGCTGGCGGACGCGGCGACGAGCTGCGCCTCCCGACGGCGGGCGAACCAGGCCGGCACCACGTCGAGAAGCAGGAGCAGACCGCCCACCACCGCGACGAAAGCGATCAGCCCGTACATCAGCATGAGGAACTTCGGCTGCTCCTCAGCGAAGTCGAACTCCATCGACCCTCCCAGGTCCAGATCCGTCGGTGGGCCGGCCCGCAGGTGCGGACCGGCCCACCGCTCAGATCACTTCCAGCTGCTCTCGATGCCCTGGAGCACCGACGCGGTGTCCTTGCCGTTGATCCACTCGACCATGCCCTTCCAGAACGTCCCCGCGCCGACCGCGGCCGGCATCAGGTCGGATCCGTCGAAGCGGAAGACGCCGGTCTTGTCCTGCAGGATCTGGACGGAGAGCTTGTCGATCGGGCTGGCGACGTTGGCGATGTCCAGCTTGTTGTTCGCCGTGACCCAGTTGCCGAGCTTCGCGCGGCTGTTGACGTACTCGGCCGAGGCGAGGTAGGTCTGCACCGCCTGCACCTCGGGGCGGTCGGCGAAGCCGACGACGAACTCGCCCGCGCCGAGCACCGGCTTGCCCTTGGCCGTGTCGATGGCCGGGAAGTAGAACGCGAAGGCGTCGCCGTCCTCGGCCACCTTGGTGCCCTCGGGGAACTGGTTGGCGTAGAACGACGCCTGGCGGTGCATGGCGCACTTGCCGGTGGTGACCGGCAGGCCGGCCTCACCGAAGGCGGTGGTGCCGATGCTCTTCACCCCGCCGAAGCCGCCGTTCATGTACTTCTCGTTCTTCAGGATCGTGCCGGCCCGGTTGACGGCGTCGACGATCCGCGGGTCGTTGAACGGGATGGCGTGGGTGGTCCACTGGTCGTAGACCTCGGGGCCCTGCGTACGCAGGATGACGTCCTCGATCCAGTCGGTGGCCGGCCAGCCGGTGGCGTCACCGGACTCGATGCCGGCGCACCACGGCTTGATGCCGCTCGCCGCGATCGTGTCGCTGAGCTTGATCATGTCGTCCCAGCTGGTGGGGACGGTCCAGCCCTTCTCCTTGAAGAGCTTCGGCGAGTACCACACGAAGGACTTCACGTTGGCGCCGAGCGGCACACCGTAGAGGGTGCCGTTGACGGTGCCGTACTTCAGCCAGTCGGCCGGCATGTTCTGCTCGGCCATCGTCTTGGTGTCGGCACCGAGGGACTTCAGCTTGCTGGCGTCGGCGAACCGCTTGACCAGGCCCGGCTGGGGCACGAAGGCCAGGTCGGGCGCGTTGCCGCCGTCGACCCGGACCGGGAGCTGCGCCTCGAACTCGGCGTTGCCCTCGTAGTCGATCTCGATGCCGGTGCAGTCCTCGAACGTCTTCCAGGAGTTCCTGAGCAGATCGGCCTCGGCGTCACGGATGGACGCGTAGATGGAGACCTTCTTGCCGTCGTGGCCGTCGTACTTGTCGTATGCGGCGCACTCCGCGGAGCCCGCGTTGCTGCTCTTCTTGTCGTCGCCGGTACCGCAGGCGGTGGCGCTGAGCGCCAGCCCGAGTACGCCGGCGATCACGAAGGCCTGGCGTGGTCTGGTGAAGACCGCCATGCCGTCCTCCTTCCTAGCCGGCGCGGTCTCGCTGGTGACCCGTCGCCGGTCCGATTGGGCGTGCACACATGTAAGCGCTTGCATCCGGCTGGGTCCACCCCCTGCCAGACACGACCGAGTAACAATCCGGAAACCTGCCGGCTGCCTGGTGGGCGCGCTCCCGGGGCACGCTTCGGACTCTTTCGAAGAGTGACGATATCTGTCAGGCTGATGCCTACGCATCGAAGGTTTTCGACATAGGAGGAGCTGTATGCGAAAGCGGTGGATCAGCCTGCTGGTGACGGGTCTCTTGGTCGGGGGAGCGCTGGCGCCGGCGACGCCCGCGCTGGCCGCGCCGACCTTCAGGGTGCCCTTCCCGTGCGGGCAGACCTGGTCCGGGCAGACCCGGTCGGATCACAGCCCGGCGTACGCCATCGACTTCAACCGCACCGACGACGCCGGCGACCCGGTGGTCGCCAGCGCCCCCGGCACCGTCGACCGGGTCACCGACCTCGGCGGCACCAGCTACGGCAAATACGTCCGAATCAACCACGGGGGCGGTTACAGCACCTACTACGCGCACCTCAGCGGCTTCAACGTCTCGGTCGGGCAGACGGTCGGGTACGGCAAGGTCATCGGCTGGGTCGGCAGCACCGGGGGATCGACCGGCCCGCACCTGCACTACGAGCAGCGCCTCAACGGTGCCGACATCCAGGTCCGCTTCAACGGCAGCCTCGCGCTCTACTGGGGCACCAAGAGCTACACCAGTGGCAACGGGTGCTCGTCGGGCAGCGGCAACGGCACCGTCGACACCAGCGGCACGCCGCTGACCGTCCGCTCCGGTCCCGGCACCGGGTACGCCTCGGTGGGCACCGTCGCCGATGGCACCCGGGTGACCATCGCCTGCCAGACCAGTGGCACGAGCGTCACCGGCACCTACGGCACCAGCACGATCTGGGACCGCATCGGCGCCGGGCGGTTCATCGCCGACGCGTACGTCTACACCGGTTACGACGGTTACATCCCGAACGTCCCTCGCTGCTGAGGCAGCGGACGGCCGGTCTCCGGCGGGCGAGCGCCCGCCGGAGATCCGCCGGTCAGGCGTTCAGCCGCCAGATCGACAGGTTCAACGCGGCGGCGAAGGTGACCCACGCCCAGTAGGGCAGCATCAGCGCGGTGGCGACCCGGGAGACCCGGGTGAACAGCAGCACGGTGAGGCCGATCGCCAACCACATCAGCACGATCTCGGCGAACGCCAGTCCGTACTGCCCCGCGCCGAAGAACAGCGGGGTCCAGATGGCGTTGAGGACCAGTTGGGCGGTCCAGGCCCAGAGTGCGGGGGAGAAGCCGACCCGTCGCCACACCAGCCAGCCGGCCACCGCGATCAGTGCGTACAGCAGCGACCAGACCGGGCCGAACAGCCACGAGGGCGGCGCCCAGTCGGGCTGCCGCAGGCTCGCGTACTCGTCGGTGGTGCCCTGCACGCCCAGCCCGCCGATGGCGGCGGCGATGAAAACCGCCACCCCGAAGCCGACGAGGGCCCACCACCGGCGGCGGCCGGAGGTCCTCGGGGCGTTCTGAGATGTCTCCATAGTCAAGATGTTTCCGCGGATCGGCGGTGGCAAACCGCCGGACACGAAAGCGCCGGGATCGCTGCGGCCGGTGCCTCTGTCGGGAGGACGAAGCTCCGGTCGCGGCGACCCCGGCGGGTCCCGGTGTTACCGATGATGAGCGCTAATTGAAGATGCTGACACCACCCGGGCCGACCAACAGCCCGACGACGATGAGGACGATGCCCCACAGGATCTGCCGGCGGAACAGCGCGAGGATGCCGGCGACCACGAGTACGACTGCGAGAATCCAGAGAATCAGCTCCATGACCTCTGACTACCCGACTGGCCGATCGGGGAAACCTGGTCGGTGTCGAGTTGATCGCCAACGTGGAAGACGCTGTACGCCTGCTTGATCACCGGGTGTGCGACGTTGCGGACGCGTACCCCACCGGGGGTCGTGCCGCGCTCGGTCCCGGCGTGCGCGTGCCCGTGCACGGCCAGTGCCGTGGGCGCCGAGTCGATCGCCTGCCCCAGCTGGTACGACCCGAGGAACGGGTAGATCTCCAACGGTTCACCGGCCAGTGTGTCCGGCACCGGCGAGTAGTGGGTGAGCGCCACCAGCATGTCGCAGTCCAACGAGCGCAGCGCCGCACCGAGCCGGTCCGCGCTGTCGGTGGTGGTGCGGACGAACGCCTTCATCTCCGGCTCGCCGAAGTCACTCGCGCACCGGCCGGCGAACCCGCCGCCGAAGCCCTTCACGCCGGCGATGCCGAGACGACCACCAGCGCAGTCCAGCACGACGCCGTTGCCCTCCAGCACGGTGATGCCCGCGTCCTCCAGTACCTTGACCACCTGCGGCACCTGGTCACACTGGTGGTCGTGGTTACCCAGCACGGTCACCACCGGCACTGCCAACCCACCGAACTCCGTTGCCACGCAGCGCGCCTCGGCCTCGGTGCCGTGCCGGGTCAGGTCCCCGGCCAGCAGCAGCACGTCGGCACACTCCGGCAGCTCCTCCAACGCCGGTCGGAACCGACCGACGACGTCCTCGTCCAGATGCACGTCGCCCACGGCGGCGATCCGGATCACCATGGAACCTCCCTCAGGGCAGTTGCTCGATCTCCGTGGGCGCCTGCGCGCGGATCACCCCGATGTCGCTGGTGACCGGCACGTCCGGAAAGCGCTCCGACACCAGACGCAGGATCTCCTCCCGCCGGTGCGGGCTCTCCACCTCGCCGTAGAGCACGAGGGCGCGTTCCCGCCGGATCACGGTGATCCCCTGTTCGGCGACGGCGGGGTCCTCGACGAGCAACCGTTGGATCTCCGCTTCGACGTACTCGTCCGGTGGCCCGGTGTCGATGTCGCGATGGTGGGTCACGATGTCCCCTCTCCTGGTTGGGTGCCGGCGGCCGGCACCACCTCCAGCCGGTCCAGCAGCACCAGGAACGCCTCGGCGTACGGCGAGTGCTGCGTCTCCTTGCGTACCCGTTCCCAGTCGATCTGCTCCCGCAGCGAGCGGGCCAGCGGCAGGCCGCGGGCGAAGTCGCAGTAGTGCTGGGAGAAGCTGAGCAGTTTGTGCACCATCAGCTGGGTGGCGGACAGCACCGGCATGTGAATCGCGTCCACCGGCCGGATGACGGTGTCGGCGAACGTCTCCTCGGTCACCGGCGTCTCGATCGGCCGGTGGATCAGGTCCACCATCCGGCCGTCGTCGAAGACCTTGACCAGCCAGTCCTCCGGTGGGCGCTCGGCGACGAAACCGGCGGCCACCAGGGCCTGCAGCGCCTGTTCCACGTCCACTTCCCGGATCAGGAAGTCGACGTCGTGATCGCTGGAGTGGCCTCCGTGGGCGTAGACGGCGAAGCTGCCGCCCAGGGCGAACGGAATCTCGGACTGCTTGAGCACGGCGGCGACCTTCTTGAGGGTGTGCACAAGACTCTCGTCCCCGCGCTCAGCCATCTGGTTCCTCCGTCGTCGTGTTGGTGGACCGGCGGTTGGATTTCAAAGTCCGGTACCCGGCATTCCGGTCGGCCACACCTGCCGGTGTCGCGGTCGGGTGTCAACAGGGATGAAGCATGACAAACCTCGCGGGGCGGGTGCGTCGGTCGGATAATCTGTGGAGAGTGGCCAGATCATCGGGGATGCGACGACGCAAGGCCCGGTTGCGCACTGTCGCCCTGATCGGCATCGACGGTTCCGGCAAGACCACCCAGGCGCACCGGCTGGCCGACGCGCTGACCGCCGCCGGGCGCCCCGCCAGGTACCGGCGCAACGCCAGTGGCCGGCGCTGGCTCGCCCGGCTCGCCCACCGACTCGGCCGGCCCGACGCGCAACGGCTCGTCGGGCGCGACGGCGTGCTGGCCGTGGAGTCGGTGCTGCGCTGGCTCGCCATCGCGATCGCCCTGATCAGCTGTCTGCTCACCGGCCGGACGGCGGTGATGGACCGCTACTCGGCCTGCCAGTACGCGAGCATCCGGGCGCACGGCGGGCAGCGCTGGGAGCGGCTCGCCCGGGCCGGCTACCGGTTGTTCCCGACGCCGCAGGTGACCTTCCTGCTCTCCGTCGACCCGGCGGAGGCATACCGGCGCATCGAGGAACGCGGCACCGATCACGAGACGATGGGGTGGCTGACCGCCGCCGACACCGCCTACCGGGCGCTGCCCGAGTACCCCACCTTCGTGGTGGTGGACGCGGGCCGCCCGGCCGAGGAGGTGACCGAGCAGATCCAGGCGCACCTGGAGACCTGGCTGCCGTCGTCCGCGCCGGCCGGGGACGACCTGGGGTCGGTGGCGGCTCAGGCCCGCCCGTAGACCGGAACGGTGGCGCCGCTGGTCGGGGCGGACTCGTCCGACGCGAGGAACCGGATCACCGGCGCGATCTCGGCCGGGGTCACCCAGCGGGAATGGTCGGCGTTGGGCTGCGCGGCCCGGTTCGCCGGGGTGTCGATGACGCTGGGCAGCACGGTGTTGCACCGCACGTGCTGCGACCGGTACTCCACCGCCACCGCGTTGGCGAAGGCCAGCACCGCCGCCTTGGCCGTCGAGTAGCCGGCCGCGCCCCGGAACGGGGCGATCGCCGCGCGGGCCGAGACGCAGACCACCGCGCCGCCGCCGGACGCCACCAGGTGCGGCAGCGCGGCCCGGGTGACCAGGTAGGTCGGCCGCAGGTTGACGGTGAGCATCCGTTCGAACTCCTCGACCGGGGTCTCGTGCACCAGCCCGCCGCTGGCGTACCCCCCGACCAGGTTGACCACCGCGCGCAGCGGCGCCGCCGGTTCGCCGAGCGCGGCCTCGACCGCCCGCGCCGCACCCGCCGGGTCGGCCAGGTCCGCGACCACCGGGACCACCCCCGCTGCCGCCGGCTCCGATCCGGGCCGGGCTTCCCGCTGCGGTACGACCACCCGCCAGCCCGCCTCGACGAACGCGGTGACGACCGCCCCGCCGAGCCCGCCGGTACCTCCGGTCACCACCACGCTGCGCTCCGCCATACCCCCCACGCTAGCCCCCATCCACCCCCACCCCACGCTCCCGCCCCCGCCCTCGCCACCCCTGCGTCGATCATCAAGGTGTTGCCGTGACACGCCGGGCCTGAGTGGCAACAACTTCACGATCACCGTCTGCCGTGGGCAGAGGGGTTGGGCTGGTCGGGTGTTGGGGGCGCAGGATCGCTGCATGCGGATCCTCATCCTGGGTGGCACCCAGTTCCTCGGCCGGGCGACGGCCCGGCTCGCCGTCGAGCAGGGCCACGAGGTGACCTGCGCGGCAAGGGGAGTGTCCGGTGTCGTGCCGGCCGGGGCGCGGTTCGTCCCGGTCGACCGCGATGATCCGCAGGCGCTCGCCCCGCTGGCCGACGCGGGCTTCGACGCCGTGATCGACGTGACCCGCCAGATCAGTCACGCCCGGCACGCGCTCGCCGCGCTCGCCGACCACGTCGGCCACTGGTCGTTCGTGTCCACGATCTCGGTGTACGCGGACAACACCACCCCGGGCCAGAGCGTCGCGGACGCGCCCGTGCTGCCGGCCGCCCCGGCGGACGTGGACGGTCCGGTCGGCCCGGATCACCGCTGGTACGGCGAGTGCAAGGTGAGCATCGAGGAGCTGGTCCGGGAGCGGATGGGGGTGGACCGTTCGTTCATCTGCCGGCCCGGGTTGATCGTCGGCGCCGAGGACCCGAGCGACCGTTTCCCGTACTGGGTGCGGCGGCTGTCGGCCGGTGGTGAGGTGCTGGCCCCCGGAGCGCCGACCGACCGGGTGCAGTTCGTGGACGTCGCCGACCTGGCGGGTTGGTTGCTGCACGCCGCCGGCACCCGCCTCGGTGGCACGTACGACGGCATCGGACCGGCGATGACCCGGGCGGACCTGCTGGCCGGGGTCGCGGCCGGGCTGGACCTGGCAGAACCCGCCCTGACCTGGGTCGATCAGGAGTTCCTGATCTCCCACGACGTCCGCGAGTGGTCGGGGGAGCGGGCGCTGCCGCTGTGGGTGCGACTGCCGGAGTACGGCGGCCTGATGGACCGCGACGCCCGACCCTCTCTGCACGCCGGGTTGGCGGTCCGTCCGCTGCCGGACACCGTTCGGGCGACCGCGTCCTGGATGGCAGCGCATCCGGCCGCCGTACGGCAGGGTGGTCTCGACCCGGCGGATGAGGCGGTGGTCCTGGGGGAGTGGCAGGCTGTGCGGGACCGGTGATCCCGGCTGCCGACACTTTTCCCTACCGGACAGTCATAGTTGACGCTCACGCCTGGTGAAAGTAAGTTTCACCCGTGGCGAAGAGTCCGAAGATTTCTGCGAGTCACGAGCCCGGTGGACTGATCGTCCACATCAGTGGGTTGCTGCCATCGCTGTCGCCCGCCGAGCAGCGGGTCGCCCGGCTGGTCGTCTCCGACCCGGCGGCCGCCGCCCGGCGGACAATCACCGACCTCGCCACCGCAGCCGAGACGTCGGAGGCGACCGTCATCCGGTTCTGCCGTTCGGTGGGCATGGACGGTTACCCCCAGCTGCGCATCCGCCTCGCCGCCGAGGCCGCCCGGCGGATCGAGCCACCGGACGCCCGAGTGGTCGGCGGTGACATCCCGCCCGGCGCCGACCTCGCCCAGATCATCGCCACCATCGCGTTCAACGACGCCCGCGCCGTCGAGGAGACCGCCGAGCAACTCGACCCTGCCGTCTGCGAGCAGGTGGTCGAGGCGATCAGCGGCGCCGGTCGGATCGACATCTACGGCGCCGGCGCCAGCGGCTTCGTCGCCTCGGACTTCCAGCAGAAGCTGCACCGCATCGGGCGGATCGCCTTCTACTTCCCGGACGTGCACACCGCGCTGACCTCGGCCGCCCTCCTGGGCCGGGGCGACGTGGCGATCGGCATCTCGCACACCGGCACCACCTCCGACGTGATCGAGGTGCTGGAGCAGGCCCGCACGCGCGGTGCCGCGACAGTGGCCCTGACCAACTTCCCGCGCTCGCCGATCGCCGACGTGGCGGACTTCGTGTTGACCACGGCGGCCCGGGAGACCACCTACCGCTCCGGCGCGACGGCCAGCCGACTGGCCCAGCTCACCGTGGTCGACTGCCTCTTCGTCGGGGTGGCCGCCCGCAACCGTGCCCGGGCCCGCAAGGCCCTGGAGGCGACCGCCGAGGCGGTCCAGTCGCACCGGGTGGGTGCCAACCGGAGGCGGGCATGACGGCCGGTGCGGAGATGCCCGCACCGCCCGCTCGCCCGACGGTCCGGGTGGGTGCTCCGACCGAACGGCGTAACCCGCTCAGCGTCGACCTGGACCTGATGTCGACCCGGGACGTGCTCACCGTGATCAACGACGCGGACCGGCGGGTGCCCGCCGCTGTCGCCGCGGTGCTCGACGAGATCGCCACCACCGTCGACCTGGCGGTCGAGGCGCTTCGCGGCGGTCACCGGGTGCACTACTTCGGCGCCGGCACCTCCGGCCGACTGGGCGTGATCGACGCGGCCGAGCTGGCCCCCACCTTCAACTCGCCCCGGCACTGGTTCTGCGCACACCTCGCGGGCGGCCCGGACGCCATGTGGCGGGCCGTGGAGGACGCCGAGGACGATGACCGGGGCGGCGCGGTCGAAGCGGCCAGTTGTGTCCGAGCCGGGGACCTGGTGGTTGGTCTGGCGGCCAGCGGACGCACCCCGTACGTCCTCGGGGCGCTCGCCGCAGCCGGCGCCATCGACGCCTCCACGGTGCTGCTCTGCGCCAATCCGGAGGCGGAGGCCGCCCGGTCGGTCGACGTGTTCATCGGGGTGGACACCGGACCCGAGGTGGTCACCGGGTCGACCCGGATGAAGGCGGGCACCGCGCAGAAGTTGGTGCTCAACACGTTCTCGACCGCCGTCATGGTGCGCCTGGGGCGGGTCTACTCGAACCTCATGATCGACATGGTGGCCACCAACGCGAAACTCCGCGGACGAATGATCTCAATTCTGGTCGAGGCCACCGGCTGCTCGGAGGAGATCTCCCGGCGGGCCCTCACCGAGGCCGACGGTGACCTGAAGACGGCGCTCGTCTCCCTCGTCTCCGGCGCCGAGATCGACGCCGCCCGGGCCGCGTTGGCCCGCTCGGCGGACCAGGTGCGCGGCGCCCTCGCCCTGCTCGCCTCCTAACGCCGCCCACCCCCGGGAAGCGAACGGGGCTTCGGATTGTTCATCTGGCCCGGGGGTAATAACACCCCCGTGGATGAACCGACCGGTTCACCGGTGCGTATCTGGCAGTGAGCAGGATCGCATCGTGGTGGTGACCCGGGTCGCTGTCCCCCGCGGCGGGCGGTGTTGCCATGGTGCGGTAACCCGTACGTGGTGCCCAATGGTGAGCCCACCCGATGGGGTGCTGACAGCAAACATGGACCGTGCTCTCAGCTACTACTCAGGCATTCGTGACACTTTCGACTCACGGCGAGGAATCCCCGACACGTCTCATCTGTTGTGTAGGTGTCAGCACCGATGGGCACAGCAGAAGTTACCAGGGGCTGACAGGCGTGGGAAATGGCAAGGAACCGGGCAACCGGCGCGAGCGAGGGGACCGTGGGCAACGTGGACAAGAACATCGGCATGCGAACCGACGAGGTTGCCGAGGAGCGCGACCTGGTCGGCGTCTACCTGCACGAGATCTCCCGGACGCCACTGCTGGACGCCGCCAAGGAGGTCGATCTCTCCAAGGCGATCGAGGCCGGCCTCTACGCCGAGCACCTGCTCGGTGAGGAAGCCGTTCCCGCCGGTGTCGACCGGGCCGACCTGGAGTGGCTGGTCGTCGAGGGGGAGCGGGCGAAGGACCTCTTCATCCGCGCCAACCTCCGGCTGGTCGTGTCGATCGCCCGGCGCTACGTACGCTCCGGGATGCCCATGCTGGACCTGATCCAGGAGGGCAACACCGGCCTCGTCCGGGCGGTCGAGAAGTTCGACTACGAGCGTGGATACAAGTTCTCCACCTACGCCACCTGGTGGATTCGGCAGGCGATCAGCCGGGCGATCGCCCAGCAGGAGCGCACCGTCCGACTCCCGGTGCACCTGGTGGAGGACGTCAACCGGATGCGCAACGTGGCGCGGCAGCTGACCCGCGAGTTGGGCAGCGACCCGGAGCCGGAGCAGATCGCCGCCTCCCTCGGCGTCACCGTCGAGCGGGTGAACGAGTTGCGCCGCTGGTCGCAGGACACCGTTTCGTTGGACACCCCGGTGGGTGACGACGGCGACACGAACCTCGGCGACCTGGTCGCCGACAGTGACGCGCCGTCGCCCGAGGACATCGTGCTCAGCGGCCTGGAGCGGCAGCGCATCGAAGGGCTGCTCAACCACCTCGACGACCGGTCCGCCGGCATCATGCGGGCCCGCTACGGGCTGGAGGACGGCCGGGAGCACTCGCTCACCGAGGTCGCGTCCCGGTTCTCGCTGTCCCGCGAGCGGATCCGGCAGTTGGAGATCCAGGCCCTCGGCCGGCTCCGTGAGCTGGCCCGGGCAGAGGGGCTGCAAGCAGCCTGACCTGGTAGTAATGACGGCGAACGGCCGGCGTCCGATAGGGGGACGCCGGCCGTTCGCCGTTTGCCGTTTGCCGAGCGTGGTCAGCGAACCCGACCGTAGCCCTGGATGGGCATCATGTTCATGCCGCGCTTGAGCACGTTGCGACCGGCGCTGGGCGCGTCGATCACCTGGCCGCCGCCCACGTAGAGGGCGACGTGCCCGAGCCCGCTGTAGAAGACCAGGTCGCCGGGGCTCAGGTCGCTTCGCCCGATGTGGGTGACCGCGCTCCACTGCATCCGGGTGTTGTGCGGCAGGGACTTCCCGGCCGCCCGCCAGGCCGCCGAGGTCAGCCCGGAACAGTCGTACCCGTTCGGCCCGTCGCCTGCCCACACGTACGGCTTGCCGATCGCGCCGAACGCGTAGCGCACCGCTGTGCCGGCGGCACCGGACACGGCGGGCACGTTCTTCGCCTCGTTCTTCGCCGCCGTGGGCTCGGGTCGCTCGGTGGCGGCCCCGTACGCCTGCCGGCGCAGCTCGTACAGCCTGGCCAGGTCCTGCTCGATCTGCTTCTTACCCGCGGCGAGCTGGCGAGCCTGCGCGGCCTGCCGGGCCAGCGTGGCGTCCAGGCTGGCCTTCTCGTCGAGCAGTCGCTGCTGACTGGCGGTGAAGCCGGAGATGCTCGCCTGCCGTTGGCGGGTCAACTGTTCGACGGTGCCGAGCCGGTCCAGCAGCGTGGCCGAACCCCCGGGACGCAGCAGCGCGTCAGCGGTGCGCAGGCTGCCGCTCTTGTACGCGGTGGAGGCGATCTTGGCGACGTCGGCCCGGCTCTGCTCGACCTGCTGTTCGAGCGGGCCGATGCGGGCCTGTAATCGGGCCACTGCGGCCTCGTTCGTCTTGATCTCCTCACGCAGCTTGTTGTACGACTCGACGACCCGCTCCAGCTCCGCCGAGGACGTCTCGATCCGGCGGGTCAGCTCGGCGGGGGACGGCTCGGCCTGGGCCACCGCCGTCGGGGCGATCAGCGCGGCGGACATGCCGACCAGCGCCACGGTGCGCAGCAGATTTCTCAGGGATGACAAGAGCGAAAGGCCCCTCTCCCACGGCCGCCGGGGCTGCTGATGCCCGCGACGACACCGGCCGGGGCCATCCGGGCGGACGGCACTGGGCCGGACCGGCTCGCCCAACCTAACCCGGGACGGATGTCACTCGCAGTTGAAGCAGTGGCGAAAGTTGGCGGAGTTGCCGGTCGTGGCCGGTGTGTTGGGTGGCGTCATCGTGGCTGATGACGACTCAGAAGGGGCGGATATAGCCCTTTCCGAGGGCCACTGACGGATATGCGACTTTCGTCGTTCCCGGCGCATGCCGCCGGTTTCCTGGTCGCCATAACCGATAAAACCCGAAATGGATGCTGTTTCTCGGCGATGTCACCCGTCGGGGCGAGCTGTCGGGAGCCCGCAAATGCCCAGGTCGACTGGCAATGCCGAAACACAATGAAGTCCGGAGCCGGGAATCCCGTCGGCAGGTGGCGATGACTGTCACCGGCGGTCCACCCGGCCCACCGTCCCCTGCGGGAGGAACCGTGAATCGTGAAGGCGCAAAGACGCGACCGCCGCGAACGGTGCCGGGCGCCCGGTCGACCCTGCTGTACGCACGGCCCGGCATCATCGTGACCGTCGACCGGTTCACCGTCGGTCGCAACAGCTACCGGGTCGCCGACCTGACCCATCTGCGTACCACCCGAGGCCCGCACGACCGGATCGCCGTCCGTGCCGTCGTCCTCACCGCCAGCATGCTCGGCGGGGTGGGGGTGCTCCTCGGCTTCACCGGCGGTCTGCAACGTCTCACCGCCGAGGCGTACCTGATCCTCGGTGCGGTGTTCCTGCTCCCGGCCGCGCTCGCAGTGGTCGGTGACCGCTGGCGGCCGCCGCCCCACGAGCTGTGGGGGTGGTACCGGGGGACGGAGGTGCTGCTGTTCAGCGCCGACGACGAACGGCAGTTCGGCCAGGTCACCCGGTCGCTGCTGCGGGCCCGGGAGGTCAACCGCTACGGCGGCTGGGTCGATCCGCTCGCCGCAGCGGACCCGTGGCGGCCCAGCCGCTGACGCGCCCCGATCCGCCCAGATGATCCTCCGCCGGCTGACCAGTCTGGGCGGTGCGGACCCTTACGCCCCAGCAGGCCGTGTTTCGGCGCTTGACGCATCAGGCGTGAACTCACTGATCTTGAATATTGAAAACTGAAGATCCCCTCAGTATGTTGAGCGCGCCGCAGCGGCGGATCGATCAACACGGGGGCTGTTCATGGTCGTTCATGGTGGGCGTCGCACGCCCTTTTTGGGCATTCGTCGTCGTGGTTCCGCTCTGTTGGTCATGGCGCTCCTGCCGGCCTCGGTGCTCGTCCCACCTGCGGCTCCGGCCCGCGCGGCCGCGCCCACGCCCGCCGCTGCCTGCGTCGACGTCCAACCGGACGCCAAGAGCGCACGCGCGATGCTCGCCACCTGCGACCGGCAGGTGGAGATCCTGTCGGAGCGCACCGAATACGCACAGACATTCCTCAACCCCGACGGATCGCTCACCCTGGAGCAGAGCATCGAGCCCGTACGGGTGCGCAAGGGCGACTCGTGGGTGCCGGTGGACACCGCCCTCAAGGCGACCCCGGAGGGGCTCACCCCCAGGGCGTCGGTGCTCCCGATGGTCTTCTCCCCAGGGGGCGAGAACGCACCGCTGGCTCGCCTGCGTGACGGTGCGCGCGAGTTGACGATGTCCTGGCCCGGTCGACTGCCCGCGCCGGTGCTCGACGGTTCCACCGCCGTCTACCGCAACGTGCTGCCCGAGGTCGACCTGCGCGTGACGGCCGGCGCTCTCGGCTTCTCCGAGGTGTTGGTGGTGCACACCCGCAAGGCGGCGGCCAACCCGAAGCTCCGGTCCCTGCGCTTCGGCCTGGCCGGCAAGGGGGTGACTGTCAGTCCGGCGGCCGGCGGTGGTCTGGCGGCCCGCGACGGGAGCGGCCGGGACGTCTTCAGTGCGCCTGCCCCGCTGATGTGGGACGCCACCGTCGCCGGCGCGGAGCCGGACCTCGCCGGCCAGGGCGCCCGATCGAGCGACGCACCAGCCGGCACCTCCGGGGTGACCCGGCGCGCGGTGATGCCGGTGACGGTCGGCCGCGACTCCCTGACCATCGTGCCGGACCGGGCGATGCTGGACGACCCGCGCACCAAGCTGCCCATCTACATCGACCCGTCGTGGACCGGGGGGATTGCCAGCAACGCCTGGACGTCGGTGTGGAGCAAGCACAAGTCCAGCTCGTTCTGGCAGAACTCCACCGCGCTCCAGCGGGCGTCGACCTACGGCGGCGCCGGAGCGGGTCGGACCGAGGACTGCGACGGCTGCGCGGACCACATCATCCGATCCCTGTTCCGGATGAACACCAGCGCGGTCAAGGGCAAGATCATTAGCAAGGCGCAGTTCAGGATCGAGCAGCTCCACTCCTGGACCTGCAACCCGAAGTCCAACGCGAAACTCTGGCTCACCGGGAAGATCTCGTCCTCCACGACCTGGAACAACCAGCCGAGCTGGGACAGCAGCTACACCGCTCAGACGGCCGCCAACCGCAAGCTTGGCGGCGCACACGGCTGTCTGGGCAGCGGGACGATCGAGTTCGACGTCACCCGCATGGTCGACCGGGCGGCAAAGAGCGGCTGGGCGGACCTGACAGTCGGGCTGCGGGCGGTCGACGAGGGCACCAAGAACCAGTGGAAGCGGTTCAAGCACTCGACGCCGAAGCTGGCGATCACCTACAACACCAAGCCCAGCCCGCCGTCGGGACACAAGTCGGACGGTAAGCCGTGCGCCGTCGGCAGCTCCCGACCGTACGTGTTGAGCGCCACCCCGTACCTGTCCGTCAAGCAGGCCGACCCGGACAGCTCGCAGCAGTCCCTGACGACGTGGTTCTACTGGTGGCCGCTCGGCGGCTCGCGCAACGAGACCAACAAGATCTCCCAGGCGTCGGGCAACCCGTCCGCGGTGTCGAAGCAGATCCCGTCCGGCAGGTTGGTGGACGGCACCACCTACGTGTGGCAGGCGATCACGTCGGACGGCTCGGTCAACAGCGACTGGTCCGGCACCTGCGAGTTCACAGTGGACGCCACACCGCCGAAGGAACCCGGGGGCCTCAGCTCCACCACCTACAGCAACGACGGTACGCCGCGCGGCGGGGTCGGCGTGACGGGCGTGTTCACCGTGGCGCCGCCGACGCAGCGCGCGTACGAGGTGAAGGAGTACGCCTGGACCCTCGACTCGGGCGTGCTCACCGATGCGGTGAACGTGCCGGCCCAGTCGAATTTCGGTGCCTCGATCAGCGTCATTCCGTTGCACGACGGGGTGAACACCCTGCGCGTCTGGTCCCGGGACCACTCCGGTCGGTACTCGCTCGTCCCGGCGACCTACACGTTCAGCGTGCGGGCCGGGTCCGGTCCGGCCGCCCGTTGGACATTCGACGAGACCGGGAACACGGCTGTCGACGCCACCGGCCACGGCAACACTCTCACCCTGACGCCGTCGGGAACCCGGACGCCGGGTCGGGCCGGTGTCGGCACCGCGCTCAGCCTCAACGGCAGCACGACGGGTTCACTGACCGGAACGGTGATGACCCCGAACCCGGACACCGGCGCGGCCACCCCGGTCCGTACCGACGGAAGTTTCACCGTGGCTGCCTGGGTTCGGCTGCCGACCGTGCCGACCAGCGGCTACCAGGCCGTGCTCAGTGCCAACGGCACCCAGTCGCACGCCTACAGTCTGGGCTACTCCGGCGCGAGCCAGCGGTGGCGGTTCACCATGTCCGCCTCGGACACCATCAACACCACGCTGTACCACGTGCTGTCCAACTCGGCGGCCATCGCCGGCAAGTGGACTCACATCGCGGCGACCTACGACGGTGCCACGAAGAAGATGACTCTCTACGTGAACGGGGTGGCCCAGACCGCGACGACGACGCTGGTCGGCGGCTTCCACGCGACCGGCTCGATAACAGTCGGCAAGCGCAGGTGGGACGGCGCCGACGACGGGCTCTTCTCCGGTGCCGTCGATGACATCCGGGTCTACAACCTCGTCGAGACCCCGGCCAAGCTCGCCGCGTTGGCAGTGCCCCTGCAGCCGGCGGTGTCCTTCCCCAACGGCACCGAGGTGACCGCCGGAGGGCAGCTCCGAGTCACCTTCAACGCCGGCGGCGACACCAACATCACGAAGTTCCGGTACAGCGTGGGCGACACCGCGCTGGGCAGCACGGCGAACGCGACGGCCGCCGGTGGGACCGCCACCGTCGACGTCGGCGTCGGTACCGTCACGGGAGAACGCCTGATCTACGTGGCGGCCCAGGACGACGGTGGCCGAACCGGCGCAATGACCCAGGCGTCGTTCACCGTCAAGGTGACGGCATTCGTCTACGGCACCGTCTACGACGACAACTGGCTGCCGCTGGCCGGTGCCACGGTGCGACTGGAACCAGGCGGCCCGCAGACGACCACCGGCCCCGAAGGGGCGTTCAACCTCGGCAACTTCGCGCCCGGGGCCTACACCCTCGTCGGGTCCTTCGGCGGCCGTTGCGGGCTGACCGGCACCAGCGGCCCGTGGGAGATCGACGGCCAGGGGCTCGGTGTCGACATCTTCATGCAGCGGTATCGCGACGACGAGGGGCACACCTGCGCCACCTCGGCGAAGCAGTTCATCGCCGCCGACACCGCGCTCGCGCTGACCGGTGACGACGCGGTCGGCGAGGTGGCACTGCCCTTCGCGTTCCCGTTCTACGGCCACGCGTACCGCAGCGCCTGGGTGGACACCAACGGTCTCGTCTCCTTCACCGACCCGGGTGGATCCCACCCGTACACCGGTGGGGCACTGCCCGCCCCGGCCGATCCGAACGGCCTGCTCGCCCCGTTCTGGGACGACCTGGTTGTCGACGCCTCGGCGAGCGTGCGTACGGGGACGGTGGGAACCGGCGCCGACGAACAGTTCGTCATCGAATGGCGAAACGTGCATCGCAAGTCGTCGACCGCGCAGCGGCTCTCCTTCCAGGTCCTGCTGGCCGCCGACGGCACCGTCACCACCAACTACGACCAGCTCGACAACGACGCTGAGCGTGGGGCCAACGCGGTGGTGGGGATGGAGGCACCCGGTGGCGACGACGGCCTGGTGTATTCGGCGGCGACTCCGGCACTGGCCACCGGTCAGGCGATCACCTTCGCGGTTCCGGTGACGGCCGAGCCGTTGGAGAAGCACGATCTCTCCGGCACCCTCGTCGACCCGGCGGGCAACCCGGTGGTCGGCGCGACCGTCACCCTCGACCCGACCGGTCTGGCCACCACCACCGGCGCCGGCGGTGCCTGGAGCTTCGCCGACGTGGTCGCCGACAGCTACACCATCTCGTCGTCGCAACACAACAGGTGTGGCCCGTCCGCGGAGAGCCAGGTCGACCTGACCGAGGACACGGTGCGGGCGCTGCAACTCGCCGTCGACTACGGCAGCCTCGGCTACAGCTGCGTCGTCGGCGCGTCCGGCTATGTCACCGCTGACACGCCGCTGACCCTGACCAACGGCACCGCGCAGGTGAACCTGCCGTTCCCCTTCACCCTGCACGGCAAGACCTACACCACGGGCTGGGTGGACACGAACGGACTGATCAGCTTCGACGCCGCTCCGATCACGGTCATCAACCCCGACATGCCGCGGGTCGACGCGCCGAACTCCGTCATCGCCCCGTTCTGGGACGACCAGCTCGGTATCGGATCCGGCAGCGTGATCCGTACCAAGACCATCGGCACCGCGCCGAACCGCACCTACGTGGTCGAGTGGTCCAACATGTCGCTGCAGACGTTCACCGCGAGCTACAACGTCAGCTTCGAGGCGACGCTGCACGAGGACGGACGGATCGGCTTCCACTACGGCACTCTCACCAACATCGTCCAGAAGGGCTCGAGCGCCACCATCGGCATCGAGAGCGCCTCCGGCTCGGTCGCGGAGGTCTACTCCTTCATGGAGCCGGCGGCCGTCAGCAACGGGTCCATCACCTTCACCCCGGCGCCGCCGGGTTCGATCAGCGGCACCCTGACGACGGCCGGAACGGGGGAGCCGATCGCCGGCGCCACCGTCACCCTCGACCCGGGCGGGCGCACGACGGTCACCGCGGCCGACGGTGGTTACCAGTTCGCCAACGTGCCCATCGGCGAGCAGGTGGTGGCCGCGGTCGGCACCGACAACCGGTGCGTCGGGCAGTACGCCCGTCAGTTCGTCAACCATCCCGGTAGTGGCACCCAGGACCTCGATCTCTCGGTGATGTCCAACGGTGACGAGTTCGGCTACTCCTGCACCACCGGACCGGTCACCTTCATCCCGGGCGACGTGGTGGAGACGTGGCGCGGTGACGACAAGGTCTGGCAGAAGACCGCGCCCTTCCCGATCGCCCTCTACGGGGAGACGCACACCTCCGCCTGGATCAGCGCCAACGGCCTGATCAGTTTCAGCAGCCTCGACGGCATCGACACCGACAAGCCGATGCCAACCCCCCTGCCGTACGACGAGCCGGGCGGGACGATCGACAACGCCGTGTACGCGTTCTACGACGACTGGGGAGTCGACGCATCCAGCGCGATCGCCACGAAGGTCAGCGGCACGGCCCCCAACCGGCAGTGGGTGGTCGAATGGCGCAACGTGTACCGCTCCGGCAACAAGGCGTACCGCGCGTCGTTCGAGGTCATCTTCAACGAGAACGGTGACATCTCGCTGGCCTACGCGGACATCGACCCCGCTGACGCAAGGGAGCGCGGCGGTCAGGCGACCATCGGCATCGAGAACGCCGCCGGCAACACGGCCTTCCAGTACCTGCACCGGGAGGCCCGGCTCACCAGCGGCCAGGGCGTCACCTTCCGGCCCAGCCCACCCGGGCAGGGCACGGTGTCCGGCACGGTCAGCTGTCAGGGAACTCCGGTGGCCGGCGTGACAGTGGCGGTCGCCGGAAAGACCGCCGTCACCTCGGCGACGGGCAGCTACCAGGTCACGAGCGTCCCCAGCGGCTCGTACGCGGTGATCGCCACCAGCGCCACCGGTACCTGCAACGGTTCCTCGGTGCAGCACGCCACGGTGAGCGCCGGTGCCGATCGGGTCGTCAACTTCCCGACGGCGGCGACTCCGGCCGGCGCCGGCTACACCATCGCCGAACAACCGATCACCTACACCCCCGCGGACGGCACGGTCCTGTCCCTGAGCGGTGACGACCGGGACACCCGGGTCGACCTGCCCTTCCCCGTCACGCTGTACGGGCAGTCGGTCAGCTCGGCCTGGGTGGACACCAACGGGCTGGTCAGCTTCGCCAACCCGGAGGAGCCGTTCCCGTACCCCTATCCGATCCCGTCGGCGGGTAGCCCAGCAAGCGGCATCTACCCGTTCTGGCATGACTGGGTGGTCGACTCCTCGGCCAGCGTCCGGACCGCGCTGCGCGGTGCGGCACCCAACCGGCAGTTCGTCATCGAGTGGCGCAACGTGCACTCCTACGAGGACCCCAACAGTCGGGTCACCTTCCAGCTGATCTTCGACGAGGCGGGCGGATACAGCTTCGCGTACGCCGACCTCGACGGGACGTTCCTGGAGCGCGGTGGCGCGGCGACGATCGGCATCGAGGGTGCCGACGGCACAGCAGCTCTTCAGTACACACACCGGCAACCGGTACTCCGTGCCGGCCTTGGCCTACGGATCAACCCACCCGCTTCCTGACCACAGCCGGTTCCCGCAACTGCCGTAGCTCCTCGGACCCTTCCGGAGGTAACCCGGTGCAGTCGAGCCTGCCCACACACGGGCCCGTGTCGTCGTCCACAACCAGCCGAACCTGGGCATTCTTCGTGATGCTTCTGGTGGCGGCGCTAACTGCCACGACGTTGTTCGTCCCACCGGCCCGGGCAGCGGCACCGGAACCCTTCACCGCACCGAAGGCGGCGAAGGTCAAGGCGGTACCGGTGCGTAGCGCACCCGCCGGCAAGGCGCCGGCCACGGCGGCGGTGCCTGAGGCGTCCGCGCAACCGGCCCCCCGGTGGCCGTCGGCGGGCACCGCCGAGGTCGACCTGCCCGCGGCACCGGCGCAGGGCCGGATGGCCTCGCCAGCCCGAGCCGGCACGCTGCCGGTGCGGGTGAACCGTCCCGAGGCCACCGCGCGCGGTGCCAGCTCGGTGCCGAGCCGGGTCCGGGTCAGCGTGCTCGACCAGCGGGCCGCCGAGCAGGCCCGGATCCGCGGCGTCCTGATCCGGGTCGCCCGGGCCGACGGCGCCACCGGTCGGGGCACCGTCGAACTCGGCGTCGACTACCGGGCATTCGCCACCGCGTACGGTGCCGACTGGGCGAGCAGACTTCGCCTGGTCTCCCTGCCCGCCTGTGCGCTCGGCAGCCCGGAGCGCCCGGAGTGCGCCGGCACAGTTCTGCCGACTCGCAACGACCTCGCCGCGCGGACAGCGACGGCCGCCGTGCCGGTCGAGCCTCGGCTGACCGAGAAGGGCGGCCTCGACCTGGCCGCGCAGGGAAGTCTGTTCGCCCTGACCGCCGGTCCCTCCGGTGCGGCCGGCGACTACGGTGCCACGAGTCTGTCCCCGTCGGCGACCTGGTCGGCAGGTAGCAGTTCCGGTGACTTCACCTGGTCGTACCCGATGCGCAACCCCCCGGGCCTGAACGGCCCGACGCCGGAGATGAAGCTGTCCTACTCCGCGCAGAGCGTCGACGGCCGGCACGCCGCCTCCAACAACCAGCCGTCCTGGGTGGGCGAGGGGTTCGAGTTCGTCCCCGGTGACTTCATCGAACGGCGCTACCGTTCCTGCGGTCAGGACATGGACGGCGACAGCAACAACAACGCCACCAAGACCGGTGACCTGTGCTGGGAGACCAACAACGCGACGCTGTCGTTGGGCGGCTCCGGCGGTGAGCTGATCTACAACGCCACCGACGGGTACTGGCACCCGCGCCGCGACGACGGCACCCGGGCCGAGCGCATCGTCGGTGGAACGTCGTACGGCAACGGTGACAACGACGGTGAGTACTGGAAGGTCACCACCACCAACGGCACCCAGTACTGGTTCGGTCGGCACAAGCTGGCCGGCTGGACCAGCGACAAGGCGGTGACCAACTCCACCTGGACGGTCCCGGTCTTCGGTAACGACCCCAACGAGCCCTGCCGGGGCTCCAGCTTCGCCGCCTCGGACTGCATGCAGGCGTGGCGGTGGAACCTCGACTACGTCGTCGATCCGCACGGCAACACCATGTCGCTCTGGTACGCGAAGGAGTCCAACGGCTACGCCCGCAACAACAGCGCTGACGACGTCGCCTCCTACACCCGGGGCGGCTACCTGACCCGGATCGAGTACGGCACCGACAACCGCACCGAGGTCGGCGGTGTCCGCACCGATTCGCTCTACCGTGGCGTGGCCGCGCCGATGCGGGTGGAGCTCACCACGGCGGACCGCTGCCTGAACGACTGTTCCCAGCACGACGCCGCCCACTGGCCCGACACTCCCTGGGACCAGGAGTGCACCGGCGACTCCTGCCTGATCGGCGCGCCCACCTTCTGGTCGAAGAAGCGACTGTCGGCGGTGACCACCCAGGTCCGCGATGGCAGCGCCTACCGCAACGTGGAGCGATGGACGCTCACCCACACCTTCCCGGACCCCGGTGACGGCACCAGGGCGGGCCTGTTCCTGAAGAAGATCTCCCATCAGGGACTGGTCGGCACCACCACCTCAATACCGGACATCGAATTCACCGAGACGCAGCTCAGCAACCGGGTGGACACCATCGACCACTCGGCCGCGATGAACTGGATGCGTCTCGCGGCGATCCGCAGTGAGAGCGGTGGCACTGTGAACGTCACGTACTCCGATCCGGACTGCGTCATCGGATCCCGGATGCCCAGTGCCGCGCACAACAACACGTTGCGCTGCTACCCGGTCCGCTGGACACCGGAGGGGTACCCCAACCCGGTCACCGACTGGTTCCACAAGTACGTGGTGACCACCATCTACGAGATCGACCACACCGGTGGCGTACCACCGAACGGCAGCCCGCGAACCGCCTACAAGTACAGCTACCTCGGCGATCCGGCGTGGCACTACGCCGATGACGACGGACTGATCGGGAAGAAGGACAAGACCTGGTCGGTGTGGCGGGGCTACGAGAAGGTCGGTGTCACCGTCGGTGACCCGGGCGAGCAGACCTACGTCGAGACGAAGTACTTCCGCGGCATGCACGGCGACAAGCAGCCGTCCGGGACCCGCAACGTGCCGGTGACCGGAACAGGCGTGCCGACGGTGAACGACGAGGACGCCTACGCCGGCATGGAGCGGGAGAAGATTACGCACAACGGTCCCGGCGGCCCGGTGATCTCCCGGGAGGTCAGCGAGCCGTGGCAGTCCGCCGCCACCGCCTCCCGAACCATCAACGGCGACCTTGTCGAGGCGCGATTCGTCGACGTCTCCGGGAAGCACAACCGGGTGACCCTGGACGCCGGACGCGGCGAGCGGGTCACCTCGCAGTACACCACCTTCGACGGCGACGGCCTGCCCACCCGGGTGGACGACCGGGGTGACACCGCCAAGACCGGCGACGAGCAGTGTGTGAAGACCGAGTACGCGAACAACACCACGAACTGGCTGATCGGTCAGCCGCACACCCGGTCCACCTACGCGGTCAGCTGCGCCGACGCCACCAACCCGACCACCCTCACCGCGGACAAGGTCATCTCGGTTGATCGGATCTCGTACGACGGCAACGCCCACGGAGTCGCGCCGACGCGGGGTGAGGTCAGCCGGAACGAGGAGATGTCGGCCTGGACCGCTGGCGTCCCGTCATTCGTGACGGTGTCCCGGGCGGCGTTCGACGCGTACGGCCGGGTCACCGAGACCTGGGACGCGATGGACTTCCGCTCCACCACCACCTACACCCCGGCGAGCGGTGGTCCGCTGACCAAGACGGTGGTGACCAACCCGCTCAGTCACACCACGACCAGCGAACAGGAGCCGGGGTGGGGGCTGGCCACCAGAATCACCGACGCGAACGGCAAGGTGACCCAACTCGGTTACGACGGACTCGGTCGTCTCACCGGCGTCTGGAAGCCGGGCCGGGACAAGGCGACGCAGTCGGCGAACACCAGCTACGAGTACCTGATCCGGGCCGATGCCCCGTCCGTGATCACGACCCGTGCGCTCAACCCCGCCGGTAACCAGGTCACCGCCTACGAGCTGTACGACGGGCTGTTGCGCAAACGACAGACCCAGGCGGCCTCGCCGTCAGGGGGGCGGCTGCTGACCGACACGTTCTACGACACCGCCGGCAGGGAGGCGACGTCGTACAGCGCCTACCACGCGTCGGGCACACCGGGCACCACCCTGGTCACCGCCACCGAGAAGGCGTTCGTGCCGAGTCAGATGCGCACCGAGTACGACGGCGCCGGCCGACCTACCGCATCGATCTTCCAGCCGTACGGTGTCGAGCGCTACCGCACCCGCACCTACTACGCCGGTGACCGCGTCGACGTCACCCCGCCGTCCGGCGGAACGGTCACCTCCAAGGTCGGCGACGCGTTGGGCCGCACCGTGGAGCTGCGGCAGTTCCACGGCGCCACGCCCACCGGCAGTTACGAGTCGACGTGGTACCGGTACGACGCCAAGGGTCAGTTGGACCGGGTGACCGACCCGGCCGGCAACCACTGGACGTTCGGGTACGACGCACGCGGTCGCCAGGTGAGTCGGAACGACCCGGACAAGGGCTCGACGACCATGACCTACGACAACGCCGACCGGGTCACCTCCAGCACCGACGCCCGCAGCAAGAAGCTCGTGCACGTCTACGACCCGCTGGGTCGTAAGCGGGCCACCTACGAGGACCAGGTCGGTGGGCCGCAGCGGGCGGCGTGGGTCTACGACACCCTCGCCAAGGGGCAGCTCTCCCAGAGCACGCGGATGGTCGGTTCCGCGCCGTACCAGGTGAAGATCACCGGTTACACGGACGCGTACCAACCCACCGGAACGCAAGTGATCATCCCCAGTTCGGAGACGGGGCTCGACGGCACCTACAACTTCGCCTACACCTACAACGTGGACGGCAGCGTCGCGTCCTCGGCCTACCCGCAGACCGGCGACCTTCCAATCGAGACGGTGTTCAACCACTACGACCCGGTCAACGGTCTGCCGAAGCAGATGACCACGCTCTACGGCGCGCAACCGCAGTCCAGCTACGTGGCGGACACGGACTACAACGCTCTCGGCAAGGTCGACCAGTACGAGATGTACACCGGCCTCTACTCGGAGACCGGGTCGCGGTTCTTCCGTTCCTTCTCCTACGAACTCGAGACCGGCCGGCTGACCGGTAGTCGCACTGACCGGGACTCGGTCGCGCCGCACACCATCACCGACGTCCGTTACAGCTACGACGAGGTCGGCAACATCAAGAAGATGTCCGACCTCGCCGCGGTCGGCGGGGCGGACAACCAGTGCTTCAGCCACGACTTCCGGGGGCAGTTGACTGAGGCGTGGACCCCGTCGAACGGCGACTGCGACGCGGCACCGACAGTGGCCACGCTGGGTGGCCCCGCGAAGTACTGGCTGAAGTGGGACATCGACCCGGCGGGGCGTCGCATGACGGAGATCGACCGTGCCGCGCCCTCCGGTGAGCGGACGACCAGCTACACGTACGGGTATCCGGCGGGCGGATCGTCGCTGCCGCACGCGCTGAACGGCACCAGCACCACTGTCAACGGTGTCGTCACCGAGACGGCCGCGTACACGTACGACGAGGCGGGCAACACCCTGACGCGGCCGACGCCGACCGCGGGAAAACAGACCCTGACCTGGGACCCGGAGGGGATGCTCGCCACCAGCACCGACAGCACCGGAACCACCAGCTACATCTACGACGCGGACGGCAACAGACTGATCCGCAAGGACCCGACCGGCAAGACGTTGTACCTCGCCGGCCAGGAGTTGCGGTACCGGAACTCCGACCAGAGCAAGACCTGCACCCGCTACTACACCTTCGCCGGCCAGGCGGTCGCCTCACGTACCACTGCCGGCCTGGTGTGGCTGGCGAGCGACCACCAGGGCACCGCCCAGGTCTCGGTGCGAGAGAGCGACCAGCAGGTCACCGTACGCCGGCAGACCCCCTACGGCACTCCGCGCGGCGGCCAACCGGCCTGGCCGAACAGCAAGGGTTTCGTGGGTGGGACGGTCGACAACACCGGCCTCGTCCACCTGGGCGCGCGCGAGTACGACCCGGTGATCGGCCGCTTCGTCAGCATCGACCCGGTGTTCAACGAGGACGCTCCGGAGCAGATGAACGGCTACGCCTATTCGGGCAACAGCCCCATCACCCACTCCGACCCGAGCGGACGGGAGCCCGGCGGCAGTTGGATGTACGTCGGCAGTGACCGGTGGACCAGCACCAAGGGTGGTTACCGCTACCACTTCCGGGCCGACTACTACCTGTTCTGCCGATATGGCGGGTCGCAGTGCCTGGGCGGGGTCGGCGGCACGGCGTACTGGATCCCGATGCAGTACGCCGGCCTGCCCGGCGTATGGCTGGTGGCCCGCGTGGTGGTGCACGTCTGGCGGGTGGCGCTCAACTTCTCCGGACCGGTGGCTGGCCCGGCCAGCAGCCCGAAACCCCGGGTGCAGATCCCGACGACGCCGGCCTGCCCGACAGTGCCGGTGCCGGCGAAGCCCGAGGGTGAGCTGGACGGCCCGACGTGCAAGTTCCGCGACTTCAAGTGCCTGTTCAGCGGCGGTGAGGGCGCCAAGAAGTGGTGGCGCGGTAACCGCGACTGGGTCACCGGCACCGTCGGAACGCTCGGCGTGGGTGTCTGCATCGTCGCCACCGCCGGGGTCTGCGCGGTCGCCGGTGCCGTCGGCCTCGGGGTCGCCCTCGGCGGCCGGATGCTCGACGTCCAGTCCTCGAAGAGCGGTTGGACCCAGGACAACGTCGAACGGATGTTCACCGGTATGGCGATCGACTATGCCTCGTCCAAGATCCCAGGCGTGCGGCTGTTCAAGACAACCCGTTCCGGGGCGACAGTCCATGCTCCACGCAGCGCCCGCAACCCGACCCAGGACTACAGCCTGACCTGGCGGCAGCAGTTCAAACCGGGCGGCACCTGGGACGGCGGAGCGATGCTGGCGGGCGGAGGCCGCACTGCCGGACAACTCGGTTGGTGGGGGGTGTCGGCACCCGGCGGCATCGCACCCTGGCAACAGGACATTCCGTTCACCGATCCGCTGAAATGGTGAACCGCGGTCAGTAGCTGGCAACCGGTCGGGGTCGTGGCGGCCCCGACCGGGCTATCGTGAGTCCCTCGATGGGGAGGCGTGGATGGGAAAGCAGCGGGTCGGCGTTGGCGCGCGCGGCAGCGGCGCCGGGCGCGTCCGATTCAAGGTCGGCCTGATGGCCGCCGCCTTCTTGCTGGCAGGCGTCGCCCTGCTCGGCGGTTCGCTCGGTTATCGGTGGCACGTCTCGGCCGAGGCTGACCGGTTGCAGAGCGATGGCGTGCCGATCACTGCCACCATCTCTGACCGCTCCGGTGGCGGCGGCCGAGGCAGCGGCATCGACCGCATCGAGATCAACTATCTGTTCGACGGGGTGCAGTACGAGAAGTGGATCCCGTGCGCCGGTCTGACGGGTTGTCACAGCACGCCGGGGCCGCAGGTGACGATCCGGGTCGACCCCGCCGATCCGGAACTGTTCGTGGCCGAGAACGGCCACACGAACGGTTCGCTGTCGTTCCTGATGTCGTGGACGCTGATCCCGATCGGCGCGGTGCTGACCATCATCGGCGCCGGTCTGCTGTTCGTGGTGGTGAAGGACAAGGACAGCTGGGCCTGAGCCAGGTTCGGGGATCGCCGAGAGAGGACACACCAATGGCGCGAAAGACCAGGCAGGGCGGCTGGCGACCGCCAGCCGCCCGCAACCCCGCGGCGTTCGCCGTGTCTGTCGGCGGGGCGGTGCTGATCCTGGTGGGTCTGCTGACCGACGCGATCGCCCTGGCCGTCATCGGCGCTGCCCTGGCGGTGGCGGGGTGGCTGATCGCCCGGCGCGCCCGCTGACCGACGGTGCGTCAGTCGCCGACCGTCTGCGTCAGCTGGCGACCGTCTCCGGGGTGCGCTGCACCGGTCGGGCCAGCCACCCGCTGACCCGGCGCTCGGCGTAGAACGAGACGAACGGCACGGTGCCGGCCAGCATCACCAGGAGCATCCGCTTCAACGGCCAGTCGGCCCGCCGGCTCAGGTCGAACGCGGCCACCAGGTAGATCATGTAGAGGAAGCCGTGCGCCGGCCCCACCGTCTCCACGACGACCGGGTTGTCGAACGCGTACTTCAGCGGCATGCCGATCACGACCAGCAGGATCAGCACCACGCCCACGATCCAGGCGATCACGCGGTACCGGGTAAGGGCAGCGCCCACCTTTGTCCGTCCTTCCGAGCCCGGCTCAGCCGGGATAGTCACCGGGCCGGGCGCCCGGATTGGCGTTCAACCATGACAGGTAGTGGTTGTAGGCGGCCAGGTCGGTGTCCTCGCCGACGTCACCGGTGGCCGGCACCCGGGACACCCGCACCGGTCGGCGTACCGCCGGTCGGGACCCGGTGGTGACCGCCGGCGCCGGCTCGACGGCCGGGTCCGCGGGCGGTGCGTCGGCCTCCGCCATCCTGCGGCGGGCCAACTTCACCTCACGCCACCAGACGTAGACCACGAAACCGGCGAAGATCGGCCACTCGACCGCGTACCCCCAGCTCAGGCTGTTGCCGGCGGCGGCCCGGCTGATCTGCCACCAACCCAGCCCGAGGAAGCCCACGACCAGCACGACCATGGCCACGTGGCGCGCGATCCACGCCGGAGTCCAGAGCCGCCTCATGGCATCGAGGGTACCGGGGACGCCGCCGGTCTCCGACACCGTGTCGTAGTTGTCGCCTCGTCGGCGTGGTTTGGCATCACCACGCCTGGGCAATCGTCTAGACGCCAGCCCAAACGAGATCAAGGGGGGCGATCATGACCGGATCGGTACGTGAGGACGGCTTCGCGTCCAGTGATGGCGCGGATGTGAGCCCGGAGCAGCGGGTGCCCGAGTGGGGCGGCGATGAGCTGGCCGACCCGGCCGGCGCTCCCGGTCTCGACGGCGAGCTGCTCGGCATCGACCCGACGGAGCTGACCGACGAGGACCTGATCCGCGAGATGCACAGTCTGCACCGCACCCGCCTGGACACCCTGCGGCACGCTGCCGACTCCGCACTCGCCAACCACCTGCGACGCACGGCGGAGCTGGAGACCGAGTACCTGGCCCGCCACCCGGGTCGCGAGGTCGATCCCAGCCGCCTGCGGGACGCCTGATGCCGGCGCGCGCCGTACGCGGCATGTCCGCGCCACCCGAGGTGGTCTTCAGCACGGCCACCGACCCCGACCGTGCCTCGGCCTGGCTGCCGGAGCCACTGCGCGGCGACGGCAGCCCTGCCGCGGAAATCAACGGCGACGAGCTGCGTGCCCGGTGGGGCGACACCGACGACTGGTCCGCCGAGATCCGGGTCGAGCCGGCGGATTCCGGTGGCGCCCGGATCGAGCTGGACCTGGCCGACGGGTCGGGCGGGCCCGGGCCGGACCAACTGGCCGACCAGGCGCTCACCAACCTGGCACGCGAGGTCGCCGACAACCTCCAGGCCGGCTGAGCCGGCCACAGCGGGACGCCGCTCCCGCCACCACCACGACACGTGAGGAGATCGGGTGAGCGACACTGGCCTGCGACAGAAGGCGGCCCGGCTGCGCCGGGCGTACGCGCCGCACGAACACCGGCCGCTCGGCGGCTACCTGGTGGCGATGGGCGCCTACGCCGGGGTGACCGGTGCGCTCGCCGGCCTGGTCAAGGCGACCGGTCGGCCGGTGCCGGAGCGCCCCGCGCCGTCCGACGTGGTGCTGCTCTCCATCGCCACGCACAAGCTGAGCCGGCTGCTGTCCAAGGACGCGGTGACGAGCCCGCTGCGGGCGCCGTTCACCCGCTATGACCGCCCGATCGGCAGCGGCGAGGTGATGGAACAGGTCCGCGACTCGGGCAGCCCGACCCGGCACGCCATCGGCGAGTTGCTGAGCTGCCCGTTCTGCCTGGCCGTCTGGGTGGCCACCGGGCTGACCGGTGGCCTGGTCCTCGCGCCCCGGCTCACCCGCCTGGTGGCCACCGCGCTGACCGCGGTCGCCGCGTCCGACTTCCTCCAGATGGCGTACGCGACGGCCCAGCAGGCCGCCGAGGGCGGGCACGACGACGACTGATCAGCACGCACGAGAAAGGGGGCCGGCGGAAACCGGCCCCCTTTCTCGTACCCCTCAGCGCTGCATGCCGGACCAACCGTGCGGCGACTCCGGCTCCCGTTCGTGCTCGTCCGCCCCGGTGATGATGTCCCGGTCCACCGCCGTGCGGTCGTGCTCGTTGGCGAAGTCCGGCTCGGGCGTGGTGTCAGTGCCCTTCGGCGGCTGACCCAGCGCCGGCACCTTCTCGTCGTGGTCCTCGTCGTGGTGCGTCATGTGGTGTCCCTTCTGCTGTCGCTCACGCGGCGGAGCTGGCACAGGCGCTCAGCCGATGGAACCACCCAGCAGGTCGCTGGCCTCGTCCACCGCGTACTCGCCCTCGGGCAGCGCGTCGATCCGGGCGAGCAGGTCCGGCGGGAGTTCGGCGGCCACCGCCTTGCGGTAGATGTCCGCCTGGGTGACCCGTTCCTGCCCCCGGTAGAGGTCGTCGAGCAGGTCGTCGAGGGCCCGGGTGTCCGGCTCGCCGGCCACTGATGCGTCGTCGGTCACGTCGATCAGCTACCCCGGGCGGAATCGGTCAAACGTCACGCCACCGGGCCGGCCGTCGCCCCCGGACGGGTTCGAGGGGCAACCGACAGCGCCGCCCCCGGCCTTGTGGGCCGGGGGCGGCGCTGGTGTCGGTGTGCAGGTCGCCTCTCGGCGAGTGGCGCTACGCGGCTCCAGCCGGACGGTATTCCGCGAAGGCTATTTAGGTGAGGCCCGGGGACACTGGGCACACCGACACCCCAGTCAACGAGCCGACCCCCGCTCGTGTTCCGTGCGGCCCGGTGTCGGCGGTCACACCGTCGTCGGCACTGTGGCCCGCCGGGCCCGCACGGCCGAGGCGAGGTGGTCGAGCACCTCGGCGGTGTCGTCCCAGCCGAGGCAGGCGTCGGTGACCGACCGGCCGTACTCCAGCTGCCGGGTCGGGTCGAGCTCCTGTCGGCCGGGCAGCAGGAACGACTCCAGCATCACGCCGGTGATCCCACGCTGGCCGGCGGCGAGTTGCGCTGCCACGTCCGCGGCCACCAGCGGCTGGTTGCGGTGATCCTTGCCGCTGTTGGCGTGACTGGCGTCGATCACCAGCCGCTCCGGCAGGTCGGCGGCGCGGAGCAGATCGAGCGCCCCGGCGACCGACGCGGCGTCGTAGTTCGGCCGGCCGCCCCCGCCGCGCAGCACCAGGTGCCCGTCGGTGTTGCCCCGGGTGTGCATGATCGCCGGGGTGCCGGAGAAGTCGATGCCGGGGAAGACGTGCGGAACCCCGGCGGCGCGGATCGCGTCCACCGCCGTGCCGATGCTGCCGTCCGGGCGGTTCTTCATGCCGATCGGCATGGACAGACCGGAAGCCAGCTGCCGGTGCACCTGGCTCTCCACGGTACGGGCGCCGATCGCGCCCCAGGCCACCGTGTCCGCGATGTACTGCGGGGTGATCGGGTCGAGGAACTCGCAACCCACCGGCAGGCCGAGACGCAGCACGTCGAGCAGGAGCGCCCGCGCCAACCGCAGCCCGGTGTTGACGTCCCCGCTGCCGTCCAGCCCCGGGTCGTTGATCAGGCCCTTCCAGCCGACCGTGGAGCGTGGCTTCTCGAAGTAGACCCGCATGACGATCAGCAGGTCGTCGGCCAGCCGGTCGGCCGCCGTCCGCAGCCGCTGCGCGTAGTCGAGGGCGGCGGCCGGGTCATGCACCGAGCAGGGACCGACCACCACCAGCAGGCGGTCGTCCTCGCGGTCCAGCACGCGCCCCACCGCACGGCGGCCGTTCAGTACGGCCGACGCGAGCGGGGGATCAAGGGGTAACTCGTGGTGCAGCAGGGCGGGCGTGGTCAGCGGCACGACACGGTCGATCCGCTGATCGCTGACCCGATCGGTCTCCGGGGTCGTCACGGTGGGCATCCTTCCGCCGACCGTGCCCGGGGCCGGTGCCCGGGACGAGCCGGCTGCTCGTACGCAAAAGGGCAGGAACGACAGCTCCTGCCCAGCCGGCTCGGTCCGTGGTGACGTCAGTTCATGGTGAAGTCACCGGCGTGCGAGCCGGCTGCCTAAACCATCGATAGGAACGCGTCACCGGGCCAGCGTACCCGACCGGACGCGGTCACCCGGCCCGTCGTCCCAAGATGCGGAGCGAACATCGCGTGCCAGGGATGCGGTCGGGGTAACAGGGGTCCCATGACACACGAACAGAGCGATCAGGACCGGGTGGAGTCCCGGGCACACCACCTCCTGCCCGAGGAGACGGCGGTGGGCAGCGACGACCCGGAGGCGCAGGCGGAAGCCATCCTCACCGAGTCGGACATCCGCACGGCGGACCAGAACGCCGCCCCGGACACGGTGCTGGAACGTCGTACCTCGGATCAGACCGTTGTCGCTGTCGAACCGCCGGACTGAGCGGTAGCCCCGCGCGCCCGGCGCGACCCCCGGTAGGTCTGGTCGCGCAGCCAGGCCAGCGGACCTGCCAGCCGCAGTTCGGCTGGCAGGTTGCGCGTCGGGTCGAACGCGAGCGCCGCGTCCTGCTCGGCGCTGAGCTGGGCACCGAGGCTGACCTGCCCGACCAGCCGCCACGGCCCCACCGCCGACGCGACCGCGAGCACCAGGCGCGGGGTGTCCGTCCGCGTCGCGGCGGCCACCGTGGCCAGGCTGCGGCCCAGGTCGGCCGCGTCCGGGTCGGCCAACGCGGCCAGCCAGAGGCGGCGTCGACCCGCGCGGAACCACGTGATCGTGCTGTACGTGCCGGTGAAGCGGCGGCGGGGCAGCGGCAGGTTCCGCAGCACCGGGGCCGCGCCGCTGGAGCTGACCAACAGGTCGAACGGCGGGCCGTCGTCGCGGTGCAGGCGCACCGCGAGGCCCAGCACGTCGGGCCAACTGCCCGGCGTGGGCGTGCCCTTGGAGAGCCGGACGGTGGTCCGGTACCGGCCGGGGTCGTCGAGCAGAGCGACCCCGGTGGGGGGTCCCGGCGTACCCCAGATCACCGTCTCGCCGACGAACGAGCGACCGGCCGGATGCAGCAGCCGGCCGCGGCGCAGCCGGCCGAGTGCGGTGCTGGCGCGTTCGACGGCGGTGGCGGCCCGGGACGGGGGCGGGGTGACGGTCATTCCCCTCCGGTACCCCGCGCGGCCGCACCGATGCCGCCCCGGTCGGCTCGCCGACCGACAGCGCGTCACCTTTCCGCCCCCGAGATCGGATAGCGTCGGGGCATGCCCGACAGCGGTTACCCCTGGCCCATTCAGACGTCCCGACTGGACAACGGCCTGCGCGTGGTGGTGAGTGAGGATCGCACCGCGCCCGCCGTGGCCGTCAACCTCTGGTACGACGTCGGCTCCCGGCACGAGCCGGCCGGGCAGACCGGTTTCGCCCACCTCTTCGAGCACCTGATGTTCGAAGGCTCGGTGAACGTGGCGAAGACCGAGCACATGAAGCTGATCCAGGGCTCCGGCGGCTCACTCAACGCCACCACCAACCCGGACCGGACCAACTACTTCGAGACGGTCCCGGCCGAGCACCTGGAGCTGGCGCTCTGGTTGGAAGCCGACCGGATGGGCGGGCTGGTCCCCGCCCTCACCCAGGAGACGCTGGACAACCAGCGGGACGTGGTGAAGAACGAGCGCCGGCAGCGCTACGAGAACGTGCCGTACGGGGACGCCTGGTTGCGACTGCTGCCGATGCTCTACCCGCCGGGGCACCCCTACCACCACGCCACGATCGGCTCGATGGCCGACCTGAACGCCGCCGACCTCGCCACCTTCCAGGCGTTCCATCAGACTTACTACGCGCCGAACAACGCGGTGCTCACCGTGGTCGGCGACGCCACCGCCACCGACGTGTTCGCGCTCGCCGACAAGTACTTCGGCGCGCTGCCCGCCCGCGACGACATCCCGCCCGCACCGGACGGCCGCAGCGTCCCCGCCACCGGGCAGACGGCCGTCGAGTCGGTCAGCGCCGACGTGCCGGCGCCGCGGGTGTACATCGCCCACCGCAGCTACCCGTTCGGCAGCCCGGGGTACGACGTGATCACCGTGCTCGCCACGGTCCTCGGCAGCGGCCGGGGCAGCCGGCTCTACCAGCGCCTCGCCGACGGCGAGCGGATCGCGCAGCCGGACCTGGTCGGGGCGTACGGGGTGGACCTCGCGCACGGCCCGGCACCACTGATCGCCACCGCCACCGCCCGCCCCGGAGTGAGCGCCGAGCGGCTGGCCGAAGGGCTGGCCGAGGTCGTCGACGAGCTGGCCACCGTGCCGGTCACGGCCGCCGAACTGGACCGGGCCAAGGCGTTGCTCAGCACCGGCTGGTGGCGTCAGCTGTCCACCGTCGACGGCCGCGCCGACCTGCTCGGCCGGTACGCCACGCAGTTCGGTGACCCGGCCCGCGTCGCCGACCACCTGCCGGCGCTGCTCGCGGTCACCGCCGAGCAGATCGCCGAGGCCGCCGCCGACGTGCTCGCCACCGACCGGGTGACCTTGACCTACCTGCCCGAGGAGACCTCATGACGCTGATCGCCGACCGTCCCGGCCCGGGTGCCGCCCGCCCGTACCGGTTCCCGCCGGTGGTCCGCCGCGCCGTGGCCGGTGGTCAGGTCGTCGCCGCGCACCTGCCGGGGCAGAACCTCGCCGTGGCCCTGCTGCTGCTCGACGTGGGCGCGGGCCAGGAGCCGGTCGGCAAGGAGGGCCTGTCCGGTGTGCTGGCCAAGGCGTTGGAGGAGGGGACCGCGCAGCGGGACGCCGCCGCGTACGCCCTCGCCGTCGAAGGGCTCGGCACCGCCTTGTCGACCGGCCTGGACTGGGACTCGTTCCAGGCCAGCGTGGTGATCCCGGTGGACCGGCTGAACGCGGCAGTGGAGTTGCTGGCCGAGGCGGTCCGCACGCCCAGGCTGGACCCCGCCGACGTACGCCGGGTCCGCGACGACGAGGCGACAGCACTCCGCATGGACTGGGCCAACCCCGGCCCGCGCGCCGACGCCGCGCTGCGGGCCGACCTGTTCGGCGCGCAGAACCGCTGGGGGCGGCCGATGCACGGCGACCCGGAGTCGGTCGCCGGGTTGGACGTGGAGGACGTCACTGTCTTCCACTCCGAGTGGTTCCTGCGCCCCGGCACCCTGATCGTCGCCGGTGACCTGGACCGGATCGACCTGGACGCGCTGGCCGCCGCGGCGTTCGCCGGCACCGGTGGTGGCCCCGCCGAGCGCGGCGGCCCCCTTGAGGTGCCGACGCACAACGGTCGGCGGATCATCCTGGTGGACCGACCCGGGTCGGTGCAGTCGACGCTGCGGCTGGGCCACCCGGCACCACACCGGGCGCACCCCGACCACGTGCCGATGACGCTCGCCGGCACGGTGCTCGGCGGTGCGTTCACGTCCCGGCTCAACCACCTGCTGCGTGAGGTCCGCGGCTACACCTACGGCATCCGGGCTGACTTCGCCGCGTCGCGCCGGTTCGGTCGGTTCGCGGTCAGCTCCGGGGTGCAGACGGCGGTCACCGCGCCGGCAGTGGTCGAGGCGGTGGGCGAGATCACCCGTACCCAGGCCAGCGGGGTGACGGAGGACGAGCTGGAGGTGGCCCGCTCGTGGCGGGCCGGGCAGCTCTCGGTCGAGTTGCAGAGCCCTCGGGCGATCGCCTCCGCGCTGACCACCCTGGTGGTGCACGACCTGCCGGACGACTACCACGCGCGATTGCGGGAGGCGCTGCTCTCCGCCGACGTGGAGCAGGTCTCCGCGGCGGCGGCCACCCACCTGCACCCGGAGGCCCTGACCCTGGTCATCGAGGGCGACGCCGCAGCCATCCGCGACGACCTCCAGGCCACCGCCCTGGGCGACCTCCTCCCCTAACCCCACCCACCCCTGCTCCCGGCCTCCGGCCCCTCCGCTCCTGTTGATCATGAAGTTGTTGCCACCTCCGACGGCGTGTCGCGGCAACAACTTCATGGTCGACGGGGGTGAGGGTGCGGGTTGGGGGAGTGGGTGGGTGGGTGTGATGCGGGACCCGGGGGGTGGGAAAGGGGTCCCGGTTCCGGGGGTCGGGTCGGTAGCCTCGCGGGCATGAGGATCGGCATTGTGGGAGCCACCGGCCAGGTCGGTGGCGTGATGCGGCAGGTGCTGGCGGAGCGGGAGTTCCCGGCGGAGCAGGTGCGGTTGTTCGCCTCGGCGCGGTCAGCCGGGCGTACGCTGCCGTGGCGCGACGGCGAGGTGATCGTCGAGGACGCGGCCAGCGCCGACTACTCCGGGCTGGACATCGTGCTCTTCTCGGCCGGTAAGGGCACCGCCCGGGAGTTGGCCCCCCGGGTCGCCGAGGCCGGCGCCGTCGTGATCGACAACTCCTCGGCGTTCCGGATGGACCCGCAGGTGCCGCTGGTGGTCGCCGAGGTCAACCCGCACGCCGCCCTGGACCGGCCGAAGGGCATCATCGCCAACCCCAACTGCACCACGATGGCCGCGATGCCGGTGCTGCGCCCGCTGCACGCCGAAGCCGGCCTGGTCGGCCTGGTCGTGTCGACGTACCAGGCGGTCTCCGGTGCCGGGCTGGCCGGCGTCGCCGAGCTGGACGAGCAGGTCCGCAAGGTGGCCGAGCACGCCACCGGGCTGGCCTTCGACGGGTCGGCCGTGGAGTTCCCCGCGCCGCGTTCGTTCGCCCAGCCGATCGCCTTCAACGTGCTCCCGCTCGCCGGCTCGATCGTCGACGACGGCTCGTTCGAGACCGACGAGGAGCAGAAGCTCCGCAACGAGAGCCGCAAGATCCTGGAGATCCCCGACCTGAGGGTCTCCGGCACCTGCGTCCGGGTCCCCGTCTTCACCGGGCACTCGCTCCAGATCAACGCCCGGTTCGCCCGGCCGCTCACCCCGCAGCGCGCCCACGAGCTGCTGGCCGACGCGCCGGGGGTGGCGTTGACCGACGTCCCGACGCCGTTGCAGGCCGCCGGCCAGGACCCGACCTACGTGGGCCGGATCCGCGCCGACGAGACGGTGGAGCACGGGCTGGCCCTGTTCTGCTCCAACGACAACCTGCGCAAGGGCGCCGCGCTCAACGCGGTGCAGCTCGCCGAGCTGGTCGCCGCCGAGCGCCGCTGACCGGCACCGGTCGCCACACCACAGGCCCTCGACATCCAACAAGCACCGAGCCCTCGCCGCCCGTCGGCGAGGGCTCGCTGCCGTTCCGGGTGGTCGCACTGTCGGTGCGTGCGCTCGACCTCGGTCGCTCTGGACGAGGGCCAGCACCGGGTGGTCGCCCGCGAGGGCCGGCGGGTCGTGCTTGGATGGGTCGGAGACGATCGTCCAACCTGGAGGACACCATGCCCGACGACCGCACCCAGCAGGCGTTGACCGACCTGGTGGCCGGCCACTCGATGGGCGTGCTCGCCACCATCAAGCGGGACGGTCGCCCGCAGCTGTCCACGGTGCTCTACTCCTTCGACCGGGACGCCGGCCTGATCCGGGTCTCGGTCACCGACTCTCGGGCGAAGACCGCCAACCTGCGCCGCGACCCCCGGGCCAGCCTCCACGTCAGCAGTCAGGACGGCTGGGCGTACGCGGTGGTCGAGGGTCGCGCCGAGCTGACCCCGCCGTCCGCCGAGCTTGGCGACGACACGGTCGAGGAGTTGGTGGTGCTCTACCGGGCGCTGAGCGGCGAACACCCCGATTGGGACGAATACCGCCAGGCCATGGTCGACGAGGGGCGGATCGTGCTGCGGCTGCACGTGGAGCGGCTCTACGGGATGCCGCCGAGGGGCTGACCCCGACCGGTCAGCCCGGTTCGATCACGGTCACGCCGGGCCAACGCTGCGCCGGTCGGTGCCGGGCCAGCCGTCGCCGGGACAATGCCACACCCACCCGGGCCGGGTTGCGTCGCCACACCCCACGCAAGAGGTCCGCGAGGCCGTACGGCGCACAGACCTCCAGCCGGTCGGCCGAGTCCAGGCGGACGGCCACCGCTGTCGCGTACTCCGGCCAGGTGGCGACCGCCTCGGTCACATCGCGGTACGGGGTGATCGGTTCGCCGCCGAACTTCGCCGCGTACCAGGTGTGCACCGCCGCCTGGTTGCGCGCCTCCCACGGCGGTTGCGGCCACGCCGCCGTCAGCCGGGCGGTGGCCCGGTCGTCGTCCTCGCGGGTCAGCCGGGTCGGGTCGAAGAAGACCACGTCCACGTCCCGGACCGTCGCCGGGTCGAACCCGTGTCCGTACCGCTCGCCCCAGACCAGGTCGCGCAGGACGCCCGCGCCGATCCAGGCGTCCGGCAGCCCCGAGTCGCGCACCACTGTCAGCGCCCGGGTCAACCACCGGTTGCCGGCTACCAGCTCCCGCAGCTCCGACTCGTCCGCCGCCATCAGCCCACCGTAGGCGGCCACCCCGGGGTGCGCTGCCCCCCCGGGCGGGTCGGCGGGTGGCGGGTCCGAGGTGCGGCGTGTGCGGCAGCGCCGGTAGCCACCGGCGGCCGGGCGTTACCCGGTGCCGGACGGCGGGTAGACGGGCCGTGCCGACACCGAGAGGGGAGCACCATGACAACGGTCGGAGAGTTCATGACGACCCGGTTGGTGACGATGGACGGCAACGACACGCTCATCGCGGCCGCGCAGGAGATGCGTGACAGCGCGATCGGAGACGTGGTGGTGACCGACGGCGACAGTGTGGTCGGCATCGTCACGGACCGGGACATCACGGTCCGAGGTGTCGCGGAGAACATGGATCCGGGCTCGACCCGGTTGAATCAGATCACCACTCGCGACGTGATCACGGTGAGTCAGTACGACGATGCCGTGGCCGCCGCTGACCTGATGCGGACGTACGCCGTACGCCGGTTGCCGGTGATTGACGACGGACGCCTGGTTGGCCTGGTCTCGATGGGTGACCTCGCGGTCGAGCGTGAACCGCAGTCGGTCCTGGCCGACATCAGCGCCGACGACCCGAACAACTGACCGTCCGCCGCGCCAGACGCGCGCCGGCCCTCCCCAAGGGGAGAGCCGGCGCGCGTCCTGTCCCCACCCCCACCCCCACCCCTCCCCGCGTGATCAAGAAGTTTGCGTCACGACACGCCCACGGTGGTGACGCAAACTTCTTGATCACCGAAGCAAGGGGGTGGGGGTCACCTGAATTGGGTGAGGTTGGGCGTGGGGGAGGGCGGGGACCCGTGCGGGGACGTGCAACGCCGGCCGTCCGCGCGACGCGAGCGCGGTGGGTGGGATCCCCGGCCCGGCAACTGGGAGGAGTGGACCCGATGGTGGACGCGACCACGAGGTTCTTCGAGGACCTGGACCGGCGGGGGTACGAACCCCTGCTGGCCAAGACCTCCGGGACGCTGCGGATCGACCTGCACGAGGGGGCGCAGACCCGGCACTGGCTGCTGCGGATCGATCACGGCCGGCTGAACGTCAGCCAGGAGGACCAGGAGGCCGACACGGTGATCGGCGCTAGCCCGATCCTCTTCGACGACATCGCCTCGGGGCGCGAGCACGGCCTGGCCGCGCTGCTGCGCGGCGACATGACGGCGTCGGGCGACCTTCGGCTGGTCGTACAGGTGGAGCGGATCTTCCCGGGGTCACCGGACGCCCGTGGGCCACGTCGACGTTTCGCCGGGGAGGTGCACTGATGGGGCAGAGCAACACGATCCGGATCCTGGACGGCAACACGTTCGTCGTCTGCGAGGACACCGGTGACATCGAGGCGACGCCGAGCGAGCCCACCGGGCTCTTCTCCATCGACACCCGGTTCCTGTCGACCTGGGTGCTGACCGTCAACGGTGAGCGACTCAACTCGCTCTCCTTCGACGACCTGCAGTATTTCGAGTCGCGCTTCTTCCTGGTCCCCGGGATGGCCACGCACTACGTGGACGCGAAGTTGTCGATCATCCGGGAGCGGGCGGTGGGCGGCAGCTTCCGGGAGCAACTGACCATTCTCAACCACGACGAGAAGCCGGTCGACCTGGAAGTCCGGATGGACGCGGCGTCGGACTTCGCCGACCTGTTCCAGGTCAAGGACGAGATCCTGAACAAGAAGGGCGAGATCTACACCGAGGTGGAGCCGGATCGGCTGCGGCTGGGCTACCGGCGGGGGAACTTCCGGCGGGAGACGGTGATCTCGTCGTCGATGTCGGCCCGGTACGACAGCAAGGGTTTCGCGTACACCGTGCACCTGGAGCCGAACGAGCAGTGGGAAGCCTCGATCGACGTCGAGACCAACGCGGTCGGGCCCACCGGCCGGGACCTTCGTCTGGGGCTGCGCAAGCATGGCACCGAGCGGCTCGCCCTCCAGCACGACCTGGAGCAGTGGATCGCCGACGCGCCCAAGGTCAACAGTGAGCACGGCCGGGTGGCCAGCACGTACCGGCGCAGCCTGATCGACCTGGCCGCGCTGCGTTTCCCGCCGTTGTCACTGGGCGGCGCCACCCTGCCGGCCGCCGGTCTGCCCTGGTTCATGACCATGTTCGGCCGGGACAGCATCCTCACCTGCCTGCAGACGCTGCCGTTCACCCCGCAGCTGTCGAAGACGACGCTACGCATCCTGGCGTCCCTGCAGGGCAGCCGGTTCGACGACTTCCGGGACGAGGACCCGGGGCGCATCCTGCACGAGATGCGCTACGGCGAAACCGCCGCCTTCGAGGAGCAGCCCCACTCTCCGTACTACGGCTCGGTGGACGCGACGCCGCTGTTCATCGTGCTGCTCGACGAGTACGAGCGGTGGAGCGGGGACGTCGAGCTGGTCAAGGAGCTGGAGCAGGAGTCCCGGGCGGCGCTGAGGTGGATCGACAACTACGCCGACCTCGTCGGCAACGGCTACATCTGGTACGAGCGCCGCAACACCGACACCGGCCTGGAGAACCAGTGCTGGAAGGACTCCTGGGACTCGATCTCCTACTCCGACGGCACGCTGCCGCCGTTCCCACGGGCAACCTGCGAGGTGCAGGGGTACGCGTACGACGCGAAGGTCCGGGCGGCCCGGTTGGCTCGCGAATTCTGGGGTGACCCGGAGTTCGCCGACCAGCTGGAGCGGGAGGCGGCGCAGCTCAAGGAGCGGTTCAACCGGGACTGGTGGGTCGACGACGGCGAGTACTTCGCCCTGGCCCTGGACCCGGACGGCCGCCAGTGCGACATCCTCAGCTCCAACATCGGCCACCTGCTGTGGAGTGGGATCGTCGAGCCCGAGCGGGCGGAGAAGCTCGCCGCACACCTGGTCGGGCCGCGGCTGTTCTCCGGCTGGGGGGTGCGGACGCTCGCCGAGGGGGAGGCGCGGTACAACCCCATCGGCTACCACAACGGCACGATCTGGCCGTTCGACAACTCGTTCATCGCCTGGGGTCTGCGCCGCTACGGCTTCGCCGAGGAGGCCGCGACCATCGCCAACGGCATCCTGGACGCGGCAACGTACTTCGACGGCCGGTTGCCGGAGGCATTCGGCGGCTACCCGCGGGAGCTGACCAAGTTCCCGGTGGAGTACCCGACGGCGTGCAGCCCGCAGGCGTGGTCGACGGGCGCACCGCTGTTGTTGCTGCGCACCATGCTCGGTCTGGAGCCGCACGAGGGTCACCTGGCGGTCGCGCCCCGGCTGCCGGTCGGAATGGGCCGCATCGAGGTGTTGGACATCCCGGGTCGGTGGGGTCGGGTGGACGCGTTCGCCCGGGGTCGACTGGACCTGAACGCCCTCACCGACTGACCGGCTCGACAGCCGAACCGGCGGTGGCGCGCACCACCCGTGCCGCCGCCGGTTCGCCACCCAGCCGATCTCCAGCCGGTCAGGGTAGATTCTGCGAATGCCGGAGCTCGTGTACCCGCCCGTTATCGCCGCCGCCAAGACGCTGTTCCGGGTCCTCGACCTGAAGATCACCATCGAGGGCGCCCACCACGTACCCCGCACTGGTGGGGCGGTGCTGGCCAGCAACCACGTGAGCTACCTCGACTTCATCTTCGCCGGTCTGGGCGCTAACGCGTCGGGTCGGCTGGTTCGGTTCATGGCCAAGGAGTCGGTCTTCAACCACCGGATCTCCGGCCCGCTCATGCGCGGCATGCGGCACATCCCGGTGGACCGGCAGGCCGGCGCGGCCTCGTTCCGCGCCGCCGTGAGCGCGCTCAAGCAGGGCGAGGTCGTCGGTGTCTTCCCCGAGGCGACGATCAGCCGGTCGTTCACCGTCAAGGAACTCAAGAGCGGCACGGTCCGGATGGCCCGCTCGGCGAAGGTGCCGGTGCTGCCCGTCGCGTTGTGGGGCACCCAGCGCCTCTGGACCAAGGGCCGCCCGCGCACCCTGACCCGCCGGCACACGCCGATCACCATCCTGATCGGCGAGCCCATCAACCCGGCGGACTTCCCCGACCCGAACGTGCTGGCCGCCGAGCTGACCACCCGGCTCAGCGCCCTCGTCGACCGGGCGCAGCGGGACTACCCGGACACTCCGGCCGGCCCGGATGACACCTGGTGGCAGCCCGCGCACCTGGGCGGCAGCGCGCCCACGCCGGAGGCGGCCGCCGCGCTGGACGCCGCCGCCGAAGAGCGCACCCCCAGCGTCTGACGCCAGGTTGGCCGGATCGTTCCGCACCCGGGCAGGATGGTGTCTGCCGGTGTGAACGCCGTCGGACCAGTATCGAGGTCATGAACAGAGCAGCACTCGTCGTGATCGACGTACAGGAGTCCTTCCGTCAGCGCCCGATCTGGGCGTACGGCTCCAACCCCGACATGATCCGCCAGGTCGACCGGCTGGTGGCTGCCGCCCGGCAGCGCGGCGACCTGGTGGTCTGGGTCCTGCACTCGGAACCCGGCACGGGCGGGTTGTTCGACCCCGCCCTCGGGTACGTGCGGCTGATCGACGGGCTGGTCCCCGCCGAGGGTGAGCAGACACTGGTCAAGACGGCGCACAACGCGTTCACCACCACGAACCTCCAGCAGCTGCTCACCCAGGCGGGCATCACCGACATCACCGTCTGCGGCATCCGCACCGAGCAGTGCGTGGAGACCACCACCCGGGTCGGCGCCGACCTCGGCTACCGGATGACCTTCGTCACCGACGCCACGCTGACCTTCCCCATCCCGCACCGGGCCCTGCCGGACACCGCCACCGTCGCGGAGATCCTCGCCGACCCGCGCACCCTGACCAACGAGGAGATCGTGACCCGCACCGAGTACGCGCTCGCCGGCCGCTTCGCGACCATCCGAACCGTTGACGAACTGGTCGGCGCGACAGTCGTCGGCAGCGGGGGCTGACCTGGTGACCCGGGTCGTCTTCCTGCTGGTCCCACAGCTGCACCTGCTGGACCTCGCCGGGCCGGCCCAGGTCTTCTCCAGCGCCGCCGACCTGGGGTACGACTACCAGCTGCACTACGTCGCCGAACGCGAACAGGTGCCGACTGTGCAGGGCGTACCGCTGGTCGCCGACACCCGGTGGCCCGAACTGGCCCCGGACGACCTGGTGATAGTGCCGGGCTGGCGGCCGGCGGCGCACGGGCCGCAGGGGCCGGTGTCTCCCGGCGACCTGCGGCGGCTCGCCGCGCACCACGCGGCCGGCGGCACGGTGGCCAGCGTCTGCGCCGGGGCGTACGCGCTCGGCCGGGCCGGGCTGCTCGACGGCCGCCGCTGCACCACCCACCACGAGGTGCAGGACGACCTGGCGCGCCGGCACCCGGCGGCCCAGGTCGTCCGCGACGTGCTGTACGTGGTGGACGACCGGGTGGTCACCTCGGCGGGCATCGCCAGTGGCATCGACGTGGCGCTGCACCTGGTGGCGACCCGGCACGGCCCGGCGACCGCCGCGAAGATCGCCCGTACGCTGGTCGTCTACGCCCGCCGCAACGGGCACGAGCCACAGGCCAGCGCCCTGATGCGGCACCGTTCCCACCTGTCCGACTCGGTGCACCGGGTGCAGGATCTGATCGACAGTCGGTACGCCGAGCCCCTGCCGCTGGCCGAGCTTGCCGCCGCCGGCGGCGTTGCCGAACGAACACTGACCCGGCTGTTCCGGGCGAGCACCGGCCTCACCCCGCTGGGCTATCAGCAGCTGCTCCGGGTGGAACGGGCCGAGCACCTGATCGGGCACGGCAGCACCGTGGAAGCCGCCGCGCGGGCCGTCGGCTTCACCGATGCCCGGATGCTGCGCCGCCTGCGAGCCCGCCCCACGAGGTCGGCTCCGGTCTTGACCGGTAGTAGTCGTCCCGGGAGTGGAACTCCACCGGCAACGAGCCGGGCAGCGTGATCCGGGTGTCGCCGGCGAGCAGACCGGGGCCGGCCCGCAGGAGCAGCACGTCGCGTTCCTGGGCCGAGAGGTCGACCAGCTGCGGACGGTTGAGCCGGAACAGGGCCACCGCCCGGCGGACCTGCCGGGCCAGCGCCACGACCTCGGCGGCGGCTCCGCTGAGCGCCAACGCCGGTTGCTGGATGGTGCGCAGCGCGTCGCAGACGATCAGCAGTTGCAGCGGTGCGTCAGGGGTGGTCGCCGACAACTCCAACCGGGACGGCCACTGCCAACGGATCTGCCCGCTCATCAGGCCGTTGAGCCGAGCGGGCGGCCGGGCGCGGTGCGTGCCGTCGGCGACGAGCGACAGCTGCGAGCCGCTGCCCACCCAGCAGATCCGCTGGTCGGTGACGGTCACCTCGACCGGCTCGGGAAGCTCCCAGCGGCGTCGTATCTCGCTCGGCCCGAGCAGGTAGCCCGCGACCAGCAGCCGATGTCGCCCGAGCAATCGTTCACCGGGCCTCGGTCGCAGGTGGTAGCGGCGGTCCAGGGTCGGGCCCACGTCGTCGTCCGGGGCGTCGAACCGGTGGGGACCGATGAAGAACGGGGACGCATCGGAGTGCATCGTCACGACCTTCCGGTCAGCTGGCTGTGAAGAGAAGCCTCGCGGACAACAGCGCCCCTGTCATGACGCCTGTTAGGGGGTCGGCCGGTCGTGCGTCGCCTGTGACCGGTAGATGCCGATCTCCTCCGGGCGGACGAGACCGTCCTCGATCGCACGGGCGAGTAGTGCCGCCTTTGTGGCGGCTGGCCGCCCCGCCCGGGTGTACTTGATCCGCGCACGGTCGACGTACTGCTTCACTGTGTGCTCGCTGATCTGCATCCGCCGAGCCACCGACGCCTTCGACATCGACTGGAACCAGAGCAGCAGCGCCTCACGCTCCTTGTCGGACAGCATCGGCCGGTCCGGTCGCGGGTCGCCGACCATCGCACCGGCCAGCGCCGGCGGCACGTACGGGCGGTCGCTCGCGGCGGCCAGCACCGTCTCCACGCAGTGTTCCCGGCCCTCGTGCTTGGCCAGGAACGCCACCGCCCCGGCGTCCAGCGCGGCCAGCATCGTCTGCGGGTCGGTGTGCTCCGAATAGACCACCACCCGCCGCCCGGCGGCGCTCAGCTCGGCCAACTTGTCCAACGCCATCCGCCCGTGCAACCGCAGGTCGAGCAGGACGACGGCGGCGTCCGGGGCGGCCCGCAGCACCTCGTCCGGGTCGTCGCCGGTGGCGAGCACCGTGAGGCGCGGCTCGGTGGCGAGCCAGGCGCGGACTCCCTCGACCACCACCGGGTGGTCGTCGACGATCGCCACCCCGACCGGCTGATCGCCGCTCACCGCCGCCATCGGGTCTGCGCCCATCTGATGTTCCCGTCCCGTTCGTAGAGGTACTGCACCGGCCCGTCGTCACGCTCCCCGGGCGGTGGGCCGGTCGCCTCCGGGCCTTCCCGGTCCGGCGTGACCAGGCTGACCACCACCTCGTCCGGGCCGGAGACCACTGTCAGCCGCGCCCATCCCCGGGCGTCGGCGAGGGTGCCGGTGAGCGGGTCGGCCAGCCGGCGGCGGATCTCCACCGGCAGCGGCGGCGGGGTGCCGATGGTGACCAGGTCGATCGGCAGGCCGCTGCGTTCCGCCAGGTCGGCGGCGGCGCGCAACTCGTGCAGCAACGGGTCGGGCACATCGTCGGACTCGGCGATCAGCCGGCGTAGCCGTGCGGCGGCCAACATGCACCGGCGCTGCACCTCCGGGTCGCCCGGGTCGGCCTGCCCGGCGGCGAGGTCACCGAGGACCCGCCCGGCCGCCGAGCTGACCAGGGTGAGCCGGTCGCGGCGTTCCTGGCGGCCACGCTCGGCGGCATCCCGCTCGGCGGCCATCGCGTGACCGGCGGCCGAGACGCCGGCCCGCTCCCGAGCCAGGCCGACGATGACGGCGCTGCCCACGAAGACCGCCACCGGCAGCGAGAACGTGCCGTAGACGTACATCACGTAGCGGGCCACGTCGGCCGGGTCGGCGCCGTGCCCCAGCACGGCCACCAGGGCGATCAGGGCGTGCGTGCTCAGCAGCGCGATCAGCCCCACCACGCGCTGGCCCCACACCGCCAGCACGAAGAACCAGCCGAGCGTGCCCCACACCCAGTTGGCGGCCGTGAACAACTGCCGATCCCCGGCCGCGGCGAAGACGGCCGCGTCGACGACCAGCAGCAACACGGCCAGCGGCCACGGCGGCAGCGGCGAGCCCAGCAGCAGCCGTACCCCGGCGACCGCGCCGGTCACGGCGACCAGTATCCAGGCGCCGAGCACCACTGCTGGCGCGGCGAACTCCGCGCGGGCGGCCAGCACCGCCGGCAGCGCGATCGCGACGTGCCAGGCCAGTGCGATGACGACGGCGGCGATCCGGGCGCCCCGGTCGGAGGCGTGCGCGACGGCGGCCGGCGCGGCGAGCGCCTCGGGGGAGACCGGCTCCCGGGGCGTCGGAACGCCGGCCCAGATCGGTGCCTCGGGAGCGTCGGTGAGGTGCGCAGGGGCGTTCAGGTCAGCCGACACCGGGCCACTCCAGTCGAATCCGGGTGCCCATCCCGACCGCCGAGTGCACCTCGGCACGCCCACCGACGGTGGCCATCCGGCCGCGGATGGACTCGCGCAGCCCGTACCGGTGCGGTGGGACAGTGGCCAGGTCGAAGCCGGGACCGTCGTCGGCGACCTCGACCACGACGCCGATCGCGTCGCGGACCAGACGCAGCGTGGCCTCGGCGCCGGGGGCGTGGCGGACCACGTTGGACAGCGCCGCGTAGGCGCTCTCGCTGATCGCGTCGGCCACCCCGACCGGGACGGCGCAGGACGTCAGGTCCAGCCGTACCGCGAGCTCGGGCAGCCGTTCGACCACCGACCGCAACCGTCCGTCGAGCGGGACCGGGCCGTCGCCGGCCACCGGGCCGACGTCGCTGAGCGAGACGAGGGTACGCAGGTCGGCCGCGCACCGGTCCCGGAAGACGGTCGAGGGACCGGCCACCGCGCCCAGCCCCACCATGGTCAACGTTCCCAGCACGGTGTCGTGCAGGTCGCGGTTCTGCTGGCGTTCGGCCTCGCGGGCGGCGCGGGCGACCAACGCCTCCCGGGTCAGCCGCTGGTGTGCGGCGAAGGCGCGGTCCGCCCGGCCGATGCGTCGCCGCATGACCCCCGCCATCATCGCCGTGCAGGCGGTCTGCGCCAGCAGCGTGGCCGCGTGCGCCCGTGCCTCGGTGGGGTTGCCGGCCGCCTGCGCGCCGGTCACGTAGGTGACGATCACGAGCAGCCCGGCGGGGATCGACCAGCGCGCCAGGGCGGTGGCCTGTGTGTTGATCACCGTGGTGCTGGCCAGCACGGCGATCCAACTGCCCTCGCCGGGCAACACCTCGGGTGCCACCAGCACAGGCATGAGGAGGCAGGCCGACGCGGTGACCGCGACGTCACCGGCGACGAGAGCGGGACCGATGCCGTGGCGCAACGCGCGGTGGGCGTACCAGAGGGACCAGCCGGTCAGCACGCCGACAGCGGGCAGCAGCACCGCCTGCTCGACCGGCGGGGTCTGCACGGACACGGCCACCGCAGCGCCGAACAGCCCGCAGGTCAGCCGCAGCAACGCCGGCAACGTGGTGAAGATGAGGCCCAGGGCCCCGCCGGCCGGATTGTCCAACGTGGGCGGCGGCACGGCTGGAGTGGCAACGGCCGGCATCGGGAAGTGCCCTTCCGACAACGACCCGGTCCGGGTCCACACGAAGCAGATAGACATTGGACAATAGCATGTCGGCTGACATCTGATGACCCCTAGTGTACGGAGTGTCGCTAATGTGTCACTCTGTGCCCGCGCGGCTGGGGGTGGTCGCACGGGTGCCGCGACCGGTCGGAACCGAGCACACCTGCCGTCCGTCTCATCCTCGGGTGAAAGGATGGTGAGCCGGATGCGCTCGTCCCGGACGGTACTGGCGGTGGCACTGCTCGGCATGGCACTGAGCGGCTGCGGTGGCACGGAGAACGGGCCGGGCGAGGCTGCCGAGCCCGCCCCGGCCCAGATCGTCGACAAGTGGACCTCCTGCGCCAAGGATGCCCCCCGAGCCGGCGAGACAATCACGTTGCCGGGCACGCAGACGTCGCCACCAGCCTCCAAACAACCGACGACCGGTCGGATCGACCCCACGTTCACTCCGGTAGCGGCCGTGATCTGCGGGCGGGAGACCCGGCCGGGCCGCCGGGGCGGCCAGCAGCAGATGGCCACCGAGCGGCGCGCCGAGGAGATCGCACCACTGCTCGCCGCGCTGCGCCTGCCCAGCGAGCCGACCGGCGGGAAGGTCGCCTGCACCCTCGACATGGTCGTCCCGCCGTGGCTGGCCCTGCTGGACGACCGGGGGCGTTGGCTGCGCCCCCAGATCCCGACCGACGCCTGCGGCAAGCCGCGCCGCGAGGTCATCGCGGCCCTGGCCGGGCCGCAGTGGAGCACTGTGGACACCCGTACCATCGGGCAGGTCGAATCCGCGGCGGCCGAGGCCGCCGGATGCGCCCAGCAGTGGACGGACATGGTGTGGGTGGAAACCAGGAGCCGTCGCCCCGGGCCGGCCGGGCCGGTCGCCCGACCGGCCGCCGGGCCGCTGCGCCTCTGCGTCTACCAGGTGCCCGAGTCGCTCCAGGAGGGCGAAAAGCCGGCCGGCGATTTCGTGTACGGCGGGCCACTGCCAACCGAGCGCCAGGCGGGTGTGCTCCGGGCGCTGAACAACCGCCGGGCGGTGGTCGACTGCGCCACCCCGGCGACCCGCTTCGCGGTGCTGCGACCGCTCGACGGGGAACGCCCCGACTGGTACGTGGAACTCGACGGCTGCCGACGGTTCCTCGTCACGCCACCGATCGGTGCAGCCCAGCTCGGCCAGGGCGACGACACGCTGGTCAACCTGCTCGGACCGGTCTGATCCGGCCGCCCGGTCACCAGGTATCCGGGCGGTCGGGGTCGGCGGCCGGCCGGTACCCGCCGAGGATCGTCAAGCCCTCCGCCTCGGTGTAGCCGTCCCCCCACCCCTTGCGGAACGCCTCCACGACGAACGGCTCGACGGTCATCTCCAACACGTCACTGCCCTGCCGGCGGGCCCGGTAGGGGCCGGCGGTGAGATCCCCGGCCCGGGCCCCGCCGGCCGGGGCGGGTTGCGCCCGAACGGTCAGCCAGCGACCGGATGCGTCACCGACCACGAGAGCGCCCTCGACGAACGTCCCCCGCGCCGAGCGGCCGAACGTGACCGAGCATTCGAGCAGCCGTCCGCCGGGTGGCACCGACTCCAGGCGGAACGGCACCACACAACGGTGCGCGCCATCGAACCGGACCCGGCCCGCCGTGCCCGTCGCCTCGTCCCGGGTGGGCGCGTACGTGTCCAGTTGGGCCCAGAGCCCGTCGACGGGTTGCCAGCGAACGAACCACAACTGCCGGTCACCGGACGGGTCGAACCAGGCGACACCCGGGCGGTCACCGACTCGTACATCGGAGCGTGGCTGCGGTCGTCCCGCCGACGACAACGTCTGCTGAAGCTCGTCCAGCAACACTTCGGTGCGGGCCAACACGAACCGGGCCTGCCCACTGCGGCCCCGGAACTCGACGCTCTCGATGCCGCGCCCGGCACGCCACGTCGCGTACTCCGCACCGCTCACCAGGGCGCCGGGCGAGAAGTGCACGGTCGCGGGATCGGCACCCACCTCCTCCGGCCGTACGGTCGCAGCGCCTCGTGCCTCCGGCAACATCAGTGCCGAGGCCGGCACGATCGGGTCGTCGGTGGTCCGGCCGCCCGGGAGCACCAGAACCACCGAGGTGAGAGCAGCGCACGCCGCCGCCACGCCGCCGGCGATCAGTGCCCGTCGCCGCAGCCTCAACCGCCGGCCGCGAATCCGGGCGTGCTGCACGAATGGTGTCGGGTCGACATCGCCACCGGCACGATGCTTCAGCGTGCTGGCGAGCTGCTCATCGAGGTCGCTGAACATCAGAACTCTCCTGCCCGTGCGGGGGATGCCGCAGCCTGTCGTTGACGCAGCGCCGTCAGCGCCCGCTTCGCGTGGGTGCGTACCGTCCCGGTCGAACAGTCGAGGATCTCCGCGATCGACGCGTCATCAAGATCCTCGTAGTAGCGCAGGACGATCACCGTGCGCTGACGCGCCGGCAGCGCACAGACCAACCGCCACAGCGCGTCGCGCTCAGCGACCCCGGCCGCCTCGTCCACGTCACCGGCCTGATCGAGTACGGCGGCGACGGTGATCTCCCGGCTGCTGCGCCGACGCCACCAGGATCTGTGGGCGTTGACCAGCATCCGGCGGACGTAGGCGTCAGGACGATCCGTCCGGCCGATCCGCCCCCACCTCGCGTACGCCTGGGCCAGGACCTCCTGCACCAGGTCCTCGGCCCGGTACTCGTCACCGGTCAGCAACCGGGCGAGCCGCACCAGGGCCGACGTGCGGGTGAACGCGTACTCCTCGAACGTCACGCCCTATTAACGCCGTGGACCGGTCAACCCGTAGACACCTGCCGGGCACCGAACCTGAGGTGCGGCGGCGGTCGGCTCAGGGCGGGGATCCTCCCGTCGGTACCGCTTGCCCACCGCGCTTCCCGTATACGTCGTCCTATCTCCGCCCTCAGAGAAAATCTATGCTCGAAACGCTAGACATCCTTGCCGGTCCCGACTAACGTCCCTGAGGTCGAAGACGGAGTAAACAAAGACGCTGACGTTGCCGCCCCCCACGAGGGCGAAGGAGTCGGGACAGGGAACGTGCAAGTCCTGCTCAGCTCGGCGGCAGACATTTGCCGTAGTTCGGTAGTACGTGTGTGACAGCGGGTGAGGCCGACGCTTGTTCAGGGCTTCACCCGAGGCAAGGAGAGTTCGTCGTATGTGTCGGGGCCATGAAGTCGCGTGGGGCTCGGGCACTGACGAGACAGCACGGAGTAAGGCAGAGGAATCAGAGGCAAGGGAGGGCATTACACCGTTGGATCGCCCGCTACCAGTTGCATCTGTGGGCTGGGCGCGGACACCGCAGTTTCCCTCGAACGAGAGGTGGTCTCCGGTCACGCTTATGCGATCCTCGCACCCGAAGCCGTCCCTGACGGCCGGTGCGGACAAGACAAGCCGACGTTCTGTCGGTAGATGGTGTTCCTGACCCACAACCCTTGGGCCCCGGTGCTTCCGAGCACCGGGGCCCTCGTGATGGAGGTTTCATGGCTCAACCCGACGACATGCTCGACGATGAGGACTACCCCGCCTACACGATGGGCCGTGCCGCCGAGATCATCGGCTGCTCGCAGGACTTCCTACGCCGACTGGGCGACGCGAAACTGATCGACCCGCAGCGCTCCGGTGGCGGGCATCGCCGCTACTCTCGCTACCAAATACGCCTCGCCGCGCGCGCCCGCGAGATGTGCGACCAGGGCACCGACATCGCCTCGGCCTGTCGGATCATTATTCTTGAGGACCAACTCGAAGAGGCCCTTCGACGCAACGAGCGCCACCAGCAGGGCTGAGCACACCCGTCCGTGCTGGCCTGCCGCAAGGTGAAGCCGAACGCCATACGGTCCCTCCCCTCAGGGCAGGGACCGTCTGTCGTCTGTAGAAGGGCTTCGTTGGGGAGCGGAAGCCCCTTGACCTGCGGTGAGGTAGGTGCGCCCGGCAGGATTCGAACCTGCGGCCTTGGGATTAGAAGTCCCCTGCTCTATCCGCTGAGCTACGGGCGCGTGTGGCGTGGATGTCGCGCCCAGAGGGTACCGCCGTCCCACTGCCCGACGGCGGAAAGGGTGCCCGCGTCCACGTTGCCGAGCAGAGTCTCACGTCCGGCTCGGAGCGGGCATCCGGGTTACCGCGGACCGGCCCGGCCCCGGACCGTACCTTTGGCTGGTGTTGCTGGATTCCGACGCCGAAAGCGACGTCGCCTACGAGCTGTGCCAGGTCGTCGGTCGCGCCATCCTGCCGTACCGGTCATCGGGCGGTTTCGGTACCGCGTTCTTCTTTCGCAGCGGCGACGACCCGGTGGGGGAGTCGTTGTTGACGGCGGCCGACCTGGTGGGCGCTTCCGGGGGTGAGTTGGGCCTGCGGTCGAGCGTCACCGAACCGGCGGGGGTGGCCCCGGAGGTCGTGTCCGAGGCGGAGATCGTGCCTGGTTGGGCCCGCTTCGGGGGCGACGGGGTGGCGGTGTTGCCGACGGCCGGCCTGCACCGGTACGCCGGTGACGGCGGCTGGCGGTGGCGCGTCCAGCCGGTGCCGGCGGGGATCGCCGCCGGGCCCGAGGTGGTCGCCCGCCTCGGCGCCGACGCCGGTTCCGCTTTCGTGCTGGCCCATGGGGTACGCGAAGACGGGTCGCGCCCGCTGGAGGTCGCGATCGAGCGGGTGGTCCGCGACGGGGACGCCGTGCTGATCACCACGGAGCTGCCGCCGGGGTACGTCGGGGCGCCGGTCTTCATCGTCCAGGCCGGCGACACCGGCGACGTCGCACCGTACTGCCTGGGTCTGGTCCTGCCCGGCGTCGGCGCGCACCCGGTGGCGACCTTCGACCGGATCCGTGCCGTCCTCCCGGCGACGCCCGGCGACGTCTGAGCCGGGGCGCCGTCCGGCGATGTCGGACTGCCCCCGCTGTCCGGTGACGTCTGAGCGGCGACGCCATCCCGGCCTGTCAACTGCCGGGCGTTGTCGCCGTCGCCGCGTCGGCTGTCGGTGAACTGGTCGGGTCAGCGTCGGCCGGGGCGGTGGGGCCGGCGGCGAGGAACGCCTCGGCCCAGCGGCCCACCTCGTCGAAGACCTTCTTCCGTACGGCGGGGCCGGAGAGCGTGAGGTCGTGCAGCCCGCCGTCGAAGCGGGCCAGTGTGACGTGGCGACCGAGGCGGGGCGCGTAACGGACCATGTGGTCGACGTCCAGTACGGCGTCGGCCATTGTCGCGTTGGCGTGCCACTTGGTGCCCCGGAAGGACCGGGTCGAACAGGCCAGCAGCACCGGCACCTGAATGTCCAGCCCGGCACGGAGTCGACGCTGCCCGGTGCGGATCGCGTTCAGCCAGCCGGCCCGGACCGGGAACCCGGCCAGCGGCTTCCACGCCAGGTCGTAGGTCCACTCGCCGCGGTGGTCGGAGTGGATGCTCTCGCCGTACACCGTGCCCAGCCCGAACGGCAGGATGCGGTGCGGCGCTCTGCGGCCCAGCCGGGACGCGGCGGCCGCGAGGGGTCGACGGATCGCCCAGGGGGCGTTGAGGTCGAAGAAGGGGCTGTTGAGCACCAGGCCGTCGACGATGCCGGTGTCGCGGCGGGAGTCCGCCCACAGCGAGATGATCAGGCCGCCGGTGGAGTGGCCCATCGCCAGCAGGGTCTCGTGCCCGTCGTCCTTGCGGATGATCTCAGCGGCGGCATCCAGCTCGGGGAAGTAGTCGCTGATGTCGTGGCAGAAGTTCGGGGTCTGGCCCGGGAGCAGACTGCGACCGTATTTGCGCAGGTCGAGGGCGTAGAAGTCCCACCCTCGCTCGGCGAAGAAGTCGGCCAGGTGGGTCTGGAAGAAGTAGTCGACGAAGCCGTGCACGTAGAGCACGGCCCGCCCGGTGGGGCGTTCGGCCCGCCTCCGGACCAGCGTCGCGACAACGGGGCCTTCGTCGTCGGCGCCCAGGTCGATCGTCTGCCGCTCGTACGGCGGCCCCAACACGTCCGGTTCCACGAACGCGACGCTACGCCGCCGACCTACCCAGCGGTAGCCCACGCCCGCTCGGTCCGCCCGCCCGGCGGGTTCGTCCCCGCGATCTTGCACTTTCTGTCCCGACATATGGGGGACATAGCCGCTATTCGGGCGATGAAAGTGCAAGATCGCGGGGGTGAGGCGTGGGTCAGGCCGTTTCCGCGTCGGCGCGGGGGGCCTCGTCGTCGGACTCGGCCTGCGGCTGGGGGAGGTCGCGCAGGTGCTTGTTGTGCCGGGGCTCCTGGCGGGTCTTGGCGTCGTTGAGACGGCGGCGCAGGTCGTCGCGGACGTCGTTGAGGGCTGCGTGCAGGTCCTCCTCCGCGGAGGTGGTGACGATCTTCTGCCGGCCGGCGATCCAGCACTCGAGCGTGACCTTCTGCCCGCGTGCCTCCCGGTCCTTCACCGACACCTCCAGCTCGGTGGCGTCGGCGTGGAAGCTGGCGAGCCGGGCGTCGAGGGTGGCGAACTGCTCGGCGATCCAGTTCCGGTCGCCCTGCGAGAACCCGGCGCCCACCCGCAGGCACTCAGCCACGGTGGCCGGGTTCGCCACGGCGCTCATCGCCGCGCCTCGGAAGCGTTCGCGGAACCGATGGTAGTGATCGTCATGGCGCTGACCTCTCGTCGACGTGCAACTGTCGGTGGTGCGTTGATCAAGTCCTTACCCAGTTCGAGCGGCCCGGGAAACCGTTGACGGCGGGTCGGGCGGGTCGGGCGTACCACACCCGGGCGTGATCAGGGCGTTGTCCACAGGTGGGTTCGTCATCCACAGGCCGGCGGTGGGCGGTGGCGGTGGGCGGCCTCGGTGTCGAGGCTCGGTGGCGAGTCGACTCGCGTTGGCAGGCCCCGATCCCCCTGGAGGGACGATGTTCGACACTTACGTGACAATCGTCGGCAACGTGCTGACCACGCCCGAGTGGCGGCGTACGACCCAGAGCAACACCCTGGTGGCCAACTTCAAGGTCGCCTCCACCGCCCGCCGGCTCGACCGGGACAGTGGCCGGTGGGTGGACGGCAATTCGCTCCGCGTCCGCGTCAACTGTTGGCGCAAGCTCGCCGAGGGGGTGGCGGCCTCTGTCATGGTCGGCGATCCGGTGGTGGTCTGTGGGCGGCTCTACACCCGCGACTGGACCGACGACGCCGGCAACCACCGCACGCTCTACGAGTTGGAGGCGGTCGCCGTCGGCCACGATCTGTCCCGCGGCCGGGCCCGGTTCCTGCGCAACCGGCCGAGCGTGACGACCAGCACCGTGGAGGACGCGGAGGCCGAGAGCCGGGTGCACGGCGAGCCCACCGAGTCGGTGCCGGCCGGGCAGGCCCCCGCACTGCCCGACGACCGGCCGCTGGACGACGACTTCGAGCTGCCTGACTACGCCGAGCTGCGCACCAGCCCGTTCGGAGGCAGTCCGTTCGGCACCAGCCCGTTCGGCAGCGACCCGGAGGACGATTCCCCGAGCGGCGGGCAGGTCGAGCAGGTCGATGCCGCACTGGGCATCGACGAGCTGACAGCTCCGCCCGAGGCGAACGACGACAACGCCGACGGTGACCTGGACCTCGAGTTGGGGGCGGTGCCCGACGAGGGGCAGCCCGAGCCGACGCAACTCGGTCGCGGGCGGCGCGGTCGGGGCCGGATCCCGCAGCCGGCCTGACCGATCCGGGCGGCACGAACGGGGGCGGGGTGGCGGCGCCTGCAGCGTCGTCACCCCGCGTGACGGGCGTCGGCGGGGCGGCCCGACTGTTCGCTCCAGGGGTTCTCGTCGCGGCTGCGGCACCGTGTGTTGGGCTGGTTCCCGGGGTGCTCGTCTAGGCTGGCCGGCCGGAGGTGGTGCGGGTGCGACGGACAGCGCCGATGGCGAACGCGGTGGGGCTGCTGGCCGGTTACGCGCTGGACAGGCTGCTCGGCGACCCCCGCCGGTGGCACCCGGTGGCCGGCTTCGGGCAGGCCGCCGGGGCGCTGGAGCGCCGCCTCTACCGCCCGGACCGAACGGCGGGTACGGCCTTCACCGCGCTGGCCGTCGGAGGGCCGGTGCTGCTCGGAGCGGCCGCCGCGGCGGCTACCCGGCACCGGCCGGTGACCCGGGCGGTGCTCGTGGCGGCCGGCACGTGGAGCGTGCTGGGCGGCCGCACGTTACGGCACGAGGCGACTGTCATGGGCCGGACGCTGCGTGACGGCGACCTGCCCGCTGCCCGGCGACGCCTCGGCAACCTCTGCGGGCGGGACCCGTCGACGCTTGGCGAGTCGGAGCTGGCCCGTGCCACAGTCGAGTCGGTCGCCGAGAACACCTCCGACGCGGTCGTCGCTCCGCTGCTCTGGGGTGCGGTCGCCGGCCTGCCCGGGCTGCTGGGCTACCGCGCGGCGAACACCCTCGACGCGATGGTCGGGCACCGGTCGGCGCGCTACGCGCGGTTCGGCACCCCGGCCGCTCGGCTGGACGACGCGCTCAACCTCGTACCGTCCCGGCTGACCGGGCTGCTCACCGTCGCCGTCGCGCCGGTCGCGCACGGGGACCGGCAGCGCGCCTGGCAGGTGTGGCTGCGCGACCGCAACGACCACCCGAGCCCCAACGCCGGCCAGTGCGAGGCGGCGATGGCCGGTGCGCTCGGGGTCCGCCTCGGCGGCCGCAACGTCTACTTCGGGCGCTCCGAGGTGCGGCCGTTCCTCGGCGACGGTCCCCGCCCGGAGGCGCGGCACCTCAAGCGGGCCGCCCGGATCTCCGGCGCGGTGGGGCTGGCCGCGGTGGGGCTGGCCGCCGCGTACCCGGTGACCCTCGGCCGGCTGATCGGCGCCGTGGGCCGGCGCGGGTTGGCCGCCGTGGCCGGCGGGCGCGTGCGGGCCGGCGGGACCGGGCTGGCAGCCGGGGTCGGCACGCGCGGACTGGTCGGGCGGCGCGGGTTGGCCGTCGGGGCCGGCGGGCGCGGGCGGGCCGGCGGAGTGGACGCGGGTGTCGGGGTGCGGCGGGGGAACGGGCGGTGAGTGGCGGGCTGCTGGTGGCCGGCACGACGTCCGACGCGGGCAAGAGCGTGCTCACCGCCGGCATCTGTCGCTGGCTGCACCGCCAGGGCGTGAAGGTGGCGCCGTACAAGGCGCAGAACATGTCGAACAACTCGGCCGTGGTCGTCGGGCCGGACGGGCGCGGCGGCGAGATCGGGCGCGCCCAGGCCATGCAGGCCGCCGCGTGCGGGCTCGCACCCGACCTGCGGTTCAACCCGGTGCTGCTCAAGCCGGGCAGTGACCTGGCCAGTCAGGTGGTGCTGCTGGGCGAGGCGGTCGACACGATCACCGCCGGCACCTTCCGGCAGTTGCGCCCCCGGCTCGCCGAGACCGCGTACGCCGCGCTCGCCGAGCTGCGCGAGACGTACGACGTGGTGATCTGCGAGGGCGCCGGCAGCCCCGCCGAGATCAACCTGCGGGCCGGTGACTACGTCAACATGGGGCTGGCCCGGCACGCCAACCTGCCCACCATCGTCGTCGGCGACATCGACCGGGGCGGTGTGTTCGCCTCGATGTTCGGCACCGTGGCCCTGCTCGACCCGGCCGACCAGGCGCTGATCGCCGGCTTCGTGATCAACAAGTTCCGGGGTGACCGCGGACTGCTCCAGCCGGGTCTGGACATGCTGCGTCAGGTCACCGGCCGTCCCACGTACGGGGTGCTGCCCTGGGCGCTGGACCTGTGGCTCGACGCGGAGGACTCTCTCGCCTACGGCCGGGTGCTCGGGCGCCCCGCCGCCCCGCACGGCACCGAATGGCTGGACGTGGCCGTCGTTCGCCTGCCCCGGGTCAGCAATGCCACCGACGTGGAGGCGCTCGCCACCGAGCCGGGTGTCCGGGTACGCCTCACCATCGAACCGGCCGAGCTGGCCGCCGCCGACCTGGTCGTCCTGCCCGGCTCCAAGTCCACCGTCGCCGACCTCGCCTGGCTGCGCGAGACCGGCCTCGCCGACGCGGTCGCCACCCATGTGGCGGCCGGCAAACCTCTGCTCGGCCTCTGCGGCGGCTTCCAGATGCTCGGCCGCGCCATCCACGACCCGGTGGAGAGTCGGCAGGGCAGCGTGCCGGGGCTCGGTCTGCTGCCCATCGAGATCACCTTCGATCCGCGCAAGACCGTGCGGCAGTCGGTGGGCACCGGCCACGGTGGCCTTCCGGTGCACGGCTACGAGATCCACCACGGGTACGTGTCCCAGGCCGACCCCGGCCTGCCGCCGCTGCTGACCGGCGACGACGGTGTCGGAGAGGGGGCCGTGCTCGGCGCGGTACACGGCACGCACTGGCACGGGGCGTTCGAGTCCGACGGCTTCCGCCGGTGGTTCCTCACCGAGGCGGCTCGCCTGGCCGGCCGCAGCGGGTTCCGGGTCGCACCGGCCACCAGCTTCGCCGCCGCCCGGGAACGCTCGCTTGATCTGCTCGGCGACCTGGTCGAGGAACACCTGGACACCGATGCCCTCTGGCGTCTCATCGAAGCCGGCCCACCCGCCGGCCTCCCCTTCATCCCACCCGGCGCGCCACCCTCCTGACTGGGACACCGTCCCCTGGGGACAGTGCAGGTGGGGACCGCCCATGATCGTGCTCGATCGTTGTTCCAGGGGCCTCTCCGCGCGAGGAGGGGCCTGTTTCGTGGATCGAGCGCGATCGTGAGCCGGGCTGCCCGCCGGTGGTGGGCGCCCGGTGGTGGGAGTCAGGGGCGGACGTCGGCGGGGCGGTCGGTGGTGGGCAGGCCCGCGGCGAGCCAGGCGTCCACACCGCCGATCATGTCGGTGGCCCGGCGCAGCCCGAGGGTCTGCAGACTGGCGGCGGCCAGGCTGGAGCTGTAGCCCTGCCGGCACACCAGCACGATCTCCCGGTCGTACCCGGTGGCCTCCGGGATCCGCCAGGCGCTGGCCGGATCGAGGCGCCACTCCAGTACGGTCCGGTCGATGACGACCGCGCCCGGCAGGTCGCCCTGTTCGCGGCGTTGCAGGTCGGTACGGGTGTCGACCAGCAGCGCGCCGCCGCGGACCGCCTCGACGGTCTGCTGCGGAGTCAGTCGGTGCAGCCCGGCGCGGGCCTGTTCGAGCAGGGCGTCTATGCCGGGGCTCATCACGTCTCGGAGCACCACCCGATCATCCCGATTCGGTGGCACCCCGGGCGGCGAACGGGCCGCCCGTCACCCGTCGTCGCCCCAATTCCCCCGGACGTGACGGTGGCCGGCCAGGGCGACCAGCCGGACGGGGCACGGTGGCCCACCCTGGCCCCTCAGCCAGCATGATCGACACGGCCGCGCGGTGCCCCTTCGGCAGGGACACCGCGACCGCACCGAACCGGAGTCGGTCGCCCTGCCCGCCGGCGGCGACGGCATACTTCGGTCATGCACCACGCGAGGTTGTGCTGAACCCGGAGACTGCCGGCCTGACCGTGGCGGTTGTCGAGGCGTACGCCGAACTGGCTCGTCGGGTGCTCGCGGGCCCGGCGCGGTTGGGGCGGACCCGGCTGGTCGCCGTCGACGGGCCGAGCGGCGCGGGCAAGAGCCGGTTCGCCGCGCAGCTCGCGGATGCCCTGGCGGGGCCGCTCGGCGGCCGACCGCCGGTGGTGCACACCGACGACCTGCTCGACGGGTGGGACGACCAGGTCACCTTCTGGCCCCGGCTCGACGAGTGGGTGCTCGCCCCGCTGCGCGCCGGGACGCCGGGTGCCTACCGGCGGTACAGCTGGGTCCGGCACCGTTTCCTGCCCCGGCCGGTGCCGGTGCCGGCGGCTCCGGTGCTGCTGGTCGAGGGGGTCAGCGCCGCCCGCGCGGTCGTCCGGCCGGAGCTGACGCTGGCCGTGTTCGTCACCGCACCCGCGTCGCTGCGGCTGGCACGCGCGGTCGCCCGGGACGGGCCGGAGATCCTGCCCGAGCTGCGCCGCTGGCACGACGGGGAGCGGGCGCACTTCGCCGTCGACGAGACCGCGACCCACGCCGACCTGGTGGTCGACGGTGCGCCCAGCCTGCCGCACGACGCGGACCGGTACTACGTGCGGCTGCGCTGAGCGGGGCATGGACGTCGGCCACCGACTACGGCACGATGCGGGGAGCTACGGCGAACGGGGAGCCACCATGACGGCAGCGGACGCGCCAGCGCGGCGTCGGATCACCCTCACCGGCATCAGCTCACGGGCCTGGGAGCATCCCGCCGACCGGGGTGCCCTGGTCGCGCTGCGGGAGCTGCGCGGTTTCGACGACGTGGTGCGGTCGTTCTTCGGCATGTGGAACGAGCGGGGTTTCCGGCTGTCCGTGCTGGCCTCCGGCATCCGGGTCGACCACCGGCAGTACCCGGCGGTGTGGCAGCGCTACACCGAGGCCGCGGCGGCGCTCGACGTGGCCGAGCTGCCCGAGCTGTACGTGACCCAGTCGCCCTGGTTGGGCGCCGAGGCGGTCGGGCTGGAGCGGCCGTTCATCGTGGTGAACTCGGCCTGCGTGCAACAACTCGACGAGGACGAGCTGCGCTGTCTGCTCGGCCACGAGTTGGGGCATGTGGGCAGCGGGCACGCGGTCTACAAGACGATGCTCATGATCCTCACCCGCTGGGCTGCCAACCTGAGCTGGTTGCCGGTCGGCGCGATCGCGCTGCGGGCCATCATCGCGGCGATGCTGGAGTGGTGGCGCAAGGCGGAGCTGTCCGCCGACCGGGCGGGTCTGCTCGCCGGGCAGGACCCGGCCGCCGCGTTGCGGCTGTTGATGAAGCTGGCCGGTGGCGGTGACCTGTCCCAGGTCGACACCACCGCCTTCCTGGAGCAGGCCGCCGAGTACGCCGGCGGCGGCGACCTGCGCGACAGCCTGCACAAGATCCGGATGATCGCGTGGAGCACCCACCCGGTGCCGGTGGCGCGGGCGGCGCAACTGCGCCAGTGGATCGACTCCGGGGCGTACGGGCGGGTGCTGGCCGGGGACTACCCACGCCGCGAGGACGACAGCTCGACCAGCGTCACGGAGGAGATCAAGGCGGCTGCCGAGTCGTACCGGGAGGAGTTCAGCAGGTCCAGCGACCCGCTGGTCGGGTTGCTGCGCCGGCTCGGCGACGGTGCGAGCGACGTCGGCGAGTGGGTGGGCGGCACCGCCGGTCGGGCCCGTTCCTGGATGGACGCGGCCACCGAGGCGGCGGGCCGCGCCCACCGCGCCGGGCGGGCCGCTCCCGGCGCGCGGGCCGGCGCCGGCCCCACGGACAGCGGTGACGGTACGGGCTCCGCCGGCACGCCCAGGTAAGGCCGGCATACGATGCCGGTCATGACCTCACCGATCATGTCCGAGTCCGAGGTGCGAGCCGCCGTCGAGCGGGAGATGCCCGGCGTCCGGGCCGACCTGGAGCGCCTCGTCCGCATCCCCGGCATCGCCTTCGAGGGCTTCGACCACTCGCACGTGGAACGCTCCGCCGAGGCGGTGGCCGAGCTGCTGCGCGGTTGCGGCCTGGACGTCGAGATCGTGCGATCCGGCGGCCAGCCGGCGGTGATCGGCCGTCGGGCCGCGCCGCCCGGAGCGCCCACCGTGCTGCTCTACGCCCACCACGACGTCCAGCCGGTCGGCGACCTGTCGCTGTGGGAGTCCGACCCGTTCGAGCCGGTGGAGCGGGACGGCCGGCTCTACGCCCGGGGCGCGGCCGACGACAAGGCCGGCATCATGGCGCACGTCGCGGCGCTGCGCGCGTACGGTGACGCGCTGCCGGTCGGCGTGGTCCTGTTCATCGAGGGCGAGGAGGAGTACGGCTCCGACTCGCTGGAGCAGTTGCTGGTCGAGCACCGCGACAAGCTCGCCTCCGACGTCATCGTGATCGCCGACTCCGGTAACTGGGACATCGGCGTACCGGCGTTGACCACCTCGTTGCGGGGCATCGTCAACTGCTTCGTCGAGGTGCGCACCCTCGACCAGGCGGTGCACAGCGGCATGTTCGGCGGCGCCGTGCCGGACGCGCTCACCGCGCTGGTCCGGTTGTTGGCGACGCTGCACGACGACGCCGGTGACGTGGCGGTGGAAGGGCTGGTCGGCCGGGAGGGCGCCACCGTCGACTACCCGGAGGACCGGATCCGGGCCGAGGCGGGGCTGGCCGACGGCGTGGGGTTCATCGGCACCGGCCGGATCACCGACCGGCTCTGGACCAAGCCGGCGCTGGCCATCCTCGGTGTCGACGCGCCGTCCACGGGCGAGGCGCCGAACGCCCTGGTCCCGTCCGCGAAGGCGAAGCTCAGCATCCGGCTCGCCCCGGGCGACGACAGCAAGCGGGCGTACGCGGCGGTGCGCGCGCACCTCGAGCGGCACGCCCCGTGGGGTGCGCAGGTGACCGTCACCTTCGAGCACGACGGTGACCCGTGCGTGATCGACGCGTCCGGGCCGATGTTCGACGCCGCCCGGTCGGCTTTCCGGGCCGCCTGGGACGGCACCGACCCGGTGGACATCGGCGTTGGCGGCTCGATTCCGTTCATCGCCACCTTCCAGGAGATGTTCCCGAAGGCGGCGATCCTGGTGACCGGTGTGGAGGACCCGCACGCCCGTGCGCACGGCCCGAACGAGAGCCTGCACCTGGGGGAGTTCGCCCGGGTGTGCCTCGCCGAGGCGCTCCTGCTGGGCAAGGTGGCGGCAGCGGGCGGGTAGGCCTCCGGCACGGCGCGGGAACTTTGGGTCTGATCTGGGGGTTTACGGCGTGTCGGCCCGCTGTCTGTTATAGCCTTTCGTACATGAGTACGAACGAGGTGATGGCCCGGTTGGGGGCCGCTGTCAGCGCGCTGGGAGATGTCGACGTCTCCGCGTGGTCCGAGGACACGCTCAACGAACAGCTCGGTGAGCTTTCCGCCGCACTGGTCGCCCTCGACTCGGTGCTCTCCCGCGTGGCCGGCGAGGTCCGGGCCCGGGGGCTACGCATCGAGGAGCCCGTCTCGGCCTAGGGCTGCCCGCCCGTCGTCCGCGTGAGCGGGCGGCACCTCCGACACCGCCCGGGCACGGCAATGCCCGGGCGGTGTCGGAGGTGCCTGGCAGGATGAGCTGCGTGCGGTTCCTCGATCTGGCAGCCACCTCCGCCGCCGTCGGTGCCACCAGCGGCCGACGCGCCAAGGTGGAGCTGCTCGCTGACGCGCTGCGCCGACTGGATCCCGACGAGGTCGAGCCCGGCGCCGGCTATCTCGCCGGTGAGCTGCGCCAACGGCAGACCGGGGTTGGCTACGCGAGCCTGCGTGACCTGCCGCCCCCGGCCGCCGAGCCGACGTTGACGGTGGCCGCCGTGGACGCCGCCATCGCGCAGATCGCCGCCGTGCACGGCTCGGGCTCGCAGGCTCGACGTCGGGCGCTGCTCGGCGCCCTCTACGCGGCGGCGACGGCCGACGAGCAGCGCCTGCTCACCGGTCTGTTCAGCGGCGAGCTCCGTCAAGGCGCCCAGGCCGGGCTCCTCGCGGACGCGGTGGCCCGGGCCGCCGAGGTGCCGGTGGCAGCGGTCCGTCGGGCGCTGCTCCTCGCCGGTGATCTGCGGGCCGTGGCGGTGGCCGCGCTGGCCGGCGGGGCCGCCGCGCTGGCCGGGTTCGGTCTGCGGGTCGGCCGACCGCTGGCGCCGATGCTCGCGCAGAGCGCCCCCTCGGTCGACGAAGCGCTCGCCGCGACCGGCACGCCGGCGGTGGTCGACGTGAAGCTCGACGGCATCCGCATCCAGGTGCACCGCTCCGGCACCGACATCGCGGTGTTCACCCGCAGCCTCGACGAGATCACCACCCGGGTGCCCGAGGTGGTCGCCGCGGTCCGCGCCCTGCCCGGCCGGGAGATGGTCCTCGACGGCGAAGCGATCGGCCTGGACGAGACCGGCCGCCCGCTGCCGTTCCAACAGACGTCGAGCCGGGCCGCCCGACGCACCACCCCCAGCACCACCGGGCGCACCCCGGTCGCCCCGGCGGTGCTCGCGGCGGCTGCCAGCACGGGCGCGACGGTGCTCACCCCGTACTTCTTCGACCTGCTGCACCTCGACGGCGAGGATCTGATCGACCTCCCCGGCCGGGAGCGGTGGGCCGCCCTCGCCGGTGCTGTGGATTCGTCGCTGCTGGTCGGCCGCATGGAGGTCGACGATCCGGAGCAGGCCGCCAGCGCGTTCGCCGCAGCTCTCGACGCCGGGCAGGAGGGCGTGGTGGTGAAGGCCCCGGACGCCCCCTACGACGCCGGCCGGCGCGGTTCCGCCTGGGTCAAGGTGAAACCGCGACACACGCTCGACCTGGTGGTCCTCGCCGTCGAGTGGGGCAGCGGCCGACGCAAGGGCTGGCTGTCCAACCTGCATCTGGGTGCGCGTGACGCGCGCACCGGCGACTTCGTCATGCTCGGCAAGACGTTCAAGGGGCTCACCGACGAGCTGCTGCGCTGGCAGACCGAGCGGTTCCTCGACCTCGCTGTCGAGCGCGGCGACTGGGTCGTCCGGGTCCGGCCCGAGCAGGTGGTGGAGATCGCCTTCGACGGGGTGCAGACGAGTTCGCGCTATCCCGGCGGGATGGCGCTGCGGTTCGCCCGGGTGGTGCGTTACCGCGACGACAAGTCCGCCGCCGAGGCGGACACCATCGACGCGGTCCGCGCCATCCACGCCGGCCGGGTGAGCGGCTGACGGGGAGTGCTCAGGCGGACGCGGTCGGCGCAGGCTCGGCGGCCCGGTCCAGGGGAGCCTCGGTGACGCCGATGCCGGCGGCCCGGCGGGCCTCACGACGGGCCACCCAGCCGTAGCCGAACAGGGCCATCACCGCGAACAGCCACCACTGCACGACGTAGCCGAAGTTCTGCCAGTTGTTGGCGTGCCCCACCGGCACCGCCTTGAACACCGGGTCGGCTGCCGGGGTCTGCTCGTCGAGCAGCAGGTAGGCGCCGTAGACCGGGTAGGGAAGCTCGCCGGCCAGCCGTGACACCCCGATCCGACGGATCTCCAGCAGCCCGTCACGTCGGGCCACCGCGCCGGCGCCGCTCTCGGTCTCGTGCACCCGTCCGACCACCGTCACGTCGCCGGTCGGCGCGGCCGGCACCGACGGCTGGGCGGTCGCCCCACCGGCTGCCGGCGGGATCCAGCCCCGGTCCACCAGCAGCGCCGTGCCGTCGGTGAGCACCAGCGGGGTGAGCACCTCGAAGCCGACGCGGCTGTCCACCGTGCGGCCGCGGACCAGCACGGTGTTCGCGGGGTCGTACCGGCCGGTGACGGTGACCCGGGTCCAGACCTTGTCCTCGGCGGGGGCCGGACCCACCGTCCCGGGGCCGCCGCTGGGGGCGCGCAGCGCGTCGGCGAGCGGCGCGGGGGCCATCCGCTGGCCCGCGTCGATCCGCTCGTTGACCTCGGTGCGCCCCCGGTAGCGGTCCAGCTGCCAGTTGCCCAGGAACACCATGACGGCGGCGGCGACCAGGGTCAGCGCGAGAGCGCCCAGCCAGCGTGGGCTCAGCAGGAACCGGTACACGGCACCGAGGCTACTCGTATGACCGGCGCCACTGACCTGGACCGGGCCGGACCGGGCCGGGATCGTCGTCCGGGGCCCCTGCCAGGGCCGGACCGTCCGCCCCGGTTGGCGGTGCTCGCGCCTGCGGCCGGGCGGGTATCGTCACGCCGACGGATCGGCCCCGGTCGTCCCGTCGCGTACCCGCCGCCGCTCGCGAGGAGTCGATGATGACCGTCGTGCCGCGCCTGGTGCTCAGCGCGCCGTCCTCCGGGCACGGTAAGAACGCGCTGGCGATCGGGCTGCTCGCCGCCCTGGCCGAGCGCGGGGTCGACGTCGCCGGGTTCAAGCTCGGGCCGGATCACGTCGACGCCGCCTACCTCGGTCTCGCCTCCGGTCGGCCGGGTCGGGTGATCGACCCCCGGCTGGTCGGCGTCGACCGGCTCGCCCCGCTGGTGGCGCACGGCGCCACCGGTGCCGGGCTCGCCGTCGTGCAGGGCAGCATGGGGTTGTACGACTCGGTCGGTGGCCGTCCCGAGCAGGAGTCCACCGCCGCCGCGGCCGCCGCGCTGCGCAGCCCGGTGGTGCTCGTTGTCGACGTGGCCGCGATGGGTCAGTCGGTGGCCGCCCTGGTGCACGGGTTCCGCTCGTACGACGAGCAGTTGTGGCTCGGCGGGGTGATCCTCAACCGGGTGGCGTCGTCGCGGCACGAGGGGATGCTGCGCGAGGCGTTGGACGACGTGGGGGTGCCGGTCTACGGCGCGCTGCGGCGCCAGGACCTGCCGGCGGTGCTGCCGTCGCGGCGGCACGGGGTGGCGCCGGTGGTCGACGACTCGGCCGACGCCGTCCGGGCGGTCCGCCGGCTGGGCGAGGCCGTCGCCGCCACCGTCGACCTGGAACGGCTGCTCGGGCTGGCCCGCTCCGCCCCGCCGCTACCGGCACCCGCCTGGTCTCCCGAGGAGGCCATCGGCGCGTTCACACCCCCGGCGAACCGTCCGCTGGTGGCGGTGGCCGGTGGGCCGGGCGGCAGCTTCAGCCACCCGGAGACGGCGGAGTTGCTCCGGGCCGCCGGCGCCGAGGTCGTCGTCCTGGACCCGCTGCGCGACGAGGCGCTGCCGGTCGGCACCCGCGCGCTGGTCGTCGGCGGCGCGCTGCCCGAGGCGTACGCCGAGCAGTTGTCGGCCAACCGGCGGCTCTGCATCGCGGTGGCCGAGTTGGCGCGGACCGGGCGTCCGGTGATCGCCGAGGGCGCCGGGCTGCTGTGGCTGGCCCGGGAGTTGGACGGGTTGCCGATGTGCGGTGTCCTGGACGCGGTCGGCGTCAGCCGGGACGGGGTGGTGGCCGGCTACCGGGAGGCGACCGCCCAGACCGACAGCGTGGTCGCGGCCAGCGGCACGGTGCTGGTCGGGCACAAGGCGCACCGTGCGGTGCTCACCCCGCGCGCCGGTCAGCGCCCGGCCTGGAGCTGGGAGGGCGGCGCGCCGGAGGGCTTCGTCTGGCGTAACGTGCACGCCTCGCAGCTCACCGTGCACTGGGCCAGCCATCCGGCGACGGCCACCCGGCTGGTCGCCGCGGCGGCGGCCGACCCGACGGGCGAGGTGGTAGCCGCGCAGGCCGGCGGGGTGTCGGTGTGATCGGTCAGGTGGCGGTGCGCCGATTCCCGGCGTTGACCGTGTCCACCCCGCGTACCGAGGTGCGTCAGCTCACGGCTGCCGACGCGGCGGCGGCGGGGGAGATCTTCGCCGACAAGCTGACCCGGCGTTGGCTGCCGCTGCCCGGCGACTCCGGCCCGATCGACGGGCTGGCCTGGTGCACCGATCTGGCCCGGCAGCGGCGCGACAGCGGGGAGGGCGACCACTACGCGGTGGTGCGGCGCGAGGACGACCAGGTGGTGGGGTCGCTGTGGACCCGGCGTACCGACTGGGGTGCCCGCCTCACCGAGATCTCCTACGCGATGGCGGCATCCGCGCGGGGCTTCGGCTTCGCCGCCGAGGCGGTCGACGCGGTGGCCATCGCGCTGATCCTGGAGCACGGTTTCCAACGGGTCGAGCTGCGGGTGGCGCCCGGCAACCTGGCCTCGCGCCGGGTCGCCGAGAAGGCCGGGTTCAGCTACGAGGGTCTGCTGCGTAACGCCGGGTTCGTCAGCGGCGGCCGGGTGGATCTGGAGCTGTGGTCGTTCGTGGCCGCCGACCTGCGCTGAGTCGCCGTTAACCCGCGCCGACCTGCGCTGACCCGCCCGCCGGTCAGCCGACGATGGCGTCGGATGGTGGGGTGAACTGGCGGGTCGGGCTGCCCTTCAGGCCGTCGCGCAGGGTCTCCGAGACCGCCTTGATGGGGATCTGGGACTGCCCGTCACCGACCGCGTTGAACGGATTGTCCGGGTCGGAGATGAAGCTCGCCGCCGCCAACTCCGGGGTGTAGCCCACGAACCAGGCCGATCTGGTGCTGTCGGTCGTACCCGTCTTGCCGGCCACCGGGCGTCCGACGGTGCCCCGCACGCTGTCGGCGGTGGACCAGCCGCCGCAGCTGCCGCGCGCCGGGGTGTCGCCGGTGGGGCAGCGGGCCGCGTCGGTGGCTGCCCGCGCGGCGTCCGCGCTGACGACCTGCCGGCACCGTGGCTTGGCCACCTCGCGGTGGAGGCCGCCCGGGGTGGCGTACGTGGCGGGCGTGCCGTCCCGGTTCATGATCGCTTGCACCGGGATGGCCTCGCAGTAGCGGCCGTCGGCGGCGATGGCGGCGTAGGCGTTCGCCATCTCCAGTGGGGTGGCGTCGGAGACGCCCAGGGTGAACGCGCCCCACTTCTTCGCCTTGGCCGGGGACGCCTGTTCCCGGTCGACGTCGGTGCGCCAGCGCAGCCCGAGCTGTTCGGCCAACCGGACCGCCCGGTCCGCGCCGACCTTCTCCTCCAGCCACACGAAGTACGTGTTGACCGATTTGCCGAAGCCGGACCACATGGTCTGCTGACCGGTCATGGCCCCGCTGGCGTTGGAGGGCGCCCAGCCGTCGTACACGGACGACTTGTAGCGGTAGGGCGCGTTGAACGAGGTGGAGAGGGTCATCCCCGAGTCCAGCGCGGCCAACATCGGGAACATCTTGAACGTCGACCCGGCCTGGTAGCCGGCCAGGTCACCGCCGCCGAGCAGCGGCGCGACAGTGTTCGGGTAGTTGGCCTTCACCTTCGGCCCGGCCTCGGGGTTGGAGCTCTGCGGGTTCTCGGCCAGGTCCAGCGAGTACGTCCGGTTGACAGCCATCGCCTTCACCCGCCCGGTGCCCGGCTCGGAGACCACGATGCCGTTGGCGAACGGGCTGCCGGTGGCGTCCTTGGCGCCGACGCTCTTCTCCGCCGCCTCCTGGATCTTCGGGTCGAGGCTGAGCACGATCCGGTAGCCGCCCCGGCGCAGGTTGTCCATCCGTTCCAGCCGGTTCGCGCCGAACGCGGGCTGCGCGCTCCACCAGTTCTTCAGGTAGTCGCAGGCGAAGCCCCAGCTGTTGTACTTCTCCGTCACCGCGGCGCAGTCGTGCGGTGGGGTGGTCAGCTTGAGCCGGATCGGCTCGGACTTGGCGGCGGCGGCCGAGTCGGGGGAGAGGTAGCCGAGTTGGCTCATCCGGTCCAGCACGTAGTTGCGCCGGCCGGTGGCCTCCTTCTGGTCGGAGTCGGCCGGGTCGTACTCGGACGGGGACTTGACCAGTCCGGCGAGGGTGGCGGCCTCGACCGGGGTGAGGTCCTTGGGGGTCTTGGAGAAGAAGATCTCGCTGGCCGCGTAGATGCCGTACGCGCGGTGCCCGAAGTACGCCGAGTTCAGGTAGCGCTCCATGATCTGTTCCTTGCTCAGCTCCTTCTCCAGGTCCAGCGCCATCCGCATCTCCTTGACCTTGCGCAGGCTGGTCTGCTGGGTGGCCTGCTGGACCTCCTTGGGTGTGGTCGCGCTGTCCCGCAGGGCCATCCGGACGTACTGCATGGTCAGCGTCGAGGCGCCCTGGGAGCCGCCGGAGCGGGCGTTGGAGACGAAGGCCCGGGCCACGCCCTTCGGGTCGACGCCGTGGTGCTGGTAGAAGCGGGAGTCCTCGGCCGCGACGATCGCCTGCTGGATGTTCGGCGACATGTCCGACAGCTTGGTGTACTGCCGGTACTCCTCGTAGAACATGGTCAGCACGGTCTTGCCGTCGGGGGCGTAGAGGTACGAGGTCTCGGCGGGCAGGGCGGTCTTCAGCACCCGGGTCTTCTGGTCCACGGCGTGCGCGGTGGCCTTCGCGCCGAGCCCGGTGAGGGCGACCAGTGGGTACGCGGCGGCGGCGATCACGATTCCGGCGATCAGCCCGGCACGCAGGAGAGGGACGAGACGACCAGCGGCGGCAAGGGGTCGATTGCTCACCTGGTCAAGTTATGACATTTCCGATTCGTACATGAGAAGAACTCTTAAACCGGCGAGTGGTGACGCGGCTTACGTCGAGATCGGCTGTCCCACCGGCCACCTTCCCGGCAGGATCGCGGACATGTCTGATCAGCCGAGCACGCTCGCCCCACCTACCGGGTTCGAGCCGGACCTCGGGCACCACGGCGACGCGGAGGCCACCGCCGGCCTGATCGACCTCGCCGTCAACGTCCGTCGGGCCCGGCCTCCCGCCTGGCTCGCCGACCCGATCGCCGCGACCCTCACCGACCTGGCCCGCTATCCGGACCCGGTGCCGGCCCGCGCGGCGGTCGCCGCCCGACACCACCGTCACCCGAACGAGGTGCTGCTCACCGCCGGGGCCGCCGAAGGCTTCGTGCTGATCGCCCAGGCGCTGCGCGGCGTCCGCCGCCCGGTGGTGGTGCACCCGCAGTTCACCGAGCCGGAGGCCGCGTTGCGGGCCGCCGGACACCAGGTCGAGCGGGTGCTGCTCGACGCCGCCGACGACTTCCGGCTCGACCCGTCCCGGGTGCCCGCCGACGCCGACCTCGTGATGATCGGCAACCCGACGAACCCGACCTCGGTGCTGCACCCCGCCCGGACGGTGGCCGCGCTGGCCCGCCCCGGCCGGGTGCTGGTGGTCGACGAGGCGTTCGCCGACACCACCACCGCCCCCGGGCACCCCGGCGAGCCGGAGTCGCTGGCCGAACGCCGCGACCTGCCCGGGTTGCTCGTGGTGCGCAGCCTCACCAAGACGTGGGGTCTGGCCGGCCTCCGGATCGGCTACCTGCTCGGCGAAGCGGAACTGCTGTCCCGCCTGGCCGCCGTCCAGCCGCTCTGGGCCGTCTCCACGCCCGCGCTGGCGGCCGCGTCGGCCTGCGCCAGCGTCGTCGCGGTCCAGGCCGAACGCGCGATCGCCGCCGACCTCGCCGCCGACCGCGACCACCTGGTCGCGCGACTGGCCGACCTGCCCGGTGTACGCGTCGTCGGCCGTCCCGCCAGCGCCTTCGTGCTGCTGCACCTGCCGGGCGCCACCCGGATCCGGGCGGCCCTGCGCGAGCGCGGCTGGGCGGTGCGCCGGGGCGACACGTTCCCCGGCCTCGGCCCGGACTGGCTGCGGGTGGCGGTACGTGACCGAAACACCACCGACGCGTTCATCGACGTGCTGCGCGAGACCATGGAGGCATGATGCTGGAGACCACGATCGCGGCGATCCGTCCGGCGGACGAGGCGGCCATGGCCGCCGCCCGGGAGCTGCACGGACGACTGACCAAGCCGGTGGGCTCGCTGGGCGCGCTGGAGGAGCTTTCGGTACGCCTCGCCGGTCTGGCCGGGGCGTGCCCACCGCCGCTGCCCGAGCCGGCCGCGGTGGCGATCTTCGCCGGCGACCACGGGGTGCACGCCCAGGGGGTCAGCCCCTGGCCGCAGGAGGTCACCGCGCAGATGATCGGCAACTTCCTGGCCGGCGGTGCGGTGGTCAACGCGTTCGCCCGGCAGGCTGGTGCCTCGGTCACCGTCGTCGACGTCGGCGTGGCCACCCCGCTGGCCACCGACCCGGCCGCCGCGCCGGCCGGTTCCGACCCGGCGGTGCTCGACCCAGCGGTCACCGGTCCGGCAGTGCTCGACCCGGCAGTGCCCCGGCTGGTCGTCGCGTCGGTCCGCCGGGGCACCAGCGATTTCACTGTGACCACCGCGCTGACCCGGGACGAGGCGCTGGCGGCGGTACAGACCGGCATCCGCATCGCCGACGAGCTGATCGACGCCGGTGCCGGCATCCTGCTCACCGGAGACATGGGCATCGGCAACACCACCCCGGCCGCCGCGCTGATCGCCGCGTTCACCGGCGTCGACGCGCTCGACGCCACCGGTCGGGGCACCGGCGTCGACGACCCGACGTACGCCCACAAGGTGGCGGTGGTGCGGGCCGCGCTGGCCCGGCACACCCCCGACCCGGCCGACCCGCTGGGGGTGCTGGCCGCCGTCGGTGGCCTGGAGCACGCCGCCCTGGCCGGGCTGATCCTGGGTGCCGCGGCGCGCCGCACGCCGGTGCTGCTGGACGGCGTGATCGGGGTCTCGGCCGCCCTCGCCGCCGCCGCGTTCGCCCCGGCTGCGGTCTGCGCGATGGTCGCCGGCCACCGCTCGGCCGAGCCCGGTGCCACAGTGGCGCTGCGCCACCTCGGGCTCGACCCGCTGATCGACCTGGGGCTGCGCCTCGGCGAGGGCACCGGCGCGCTGCTGGCGCTGCCAGTGGTCACCGGCGCGGTCCGGGTGCTGCACGAGGTGGCCACCTTCGACTCCGCCGGGGTGGCCGAGAAGTGACAGCGCGCGACCAACGAGCCGTCCGCCCCGGCGGTGCGGCATGACCGCCAACCCGTACCCGCTCGGGCTGCGCCTGCACGGGCGACGGGTGGTGGTGGTGGGCGGCGGCACGGTCGCCACCCGGCGGGTGCCCGCGCTGCTGGACGCCGGTGCGGACGTCCTGCTGGTGGCCCCGGAACTGACCCCGGCGCTGCGCGCCCAGGTCGACGCGGGGCGACTGCACTGGGTGCCGCGCCGGTTCGAACCGGAGGACCTGGACGGCGCCTGGCTGGTCCAGGTCGCCATCGACGACCCGATGGCGGCGGCCTCGGTGAGCGCCGTCGCCGCCGAGCGGCGGATCTTCTGCGTCCGGGCCGACGACCGCACGGCCGCCACCGCCTGGACCCCGGCGGTGACCCGGCACGGCCCGGTCACCGTGGCGGTGCTCGGCGGCGGCGACCCCCGACGGGCGATGACCGTCCGTGACGCGATCCGCGACCTGCTCGCGGTCCGCCTGGGATCGGACGGGACCGCTTCGACGCGGGGCCGGCCCGGCTCTTCGGCCGGTGCGACAGGTGGGACCGACGTGGTCGGCGCGGGCGGTGCGGGCAGTGCGGGCAGTGCGGGCGGTGCGGGCGGTGGGCGGCGGGCCGGGCGGGTGGCGCTGGTCGGGGCGGGGCCTGGTGATCCCGAGCTGATCACGGTCAAGGGCTGGCGGCTGCTCACCGAGGCGGACGTGGTGGTCGCCGACCGCCTGGTGCCCGGCCTGCTCCTGGACGAGCTGCGCCCGGACGTCGAGCTGGTGGACGCCTCGAAGATCCCCTACGGCCCGTCCCGGGCCCAGGAGGAGATCAACCAGATCCTGGTCGACCGGGCCCTGGCCGGCGCCGTCGTGGTCCGGCTCAAGGGCGGCGACCCGTACGTCTTCGGGCGCGGTGGTGAGGAGTTGCTGGCCTGCGCGGCGGCCGGTGTGCCGGTGACAGTGGTCCCCGGGGTGACCAGTTCGATCGCCGCCCCGGCGGCGGCCGGGATTCCGGTCACCCATCGGGGGGTGGCGCACGAGTTCACAGTGGTCTCCGGGCACCTGGCACCCGACTCGCCGGCCTCGCTGGTGCGCTGGGACGCCCTCGCCGGTCTGCACGGCACCCTGGTGATCCTGATGGGGCTGAAGAACCTCGCCGCCATCACTGCCACCCTGATCGCCCACGGTCGGCCGCCGCAGACGCCGGCCGCCGTCGTCCAGGAAGCCACCACCGGCACCCAACGCGTCCTGCGGTCCACGCTGGGCGAGGTGGCCGCCGACCTGCTCGCCGCCGACCTGCGCCCGCCCGCCGTCGTCGTGGTGGGAGACGTGGTGGGCACGCTCGACGGCTGAGGGTCCGTTCCGACCGCGCCGACGACACCGGTCGGGCGTGCCAGGGTGCTCACGGACGAGATCTTGGACAGTTTCCGTCACGTGCTGACGGAAACTGTCCAAGATTGCCAGCGATGGCCGGTGCGGCGAGGGTCAGGACAGCGGGCCGGCGACGTGGCGGTGCCGGCACAGACGACGGGCCGGAGCAGCGCTGCTCCGGCCCGTCGTGGTCTGTCGGTCGACTACTGCTTGAGCATGTTGTCCAGCAGCAGGGCACAGCGGATCAGCCCGAGGTGGCTGTACGCCTGCGGGTGGTTGCCCAGGCCGCGCTCGGCCAGCGGGTCGTACTGCTCGGGGAGCAGGCCGGTCGGGCCGGCGGTCAGCACCATCTGCGCGAACAGCTCCTCGGCGTCGGTGCGCCGACCGGTGCGCAGGTACGCCTCGATCAGCCACGCCGTGCAGATGTGGAAACCGCCCTCGCGGCCGGGCAGGCCGTCGTCCCAGTGGTAGCGGTAGACGACCGGGCCGCTGCGCAGGTCCGCCTCGATCCGCAGGACTGTGGACAGGAAGCGCGGGTCGTCGCCCGGGAGCAGGCCGGAGAGGCCGATCCAGAGCGACGAGGCGTCCATGTCCTCGTCCCCGTAGGCGACGCTGTACGCCTCGACGTCGGAGTGCCAGCCGTGCTCCAGCACGTTGGCGCCGATCCGGTCCCGCAGGTCCTTCCACTCGGGCCGGTCCTCGCCGCCGTGCTGGCGCATCACGTGCAGCGCCCGGTCGACGGTCATCCAGCACATCACCTTGGAGAACACGTGGTGCCGGGGTGGCAGCCGGGCCTCCCAGATGCCGTGGTCGGGCTCGTGCCAGCGGCGGCGGACCGCCTCGACCATGTTCTCCAGGACCCGCCACTCGTCGTCGCGGACCGAGCCGCGGGCGTCGGCGACGGCCGCGATCAGGTCGGCGATCGGGCCGAAGACGTCCAGCTGCAACTGGTGGTTGGCGAGGTTGCCGACCCGGACCGGCCGGGAGCCGGCGTACCCGGGCAGCGTGTCGATGACCGCCTCGGCGCCCAGCTCGTAACCGTCGATGGTGTAGAGCGGGTGCAGCCGCTCCGGGTGCCCGCCGGTGCGCTCGATGCAGCCGTCCACCCAGCGCAGCAGCGCCTCGGCCTCCTCGACGGAGCCCAGGTCGACCAGGGCGCGGGCGGTCAGCGCGGCGTCGCGCAGCCAGCAGTAGCGGTAGTCCCAGTTGCGGACGCCGCCCAGCTCCTCGGGGAGCGAGGTGGTCGCCGCGGCCAGGATCGAGCCGGTGGCCTCGTGGCAGAGCCCGCGCAGGGTGAGGGCGCTGCGCGCGACCAGGTCACGAGCGGTGGAGGGCAGCCGCAGCGAGGCCACCCAGTCCTTCCACGGCTGCTCGGCGGCGGCCTGACGCTCGTGGATCGGCGCCCGGTGATGTTCCAGGCTGTGCGTGCCGAAGCGCAGCTCCAGCACGACCTGTCCGCCGGCCGCGGAGAGGTCGACGATCGCCTTGGCGGTCTCGTACCCGCCGTCGTTGCCGACCTCCCACTGCACGCCGGGGGAGTAGAGCGCGACCGGCTCGTTGGAGCCGAGCACCAGCAGGCCGTCGCCGAGTGGCTGCAACTGCACGGCCACCTGGCCGAACTCCGGCCGCGGTGCGAACTCCACCCGGGCCTTGCCGCCGCCGGTCAGCACCCGGACCAGGGTCGAGTCACCGGTGACGACCGCCGGGCCGTCCGGGGTGGTCTCCCGGGCCGGCTTGTCCAACCAGTCGGTGACGGTGAGCCCGGACCAGCGGGTCTCCACTGTCATCGTGCCGGAGCGGTAGCGCTGACCCAGCGGGATGCCGCCGCGTTCCGGGACGATGCTGAAGTGGCCGGCCGGGCTGCCACCGACCAGATCGGCGAAGATCGCCGCCGAGTCCGGCTTGGGGTGGCAGAGCCAGCTCACCTTGGCCTCGGGGGTGAGCAACGCGACGGTACGACCGTTGGCCAGCATGGAGTGCCGCTCGATCGGCACCGCCCGCTCGCCGAACAGCCAGTGCCGGCGGGTCTCCAGCAGCAGCGCGAGTGCCCGCGCGGCCTCCAGCGGGTCGGCCACCCGGTAGCCGGCCTGGGTGTCACCGGGGCCGATCTTGATGCCGAGGTCGGGGCCGTGCAGGTTGCCGAACGCGTTCTCGTCGGTGATGTCGTCGCCGATGAACAGCACCGCGCTGGCGGCGAGCTGGGTCCGGAGCTGGTCGACAGCGGTGCCCTTGTGGGTGGCCACCACGGAGAGCTCGATGACCTCCTTGCCCTGGGTCACCGTGACGCCGTCGAACGTGGCCGGACCGTTGAGCACCGCCTCGATGGCCGAGGCCGCGACCTGCGGGTCGATTCCCCGGGTGTGCATGGCGACGCTGGCCGGTTTGCGTTCCAGCCGGATGCCCGGGTGCTCGGCGGCGATCTCGCGCAGCGCGTTGCGGACCTGGGTGCGAACGGCGACCAGCTCGGGCGAGAGCCGCTCGACGAAGCCGATGTCGAACTCGGAGCCGTGGCTGCCGACGAGGTGCACCTCGCTGGGCAGCCGGGAGAGGGCGGCCAGGTCGCGCAGCGCCCGACCGGAGACCACCGCGACGGTGGTCTGCGGCAGCGCGGCGAGTGCGCGGACCGCGGCCACCGACTCGGGCAGCGGGACGGCCGTGCTCGGATCCTCCACGATCGGCGCGAGCGTGCCGTCGTAGTCGCAGGCGACCAGGAGCTGGGGGACCCGGGCGATCCGGCCGATGGCGGCGCGCAGCTCAGGGTCCATGACCCCGGTGGCGATTGCCGCCCCATCGTTGACGGACGTGTTCACTCGGCCTCCGCCTCGGGAACTCCGAGCTCCGAGAGGAAAGACTTGGCCCAGTGGCCCACGTCGTGGGTACGCAGGTGACGTTGCATTGTCCGCATCCGGCGGCGTGCCTCGGTTTTCTCCACGTGCACGGCCCGGAGGAGGGCGTCCTTGACCGCGTCCGGGTCGTGCGGGTTACACAAAAATGCCTGGCGAAGCTCGGTGGCGGCACCGGCGAACTCACTGAGTACGAGCGCTCCACCCTGGTCGGCACGTGATGCTACGTATTCCTTCGCCACGAGGTTCATTCCGTCTCGCAGCGGGGTCACCATCATCACGTCGGCAGCAACGTACATCGCCGCCAGCTCACTGCGACTGTACGACTGATGGAGGTAATGGACCGCCGGCACGCCGACCCGACCGAACTCGCCGTTGATCCGGCCGACCTCGCGCTCCACCTTGACCCGTAGTGCCTGGTAGTGCTCCACGCGCTCGCGGCTGGGCGTGGCGACCTGAACCATGACCGCGTCGGGAACTGTCAACTTTCCGTCAGCCAGCAGTTCCCGGAAGGCCTTGAGCCGCAACTCGATGCCCTTGGTGTAGTCCAGTCGGTCCACGCCCAGGATTATCGTCTTCGGGTCGCCCAGCTCGGCGCGGATCTGCTTGGCCCGGGCCTGGATCGCCGGGTCGGCGGCCATCCGCTCCATTTCCTGGGTGTCGATCGAGATGGGGAAGGCGCCGGCCTTCACCTGCCGACCGTCAACCTGGATCATCTGCCCCTCGTAGCGCAGCCCGAGCAGGTGCCGGGCCAACCGGACGAAGTTCTGCGCGGCCAGCCGCTGCTGGAAACCGACCAGGTCGGCGCCGAGCAGGCCGCGCAGGATCTCGGTGCGGAACGGCATCTGCATGAACAGCTCGATCGGCGGGAACGGGATGTGCAGGAAGAACCCGATCCGCAGGTCCGGGCGCAGCTCACGGAGCATCGCCGGGACCAACTGGAGCTGGTAGTCCTGCACCCAGACCGTCGCGCCCTCGGCCGCCACGTCGGCCGCGGCCTCCGCGAACCGGGCGTTGACCAGGCGGTACGCCTCGCGCCACCGGCGCTTGTAGGCCGGTGTCTCCACCGCGTCGTGGTAGAGCGGCCAGATCGTCGCGTTGGACTGGCCCTCGTAGTAGCGCTCCAGCTCCTCGGCGCTGAGCGGGACCGGGTGCAGCCGGATCCCCTCCAGGTCGAACGGCTCGGGGGCCGCGCCGGTGCCACCGGCCCAGCCGACCCAGGTGCCCTTGTGTTCGGCGAGGACGGGGTGCAGCGCGGTGACCAGCCCGCCAGGGCTACGTCGCCACTGCCGGCCCTCGGGTGTGCTCACCTCGTCGACCGGCAGACGGTTCGCCACTACGACAAAGGAGCTACGGACGGTCACGATCGGCCACCTCCGGGTACTGACGGGTCCACCGCGATGAGCGTACTGAGCGTAGCTGCGGCGTCTTGTGCCTAGTGCCGGAGTCTCCTACCCGCCTCCGTCTGACCGAACCCTGAAGGTGATCTTCTCGACAGCCGCCCTGGTCAGAGGTCGATGATCGGCCACTCCTTGGGCAGCACCTCGCCGAGCAGCTCCCGCCGAGCCGTCATGATCGGTACGAGAGGGTGCGCAGCGGCGTCCATCGCCAACTGGGCCAGGTCCATCCGGCCGTTCATCCGGCGCGACCAACCGGCGAGATAGCTGCACATTTCCGGTTCGACGGCGGTGACCTGCACCTGCGGTAGCGCGCCGAGCAGTTCGAGCATCTCCCACTGCTCGGCCGTGGCCCGCTCATGGGCGCCCGCGAGGCACAGTGCGGGCACAAGAACATCCCTGTTGTAGTCGGCGGCCTCCGCGATCCTTTTTCCGACATCCCTGGCGCCGGATGAGTAGGAGAGGAGCGCGGTCGTGTCCAGCGCCAACCCGAACGCGATCAGCGGCGTGCCTTCGCCCGTGCCGCGAGGACCTCTGCCTGTAGCCGGGCGGCCTGCTCACGAAGTTCGGGGGTGATGCGTGCCTTGAGCTGCTCCATCTCCGCATGAGCTTCGGCTACGTCCTCGTCGGTGATGACGAAACCGGCGCGCGCGAGCACCTCCCGCGTTTTTTCGCCGGCCATCTGGCGGCGCACGGCTCGGGCTACGAACGCGGAGACGTTGGGCTCGGTGGCCAACCGGTCGGCCACGTCGTCGGGCACGCTGATGGCGATCTTCTTGGTCATACGGGAACGCTAATTGGTAATACCGCTGTCGGCAGAGAGGCTCGCCGCGTACTCCTGGGGCGGGGTGATGTGGGCGAAGCGTCTCGTACCTGTCAGGATTGACGATGGCGTGCGCGCGGCCGGCTCCCGGCCGGCGGCGGCGGGCGGTCCTCGCAGCCCGCGCCGCGCCGCCGATCAGCGACAGCAACCGACGGAGGTAGCCCGCACCGTGGCCCAGTACATCTACGTCCTGGAAAAGGCGCGCAAGGCGCACGGCGACAAGGTCGTGCTCGACAACGTCACGTTGAGCTTCCTGCCGGGGGCCAAGATCGGTGTGCTCGGCCCCAACGGCGCCGGTAAGTCCAGCCTCCTCAAGATCATGGCAGGGCTGGACAAGCCGAGCAACGGCGAGGCCCGGCTGATGCCCGGCTACACCGTCGGCATGCTCGCCCAGGAGCCCCCGCTCAACGAGGCCAAGACCGTGCTCGGCAACGTCGAGGAGGCGGTCGCCGAGACCAAGGCCAAGCTGGAGCGGTTCAACAAGATCGCCGAGCAGATGGCGACCGACTACTCCGACGAGCTGATGGAGGAGATGGGCAAGCTCCAGGAGGAGCTTGATCACCTCGACGCCTGGGACATCGACTCCAAGCTCGAACTGGCCATGGACGCGCTGCGCTGCCCGCCGCCGGACGCCGACGTGACCCAGCTCTCCGGCGGTGAGCGTCGCCGGGTCGCGCTCTGCAAGCTGCTGCTGGAGGCGCCCGACCTGCTGCTGCTCGACGAGCCCACCAACCACCTGGACGCGGAGAGCGTCTCCTGGCTGGAGCAGCACCTGGCGAAGTACGCCGGCACCGTCATGGCGATCACCCACGACCGGTACTTCCTCGACAACGTGGCCGGCTGGATCCTGGAGCTGGACCGCGGCCGGGCCATCGGGTACGAGGGCAACTACTCCACCTACCTGGAGAAGAAGGCCGCCCGACTGGCCGTCGAGGGTCGCCGCGACGCCAAGATGAAGAAGCGCCTCACCGAGGAGCTGGACTGGGTCCGCTCCAACGCCAAGGCCCGGCAGACCAAGTCCAAGGCCCGCCTGGACCGCTACGACGAGATGGCCAGCGAGGCGGAGAAGACCCGCAAGCTGGACTTCGAGGAGATCCAGATCCCGCCGGGCCCGCGCCTGGGCAGCACGGTGATCGAGGCGAACAACCTCAGCAAGGGCTTCGGTGACCGGCTGCTGATCGACAACCTGTCGTTCTCGCTGCCCCGCAACGGCATCGTCGGCATCATCGGCCCGAACGGCGTCGGCAAGACCACCCTGTTCAAGACCATCGTCGGGCTGGAGCAGCCGACCGGCGGGTCGGTCCGGGTCGGCGAGACGGTCTCCCTGTCGTACGTCGACCAGAACCGGGAGGGCCTCAACGGCGACAAGACCGTCTGGGAGGTCGTCTCCGACGGACTGGACTACCTGATGGTGGGCAAGGTCGAGATGCCGTCGCGGGCGTACATCGCCGCGTTCGGCTTCAAGGGCCCGGACCAGCAGAAGCCGACCAAGGTGCTCTCCGGCGGCGAGCGCAACCGGCTGAACCTGGCGCTGACCCTGAAGATCGGCGGCAACGTCATCCTGCTCGACGAGCCGACCAACGACCTGGACGTGGAGACGCTCTCCAGCCTGGAGAACGCCCTGCTGGAGTTCCCCGGCTGCGCCGTGGTCATCTCCCACGACCGGATGTTCCTGGACCGCGTCGCCACGCACATCCTGGCCTGGGAGGGCGACGACCAGGACCCGGCGAAGTGGTTCTGGTTCGAGGGCAACTTCGAGGCGTACGAGAAGAACAAGATCGACCGCCTCGGCGCGGAGGCCGCCCGGCCGCACCGGGTGACCTACCGCAAGCTGACCCGCGACTGACCGGCGCAGACGGTGTCTGATCGCTTCGTCTACCACTGCACCCTGCGCTGGTCCGACCTGGACGCGTACGGCCACGTCAACAACTCGCGTTTCCTCACCCTGTACGAGGAGGCGCGGGTCGCGTTGATGTTCGCCGGCGGGCGGGCCTGGGGTGTCGGCTCGTTCGCCGACGGGGTGGTGATCCGCCGTCACGAGGTCGACTACCTGCGCCCGGTCGACTACGCGCTCGGCCGGGCCACCGCGGAGGCGGCGCCCACCGTACGGATCGAGCTGTGGGTGGAGGAGATCCGGGCCTCCCGGTTCACCGTCGCCTACGAGCTGTACGACGGCGACGTGCTGGCCAGCCGGGCCCGGTCCGTGCTGGTGCCGTTCGACCTGACCCGTCAGGTGCCCCGGCGGATCACCACCGAGGAACGGGACTTCCTGCTCACGTACGCACCGCAGGGCGGTGTGGGGTGACCCGGCCGGGCACCGCTGGGCCGGGCCGGGTGGCGGCGTCGACGCACGGTGTCGCCGGGGTGGCCGACGCGGGCGCCTTCCTGGCCCGGCTGGTCCGACTGGACCCGGCCGCGCCGGTCCGGCTGCGGCCGGCCGGCGCACCCGGCCGGGTCGCGCTGTGGGCCCGGCTGCCGTGGCAGGTTCTGGTGGTCCGCACCGTTGCCGGCGGGCCGGCCGACGGCGCCGCTGAGGACGTCACGGTGGCCGCCGCGGAGCTGCTCGCCGAGCTGGAGCGCGGCGGTACGGCCCTGCCGGCCCGGCGGGACGCCCAGTGGCGGTGGCCGCTGCCGCCGGCGCGGAGCCAGCAGGTGGAGGCGCTGCCCGTCGCCGAGCTGCGACGGATCGCGGACGCGGCGGCGGGCACCCTGCGGACGGCGAGCGAGCAGGGTGTCGCCGGCCGGGCTGTGGGCCAGCGGGCGCTGCGCGACGCGTTGCTCGACCACGTGGCGGTGCTGATCACCCCGGACGGGACGCCCGCCGCGCCGGTCGAGGTGCCGCAGCGGCTGGTGCAGGGGGTGGTCCGGATGGGCTTCCTCGGCGCCGCCGACGGCTCGTCGGCCGGCGAGGGCGGGGGCACCGTTCAGGTGCGGGTGGCCGGTCGTTGGGTCGGCCTGGTGGGACCGCACGGAGCGGCGTGGTTGCAGAAGGCCACGGATCTTGCCGTGACACCCCTGAGCGCTCGTCCGAACGGATGACCCCGGTTCATTCTTCTGGTCAGGGGCGGTCGTTGGGGGGGTGCTTCAACCCGGCTGTCCGGGTACCGTCCATCCTCGGATCCAACGCACCGTAGGCGACTGGATCCGCTGGGGAGTGAGGTGCGCGAGCGATGCCGTGGTGGTCATGGCGCCCCGGTCCCGCCGACGGCGGCGATCCGGAAACCCGAAGCGGGATCACAGTCGACAGTGCGGTCCGGATTGGTCCGCCCAGCCCTCGCCAGCCGGGGGACGACTGCCCGTCCAACGAGCGGCCAGTGCTGACCGAGATGCCCGCCACCGTCGAGCCGGTGAGCCTGCGCCGGGTCTGTGACGCACTCGATCTACTGGACGTGCGCTACCTGGCCGACGGCGACGGCAACCTGCTGGCGATGTGGGAGCGGCACGCGGTGCTGGTCACCCTGGAAGGCCCCGAGGACGAGATCCTCGTCATGCGGGCCCGTCCGCACGCCACGGTCCCGCCGGACTGGGCCGACCGGGCGTACCGGGTGGTCAACGAGTGGAACCACACCCGCCGGTTCTGCAAGGCGTACATCGGTGACCCGACCGAGCGCGGTCAGTTGCCGATCTACGCGGAGCTTCAGGTCCCGCTCGGTGCCGGCACCCACGACGCGCTGTTGGTCGAGATGCTCGACTGTGGCGCGGCGGTCGCCACCAGCTTCGTGGACTGGCTGCACGACGAGGGCGCGCTGCTCTGACGGTGTGGCGGGCCGGGCGGGTCAGACGCCGTGGGCGGGGTCGTCCTCGACGTTGACCATGAAGTACGCGGCCCGCTCCAGGTAGTCCCAGAGGGTGCCGGCGATCTCCGGCTCAAGGTCGAGTCGATCCACGGCCCGGCGCATGTTCCGCAGCCAGGCGTCCCGTTCGGCCGCGCCGATCCGGAACGGCGCGTGCCGCATCCGCAGCCGCGGGTGCCCGCGCTGGGCGGAGTAGGTGTTCGGCCCGCCCCAGTACTGCATCAGGAACAGGGTCATCCGGTCCGCGGCCGGGCCCAGGTCCTCCTCCGGGTACATGGGGCGCAGCAGGGGATCGGTGGCGATACCGGCGTAGAACTCGTCGACCAGCCTGCGGAAGGTGGGTTCGCCGCCGACCGCCTCGAAGAGGGTCATCGACGCACCGGGACGGTCGGATTCGCCTGCGGAAGTCACAGTTCCATCCTGCCAGGTGCGCCCCGGGCCGACCCGACCCGCACGGCGTGCGTCGGATCACGCCGGGTCGACGCCCCCCGATGTCGGGCGTCCGACCCGCTCGTGTCGACCTCGGCGCGACGGGTCAGGTGACGGCGTGCCGGCGGTGTCCGTCACCGGCGTGCGGGTCGGCGGTGGCGCCTCCCGGCGAGCGGTCACCGGGAGGGCCGTCGGGTCCGACGGCCGGCGGCTCGACGTTGGCCTTCGCAGCGGCGGTGATCGCGTCGTCCACCGTCTGCCGGTCCGGCCAGCGCAGCGTGGCCACCGCCATGAGCACCACCCCGGCCGCGCTCCACACCCCGACCACGATCGGGATCGGGAACCGGTCGGCGAGCACCCCGGTGACCAGCACCGCGAAACCCTGGATGACCTGCACCCCGGTGGCCATCACGCCGAAGGCGCGGGCCCGGAACCCGTCCGGCAGCGCCTGGACGAACAACCCGTTGGCCATCGGCATCATGCCGGCGACCGCGAACCCGCAGAGCGCGGCGAGCAGCGCGACCATCAACGGCGGGGGGTCGAGGAGGGCCGGCACGAGCATCAGGGGGGCGAGCACCGCGAGCGGCCGCATCAGCTTCAGTCGGCGGGCCGGCCCGAACAGGCGACTCACCAGCAACCCGCCGAGGATGAAGCCGATCGGGTTCGCCATCATGATCGCTGCCTGGGCGGTGCCCGCACTGACGGCGCCGCGACTCTCGTCGTTGGCCCAGGCCGCGGCCAGCCCTTCGGGAACGATCGAGAAGAGCATCGCGCTGAACACCAGCACCGCGATGGCCCGCAGCACCGGTGTGCCGAACACGATGCCGAACCCCTGGCGGGTCTCGCGCAGCAGGTGACTGCGGTGCGCCGGGTTCATCACCGCCGGGCGGTCGCGCACGCCCAGGCGCACCAGCAGCGCCGAGAGGCCGAACGTGGCCGCGTTGAACAGCAGCGCCACCTCCGGGGTGATCGCGGCGAGGGCGGCGCCGAAGGCGTACCCCACCACCTGGGCGGCCTGCCCGACGCTGCTGTTCAGCGACAGACCCAGCACCAGCCGGTCCCCGGTGAGCAACTGCGGAATCAGCGCGGACTTCGCCGCCTGGCTCGGTGGGTTGGCCAAGGTGGCGGCGAAGATGAGCACCAGCACCGCCTGGTACGGCAGGCTCGGAATGGCGATGAGCAGCATCAGCGCCATCCGGATGAGGTCGCATGCCACCATCACCCGCCGGTACGGGTACCGCTCCGCGAGTGCGGCGAGCACCGGACCACCGAGCAGCCAGGGCAGGAAGCTGACGGCGAAGGCGGCCGCGGAGAGCGCGACGGACCGGGTCTGCTGGAAGACGAGCAGGGTGACGGCGGCCTTCGCTACATAGTCGCCGACCCAGGAGAGCGCGCTGGCCACGAACACAGCCCGGAACTCGCGCTGGGAGAACACTTCGCGAAATGTGGCCGGGCCTTCCGCGGAAGGTCGCTCGTTAGGCACCGTCGCCTCCATCGGCCCCGGCTTGGCCGCTCGTGGCAGCACGGCCGGAAGCTCTCGTCAGATCTACGGATCAGCGAGGATGTGATCACGCTTTGGTGGGAACGCGTGTTCCGGATTCTGCCCGATCGTCTGACAACTAGCTAGGTCGAACGGGTCGTTCGTCGCCTCCCCGACTGAACGAACGGACGATACCCGAGGGGCCGGCCGGCTCGCGACCCCTGAATCGCAGGACGATGTCGCCGGGTCAGGTGGCGCCGCCCTGACCAGTCTCACCGTCGGACAGCGGGCGGGTCGAGAGACCGGGATAGATGCGGGCCGCCGCGATCTGCGCGGTGATCCCCGAGTTCTCCAGGGCCTCCGCGAGCCGCCGACGCAACTCCCGACCCACAGCGAACTGCCCGTCCGCGGTCGTCTTCACCACTGTGCGGATCACCGCGCCGTCCACCGTCACCTGTTCGACCCCCAGCACCTCGGGTGCCTCCACGATCTCCGGCGACAGCTCCGGGTCCATCGCGACCGAGGCGGCAGCGGTCCGCAGCACCGCGGTGGCCTCCTCGGTGCTGTTGAAGCCGATCGGCAGGTCCACCACCACGAGGGCCCAGCCCTGGCTCTTGTTGCCCACCCGGATGATCTCGCCGTTGCGGATGTACCAGAGCACGCCCCGGCCGTCGCGCACCGTGGTGACCCGCAGGCCGACCGACTCGACCACACCCATCGCCTCGCCCAGGTCGACGTTGTCGCCCACGCCGTACTGGTCCTCGATCAGCATGAAGAGGCCGGCTATCAGGTCCTTCACCAGACTCTGCGCACCGAAGCCCAGCGCGACGCCGGCGATCCCCGCGCTGGCCAGCAGCGGAGCCAGGTCGAAGCTGAACTCGCGAAGGATCATCAGCAGCGCGATGCCGAAGACGAACGCGGTGGTCAGGCTGCGCAGCACCGACCCGATCGCCTCGGCCCGCTGCCGTCGTCGCTCGGGGACGAACTCGGCCGGGTCGGCCGCGGCGGTGGGCACCCGCTCGCGCAGCGGCCGCAGCATCGTCGGCACCGCGCCGTCGGTGGTCGTCCGCACCAACCGGTTGATCGTCCGGTGCAGCGCCCACCGGGCCACCATCGCCAGCGCCAGGATCAGCAGCACCCGAAGCGGTTTGAGCAGGATCCAGTAGCTGCCCTCGGCGAACCAGCCGGACCCGGTGATCCGGTAGATCCACTCGCAGGAGGTGCTGCCCTGGCAGCTCACCGAGACGGCGTCGGACAGGGCTAGGGGCGTCACGCTGGCGGCACTCACCCTGTCTTCGTACCGTAAGGAGACCGGGCGTCCGCCGCCGACCCACCGGCCGGTGATTCCACCGGCAGGCTTGCCTGCCGGTCGTTGCTCACCCTCTCGCGGGCAACTCGGCGCGCAGCCGTTCGTACTCGGCGTGACTGCCGATCGCCGCCCGGTGTTCGGGGTGCGCGACGTAGTGCCCGATGGCAGAGGCGAGGAATCCCGGATCGACGACGTCCGTCCGCAACGCCCGCCGGCTGCGCGGGATGCCGCGCCCCCGAACCAGTTCGGGTGCCGTGATCCGCATCGGGAGCCACGGACGACTGTCGGTCGCCGGGGGAACCTGCGGCGCCAGCATTGCCTCCCACGGCACGGTGAGCGAGCCCAGCGGCCAGGTCTGCCGTACCCCGGACGGATGCAGGCGTACCCCGTGACCCCGCCACGCCCGCGTGATCACCAACGCGGCCAGGAGCAACCAGAGAAGATTGAAAACCAGGTCGAACGTCGACAGAGTGCCCTCGCTGGTCGAGCGGATCAGCGCGCCGAGGCAGAGCGACGCGGGCCCGAGGTAGCCCAGGGCGAAGAACACCATCCAGGCCGGACCAGGGGTGGCGAAGGCGGGAACCTGCGGCCGCACCACGAAGTAGGCCGGACGGACCCCCATGAGGAACACCGACAGGACCAGCGCCGCCAGGGACAGCAACAGCAGGACGCGGGTCCCCACGGTGGAACCCGGGGCGGCGGCGTTCACGCAGGCAAGGACAAGCCCGAGCGCCAGGACGACGTGCCGGTGGCGCACGGTGGCGGCGGAAAGTCTGTCGATCATGCCCGTGACCATAGGTGTCGATGGCCACTGCCGCAGCTACCCGACCCGGCAGGGGTGATCCGCTTACCAGAAGAGAGATTAGTACGTGCAATCCGGGGTCCGATCAGGGACTATTGGCGCAACGGACGTCGGTGATCGGCCCGGCGTCGACCGTGTGGGCCGTTGTGCCCGGCCCCGGTCGACGGCGGTCCCCAGCAGCCGCTGAACCGGGAGGGTGAGCGCGATGCCTGACATACGACCCACGGTGGGCTCCGGCGCGTTGGTCCTCAACGCCACCTACGAGCCGCTGTGTGTCGTGTCGGTGCGTCGTGCCGCGATCCTCGTCCTCTCCGCCAAGGCGGTCTGCGTCGCCGATGGTGACGGCATCCTGCACAGCGCCCGGGACGCGCTCCCGGTGCCGTCGGTGGTCCGGCTGACGCGCTTCGTCCGGGTGCCGTACCGAACGCATGTCGGGCTGTCCCGGCGGGCGATCTTCGCCCGGGACGGGTGGCGGTGCGCCTACTGCCGGGGCCCGGCCGAGACCATCGACCACGTCTTCCCGCGCAGCCGGGGCGGCCGGCACGCCTGGGAGAACGTCGTCGCCGCGTGCGCCAGGTGCAACCACACCAAGGGCGACAAGACCCCGGCCGAGATGGGGTGGCGGTTACACGCGTTGCCGGCCGCCCCGAAGGGCACCGCCTGGCGGGTCCTCGGGCACCGCGCCCCCGACCCCCGCTGGGCCGACTGGTTGGACCTGCGGGAGCCCGAGGCCGCCGCCTGACGTCGAGGGGCGTGGTCAGGCTCCGGACTGCGGGTGGGGTGCTCGGCGGGTCGCGCGTTCGTGGCGGTCGACAGCCCGGCGGTGCGCGACCGCGAGCAGCCGGTCGACCTCGGGCAGCAGGTGCGGGCCGGGCATGACGACGCTGGCGAACCCGTACAGGGCGTAGCCCGGGTGCGGCGCGAGGGTGTCCAGCCGGGCGAAGTCGAACTCGTGCCGGTGCTCCTCGAACTCCTTGGGCGGGAAGCCGAACAGCCGCTCGAACTCGGCCCGGCCGAGGTCCAGGTTGAGGCGGAAGACGCCGGGGCGGTCGAGCTGTGCGGCCTCGTCGAAGCCGGGCACGTCGTGCTCGACGATGGTGGCGAACGGCTGGCGGCGGTCCGGGCCCACGTGGAAGAACCGGTCGCCCCACGCCGCCTCGGGTGATCCGTTCTCCTCGCTCGCCACCACCTGCTCGACGTCGGGCAGTGCGAGGATCCGATCGGCGAGCACCGCCGCGTCGACACCGGTCGGGATGTGCAGGACCAGGTCGGCGTGGTCGATCGTGGCCTGATCCAGCGGGAAGTAGCGGTAGTCGTGCGTCCGCCGCTCGGCCGGCGCGATGTCGGCCGCCGGCAGGTACCGGGGCAGGCCGGCCTGCTGCTGGAGCCTGCCCTCGTAGGTCGAACCGGCGGGCGCTCCGATGCCGAGCGCCGGGCTCGCGCCGAGGCTGCCGGCGATCACCGCGTACCGGTCACCCAGCAGCGCCGCGACGATCGCACCGGCGCCGGCCCAGGTCAGCTGCCTGTCGGCGAGCATCATCGTGCTCTGGTGGCGTTGCAGGTGCGCGTTGTGCGCGAAGACCACCGTGGGTCCGCGATGGGCCTCGACGGCCCGGATCGCGAGCAGGTTCTCGGCCATGAGCGCGTCCCGGACCGCGGCCAGGCGGTTGAAACGTTCCTCCTGCGCCACCGAGGTGGCGGCTGCGGCGTGGTAGCGCAGCAACTCCACTGCGGCCGTGGCGTGCACGAACGCCGCCGACCAGCCCTCGGACCTGCCCGGTGCCCGCAGGTACAGCTCGGTCAGCAGGTCGTCGGCGATCACCCGCAGACGCTGCGCGTCCGCCGAACGCCCGACCGACCGGCCCGGCTCCCAGATCGCGGCCGGGTCACTCCACCGCGCCTCGTCCCCGATCAGGTCGTCGATCTCGGCGGACCGGTCCACGCCCAGGAAGTGGCAGACCTGGCGGAGGTGGTGGCGTGGGCTCGGCGCGCTGTCCAGCTCGACCGGGGCGTCGAAGCCGTGGAACGTCAATCGCTCCGCGTCCGGCCGTCCGGCGTTCCACTCCCGCATCCGCAGCAGCAGGTCGCGGTTGGCCGGGTACGCGCCGAACCCGTGGCTGAACCCTTCGGCGAGCGCACGGTCGAGCGTCACGTCGGCGACGCCCCGCACGAACTCGTCGGCGATCAGCCCGGCCGCCCGGTCGCTCTCCAGGGCGATCGAGCGGTATCCGTGCTCCGCCAGCGACAGGAAGGCCTCGTTGCGCAGCTGCAGGAAGGCGGATTCACCGTGCGTCGGTTCACCGAGCGCGAGAAGGTCCGGGGATGCCGCCAGCAGGTCGAGAAAAGATGCCATTCCATGAACCGTATCGTTGAACCAGCGTTTGAGACCTACGAGCGGCGGAGCGCGGTGACAGCCACAAAACCCTCAAACCCGGGTGTACGCCGACCGGTGGATCTCGCGCGTGCGCACGGCCTCTCCGCGCAGGCCGTGCGCAACTACGAACGCGACGGCGTCCTGCCGCCGGCCCAGCGCACCCCGAACGGCTACCGTCGCTTCACCGAGCTGCACGCCAAGGCCCTGAGCGCCTACCTCGCGTTGATCGTGGGCCACGGCTATCCGGCCAGCGGCGAGATCATGCGGGCCGTCAACCGGGGTGAGATCGACACGGCGCTGCGCGTCGTCGACCAGGGTCATGCCCTGCTCCAGCGCGATCGGGAAACCCTGGACGCGGTCGAGGCGGCGGTGGCGACGCTCACCGGGGCGCCGCCGCAGCCGCAGAGTCGCAGAGCCGTGCCGATCAGCGTGCTGGCCCACCGGCTCGGTGTACGACCGGCCACGCTACGCAAGTGGGAGCGGGCCGGGATTCTGCGGCCGGTGCGTGACCCGGCGACCGGCTACCGCGTCTACTCGGCTGACGACGTCCGCGACGCCGAACTGGCCCACCTGCTGCGCCGGGGCGGGTACCGGCTCGACCACATCGCCGACGTGCTGCGTCGGGTGCGCGACGCGGGCGGCGCGGAACCGCTCGCCGCGTCGCTGGGTCAGTGGCGGCAGCGGCTCACCGAGCGGGGCCGGGCCATGCTCACCGCTGCCGCCCGGCTGGCCGACTACCTCGACGCTGCTCAGCCGCCGGAACGCGCCTTGACCAGCGAGGCGAAGACCACCACGTTGTCCGCGTAGCCGGTCTCGCCGCCGACCCACTGCCCGCCACAGGTGATCAGTCGCAGGCTCGGGCGGCTGAAGTCCCCGTACACCTCGTCCACCGGCAGCCGGCCCTTGTCGAACTTCTCCACCGAGTTGACCTCGAAGACCGCCACCCGCTGATCGGTGCGGGTGACCTCGATCTCGTCACCGGAGCGCAGCTCGCGGAGTTTGTGGAAGACCGCCGGGCCGCTGGTGGTGTCGACGTGCCCGACGATCACGGCGGGACCGTACTGGCCCGGGGTGGGCCCCTGGTCGTACCACCCGGCCTCCTGGGCGCGGCCCGCGTCCGGCACGGCGATCGTGCCGTCCGGGGCGATGCCCACGGCGTGCACCGGCGCCCGCACGCCGATCTCCTCGATGGCGAGGCTGGTCGGCTGGCTGGCCGGCAGCACCGGGAACTTCTTCGGCGGCGGTCGCAGGCCGGCGCTGAGCCGGTCCGGCAGCAGGCTCATCCCGGTCACCTGCTCGACGCCGAGCATCGCCACGATCAGCACCATCAGCGCGCCGATGGCCAGCACCGGCAACCCGGGGCTCGTAGCGAAACGGTGTCGGACCGACGGCGGCCCGGCCGGACGCCGTGGCGGCAGCGGGCGGGCGGCCGGATCGATGGTGGCGACACTTGCCGACACCGCCTGCCCGGCGACCCGGCGCAGCCGCCCGGAGACGCGCGCCACCAGCCGGCCGGACGCGCGCAGCGCCGGCCCGGCCCGGAGGCGGGCGCGGCGGTCCCGCCGCGCACGCGCGGATCTGCGGGTCATTGGTGATCCGGCTCAGGAGCCGGCTCCCGATCGACGCCGGCCGCCGGCCATCCCGAGCCCGATCGCGGTGGCCACCAACGCGACGCCACCGAGCACCAGCAACGAGCCGGTGCCGCGACCGCCGGCCATACCGCCGCCACCGGTCGCCGGCCCCTTGCTGGGCGAGGCCATGTTCAGCACTGTCAGCGTGGTCGACGAGGTCTGGCCGTTTTCGCAGCGCAGGTCGACCGGGTAGTCACCGGCCGGCTTGTCACGCGGAATGGTCACCTGTCCGGTCAGGAAACCCCTGTCCGGTTTGAGCATCACGTTCCCGAACGCGTCGGAGTGCACATTGGACTGGCGGTTGTTGTTGTCGTTGTCGCAGCTTGCCTTGATGCTGACCCGGCTACCGGCCTGGGCGCTGTTCGGTGTCACCTCGACGAAGACGTTCTCGCCGGCCCGAGCCGGTGCGACCGACAACAGGACGAACGCCCCGACCAGCCCCACCAGTGTCAGTAGCGACGAGAGCGCGCGGTTGATCGTGCGGATTCCCTGCATGATTTCCCCCCAACCGGCGACGACCGCCGGAACCCTCCCCTGGGCACGCGCGCTGCTTTCCCGTTGGCGCAGGCGCAAACCCGCAGGCGGGCGGGGTGCGGGGGGTCAGCGGGGGCGGGGTGCGGGGTTCGGGCTGGCAAGGGGGGTCACGGGCTGCCAGTTCAGCGGGGAGGAAAGGACCATCGTGCTCGACGGTTGGCCGTACGGGGCGAGACGGTCGATGACCCCCTCGAACGCGCCGATCGAGCCGGCCGCCACCTTCAGCACGCTGCACGCGTCCCCGGTGATCCGGTGGATCTCCAGGATCTCCGGCCAGCCGGCCACCGCCGGGTCGTGCAGGATGCACCGCGTTCCGTAACAGGACATCCGGATCAACGCGACCACTGTTCGGCCGGCGCGGGTCAGGTCGACATGGGCGTGGTAGCCGGTGATGACCCCGGACTCCTCCAGCCGGCGGACCCGCTCCGCTACCGACGGCGGCGACAGGTGCACCCGCCGGGACAACTCGCTGAAGGAGAGCCGCGCGTCGGCCTGCAACTCGCGCAGCAGCGCCCAGTCCATGTCGTCCACGCTCAGACCTTACTTTCGTGAACCGACTTCGCCTAGTTGCCTTTGGTTTGCCAGGAGAAGGCGGCGAGAGCCGTTGATTCGGCATTCCGCAGGCCGATCCGACCGCGAGATCATGGCGTCGGCTAGTCCGGGGGAGGGAGACGAGATGGTGGATCAGACGGAGCGGCGGGCGACGAACCGCCGTGCCACGGTGCAGCCGGTGACCCCCGGGCAGCGTGCCGCGCAGGCGGAGCGGACCGGTGGCGAGCCGACGTTGGAGTTCGCCGACATGGTGCCGTACGACGCGTACGTGCAGGCCAGCGCCCTGCACAAGATGCAGCACCCGCTCAGCGACGACCCCGGCGAAATGTCCTTCCTGATGGTCAGCCAGATCATGGAGCTGTACTTCGGGCTGACCTGCCACGAGTTGCGGGAGACCCAGCGGCTGATCCGCGCCGACCAGGTCTGGGAGGCGTTGGCCCCGCTGGGCCGAGCCAAGCTGCACCTTGAGGGGCTCAACGCCGCCTGGCAGGGCCTGCGCTGGATGAGCCCGGCCGACTTCAACCGGTTCCGCAACCTGCTCGGCGAAGCCTCCGGCTTCCAGTCGGCGATGTACCGGCAGCTGGAGTTCCTGCTCGGGTTGCGCGACCCGACGCTGATCCGCCCGTTCCGCCGGCAGGCCGAGGTGCACGCCGCGCTGAGCGCCGCACTGGCCACCCCCAGCCTCTGGGACGACGTGCTCGCCCTGCTCGCCCGCCGCGGCTTCGACCTCCCCGCCGACCTGCTCGACCGGGACGTGGCCGTCGAGCACGACCCGCAGCCCTCGGTCGAGGCGGCCTGGGTGCGGATCTACGACGACGCCGGCCCGGACAACCACCTGCGGCTGCTCGGTGAGGCGCTGAGCGCGGTCGCCGAGGAGTTCGGCGACTGGCGCTGGAATCACGTCAAGGCGGTGCAGCGGACAATGGGCGCCAAGGTCGGCAGCGGAGGCTCCGCCGGCCTGGCGTGGTTGCAACGCAGCATGGCCCGGGTGGTCTTCCCGGAGCTGTGGTCGGCCCGCACCGCGATGTGACCGGAGAGCGAGACATGCACACCTCAGAACAAGAAGCGCATCGCCGCGACGAGGCCGACCCCGGCCACCGGCACCTGTTCCACGTGCCGCCGGCCGACGGGGGCGAGCACCCCGAGTCGGCGTACCTGGCCGGCAACTCACTCGGCCTGCAACCTCGGGCCACCCGCGACGAACTCCTGGCCGACCTGGACGCGTGGGGGCGGCTCGGCGTGGAGGGGCACCTGGAGGCGGAGCGCGCCTGGCTGCCGTACCACGAGTTGTTGACCGGGCCGGCCGCCCGACTGGTCGGCGCCCGCCCGGCGGAGGCCGTGGTGATGAACTCGCTCACCGTCAACCTGCACCTGCTGATGGTCAGTTTCTACCGCCCGGCCGGCGCGCGTACCCGCATCGTCATCGAGGACGCGGCCTTCCCCTCGGACAGCTACGCGGTGCGCAGCCAGGCCCGGTTCCACGGCCTGGACCCGGACGACACAGTGGTCCGGTTGCGTCCGCGCGACGGTGAGGACGCCCTGCGCACCGAGGATGTGACCGACTACCTGGCCGCCGAGGGTGACCGGGTGGCGCTGGTGCTGCTCGGCGGCGTCAACTACCTCACCGGCGAGCTGCTGGACATCCCGGCGATCACCGCTGCCGGCCGGGCCGCCGGCGCGGTGGTCGGTTGGGACCTGGCCCACGCCGTCGGGAACGTGCCGCTGGCCCTGCACGACTGGGATGTCGACTTCGCCGCGTGGTGCTCCTACAAGTACCTGAACTCCGGCCCGGGTGCCCTGGCCGGTGTCTTCGTGCACGAGCGGCACCTCGGCGACGGCAGCCTGCCCCGTTTCGAGGGGTGGTGGAGCACCGCGGCGGCGACCCGGTTCGAGATGACGCCGGTGTCCCGGCCACCGGCCACTGTGGAGGCCTGGCAGATCTCCAACCCGCCGATCTTCGCGATGGGTCCGGTGCGTACCTCGCTGGAGCTGTTCGACACGGTGGGGATGACCGCGCTACGCGCGCGCAGCCAGCGCCTCACCGGCTGGCTGGAGTCGCTGCTCGACCAGGTGACCGTCGACCGGCCGCTGCGGGTGGTCACCCCGCGCGACCCGGCCCGCCGGGGCTGCCAGCTCTCCGTGCGCATCGGTTCCGGCAGCGCCGCCGAGCTGACCAAACGCCTCCGGTACGAGCACGGGGTCATCGCCGACGCCCGTGAGCCGGACGTCGTCCGGTTCGCCCCGGTGCCGCTGTACTCCACGTACCTGGACTGTTGGCGGGCCGCGTCCGCGCTGGCCGCGACGGTCGGGCGGGTGAACCCATGACCGCGCGGCGCGACGAGATCGCGATCATCGGTGCCGGCCTGGCCGGCTGTCTGGCGGCCTGCTTCCTGGCCCGGCGGGGCTACCCGGTGGCCCTCTACGAGCGTCGCTCCGACCCGCGCGCCGGCGTCGCCGAGCGCGGCCGCTCGATCAACCTGGCGCTCTCCGAGCGCGGCCTGGACGCGCTGCGCCGGATCGGGCTGGCCGAGCAGGTGATGACCGACGCGCTGCCGATGCGCGGCCGGATGATCCACCCGGTCGAGGGCGAGCAGCAGTTCCAGTCGTACAGCGCGGCCGGCGACCGGGCGATCAACTCGATCAGCCGGGGTGCGCTGAACAACGCCCTGCTGGACGAGGCCGCCGCGCTGCCCGGGGTACGGGTCGTCTTCGACCACCGGCTGGTCGGGCTCGACCCGGGCGACGGCGCGCTGAGCTTCGAGACCCCGCAGGGCCCGGTCGCGGCGAAGGCGTCGGTCGTGCTGGGTGCCGACGGCGCCGGCTCCGCGGTGCGCGGGCAACTGCTGGCGTACGGGCTGCTCGACGAGAGCGTGGACTTCCTCGACTACGGCTACAAGGAGCTGACGATCCCGCCGCTGGGCGGGGACTTCGCCCTGGAGGAGGACGCGTTGCACATCTGGCCGCGCGGCACCTCGATGATGATCGCCCTGCCGAACCCGGACCGCTCCTTCACCTGCACGCTGTTCTGGCCCAACGACGGTGCCGGCAGCTTCGCCTCGCTGACCAGCCCGGCGGAGATCGAACGGCACTTCACCGAGCACTATCCGGACGTGGTCCCGCTGGCCCCGAACCTGGTCGACGACTACCAGCACAACCCGGTGGGCGTGCTCGGCACGGTGCGCTGCACCCCCTGGCAGGTCAGCGGCACTGTCGGCCTGCTCGGCGACGCGGCGCACGCCATCGTGCCGTTCTACGGCCAGGGCGCCAACTGCGCGTTCGAGGACGTGGTGGAGCTGGACCGCTGCCTGGACGAGTGCGCCGACGACTGGTTGGCGGCGTTGCCGCTGTTCCAGCGGCGCCGGCAGGAGAACGCCGAGGCCATCGCGACGATGGCGCTCACCAACTTCGTGGAGATGCGGGACAAGGTCGCCTCCCCGGTCTTCCAGGCCCGGAGGCGGGTGGAGCACGCACTGGAACGGGCCCTGCCCGGCCGGTACGTTTCCCAGTACGAGCTGGTGTCGTTCTCCACCACCCCGTACGCCGAGGTGCGCCGCCGGGTGCGCCGACAGCACCGGGTGCTCGGGGCGGTCGTCGGCGGGGCCGCGCTGCTGCTGGTCGGCGCGATCGGTGCGGCACTGAGCCGAGGGAGGCGCGCATGACCGGCACCTGGGATCCGCGACTGATGGCCGGCCACGCGCCGAGTGGCCCGCACCGGTTGCGCAACTTCGTCGCCGGTGAGTTCGTCGACGGCGCGACGACGTTCGCCAAGGCCAGCCCGGTCACCGGGGAACAGGTCTTCGAGGTCGACGAGGCATCGGAGTCCACCGTGGACGACGCGGTGGCCGCCGCTCGGGCCGCGCTGCGCGGGCCGTGGGGTCGGATGGGGGAGCGGGAGCGCGCCGAGGTGCTGCGCCGCGTCGCCGACGAGTTGGAGCGCCGCTTCGACGACCTGGTCACCGCCGAGGTCGCCGACACCGGCAAGTCCATCGCCCAGGCCCGCACGTTGGACATTCCGCGCGGTGCGGCGAACTTCCGGGCGTTCGCGGAGATCGTGGCGACCGCACCCACCGAGTCGTTCACCACTGTCACCCCGACCGGCGGCCGGGCGCTCAACTACGCGCTGCGCAAGCCGGTCGGTGTGGTAGCTGTCATCGTGCCGTGGAACCTGCCGCTGCTGCTGCTCACCTGGAAGGTGGCTCCGGCGCTGGCCTGCGGCAACGCGGTGGTGGTCAAGCCCAGCGAGGAGACTCCCGCCTCGGCGACGCTGCTCGCCGAGGTGATGGCGGCGGCCGGGGTGCCGGCCGGGGTGTTCAACCTGGTGCACGGCTTCGGGCCGGGTTCGGCCGGTGAACATCTCACCCGCCACCCGGGGGTCGACGCGATCACCTTCACCGGCGAGTCGGCCACCGGCGGCGCGATCATGCGGGCCGCCGCCGACGGGGTGAAGGCGGTCAGCTTCGAGTTGGGCGGCAAGAACGCCGGCCTGGTCTTCGCCGACGCCGACCTGGACGCCGCGGTCGCCGGCTCGGTGCGGTCCAGCTTCACCAACGGCGGGCAGGTGTGCCTCTGCACCGAGCGCATCTACGTGCAGCGCCCGGTCTTCGAGGAGTTCACCGCCCGGCTGGCCAAGCGGGCCGGCGAGCTGGCGTACGGCTGGCCGACCGACGAGGCCACCGCCACCATGCCGCTGATCTCCCACCAGCACCGGGCGAAGGTGCTCGGCGCGTACGACCTGGCCCGCGCCGAGGGCGCCGAGGTGCTCACCGGTGGCGGCACGCCCACCTTCGGCGACGCCCGCGACGGCGGGTCGTACGTGCAGCCGACGGTGCTCACCGGGCTCGCCCCGGACGCCCGTACCAACCGGGAGGAGATCTTCGGCCCGGTGGTGCACGTCGCGCCGTTCGACACCGAGGACGAGGCGTACGCCCTCGCCAACGGCACCGAGTACGGTCTGGCGGCGACCGTGTGGACCCGGGACGTGGGCGTGGCGCACCGGGCCGGCGCCCGGCTCGACGCCGGCATCGTCTGGGTGAACACCTGGTTCCTGCGGGATCTGCGCACCCCGTTCGGTGGGGTGAAGGCGTCCGGGATCGGTCGTGAGGGCGGCGTGCACTCGCTGAACTTCTACTCCGAACTCACCAACGTCTGCGTGGACCTGTCGTGAGCCGTACCGAGGGAGCGGGCATGGAAGCTGACATCGAGGCCGCCAACCGGGAGTTGGCCGACGCCCGCAGCACCGGCAAGCCGTGCGCGCCGTTGCGGGGCCGGCTGCTGCCGGAGGGCGACGTGGAGTCCGCGTACCGGGTGCAGCAGCTCCAGGCGCGGGCCTGGCAGGGTCGCGGCGAACGCCGGGTCGGCGCGAAGATCGGGTTGACCTCCCGGGCGGTGCAGGAGACCTTCGGGGTGTTCCAGCCGGACTTCGGCATGCTGACCGACGCGATGGCGGTCGGCGACGGGGTCGAGGTGCCCATCGACCGGCTGCTCCAGCCCCGCGTCGAGGCGGAGATCGCCTTCGTGCTCGACAAGGATCTCCCGAACCCGCAGCTCACCACAGTCGACCTGATCCGCGCGGTCGACCACGTGCTGCCGGCGATCGAGATCGTCGACTCACGGATCGCCGCCTGGGACATCTCCATCGTGGACACCGTCGCCGACAACGCCTCCAGCGGGCTCTTCGTGCTCGGCACCACGCCGCGCCGGCTCGCCGACGTCGACCTGCGGCTGTGCGGAATGGTGCTGGAGCACGCCGGTGAGCCGGTCTCCGTCGGTGCGGGCGCGGCCTGCCTGGGCAACCCGCTGCACGCCCTGCAGTGGTTGGCCGGCACCCTCGCCCGGGCCGGCGACCCGCTGCGCGCCGGGGACGTGGTGCTCTCCGGGGCGCTCGGTCCGATGGTGCCGGTCACCCCGGGCGCCGCGTACGAGGCCCGCATCTCCGGGCTCGGCTCGGTGCGTACCTCTTTCAGCAGGGAGGGTTCGGCATGAGCGTCGGTGTGGCGGTGCTCGGTTCCGGCAACATCGGCACCGACCTGATGATCAAAGTGTTGCGATTGAGCGACAGTCTGCGGATGGTGGCGATGGCCGGCATCGACCCGGCCTCCGATGGTCTGGCGCGGGCCCGCCGGCTCGGCGTGGCCACCACCGCCGACGGTGTGGACGGGCTGGTCGCGATGCCCGAGTTCGCCGACGTCGAGCTGGTCTTCGACGCCACCTCGGCGGGCGCGCACCGACGTCACGACGAGGTGCTGCGCGCGCACGGCCGCACTGTGGTCGACCTGACCCCGGCCGCGCTCGGCCCGTACGTGGTGCCGCCGGTCAACCTCGACGAGCACCTGCACGAGCCAAACGTCAACATGGTGACCTGCGGCGGACAGGCGACGGTGCCGATCGTGGCCGCCGTGCGTCGGGTCACGCCGGTGGCGTACGGCGAGATCGTCGCGTCGATCGCGTCGAAGTCCGCGGGGCCGGGCACCCGCGCCAACATCGACGAGTTCACCGAGACCACGGCCCGGGCCATCGAGGTGGTCGGCGGGGCCGAACGGGGCAAGGCGATCATCGTGCTGAACCCGGCGGACCCGCCGCTGCTGATGCGGGACACCGTCTACTGCCTCTGCCCGGACGCCGACGCCGACACCGGTGCCATCGCGGCCTCGGTGGCGGACATGGTGGCGACGGTGCAGGAGTACGTGCCCGGTTACCGGCTCAAGCAGGACGTGCAGTTCGACCGGGTCGAGACGTACCTGCCCTCGCTCGGGCGGCAGCTCACCGCGTTGCAGGTGTCGGTCTTCCTGGAGGTCTCCGGTGCCGGGAACTACCTGCCCGCGTACGCCGGCAACCTGGACATCATGACCTCCGCCGCGCTGCGTACGGCGGAGCGGCTGGTCGCCCTGCGGTCGACGGGAGCGGTGGCATGACCGACCTGTACATCCAGGACGTGACGCTGCGCGACGGCATGCACGCCATCGCCCACCGGTACACGGTCGACCAGGTACGGACGATCGCCGCCGCGCTGGACGCCGCCGGGGTGGCCGCCATCGAGGTGGCGCACGGTGACGGGCTCGCCGGTTCCAGCGTCAACTACGGTCACGGCGCGGCCAGCGACGCCGAGTGGATCTCCGCAGCCGCCGAGGTGCTGACCACCGCGAAACTGACCACCCTGCTGCTGCCGGGCATCGGCACCATCGCCGACCTGAAGGCGGCGAAGGCGCTCGGGGTGACCAGCGTGCGGGTCGCCACCCACTGCACCGAGGCGGACATCTCCGCCCAGCACATCTCCTGGGCCCGCGAGAACGGCATGGACGTGGCCGGGTTCCTGATGATGTCGCACATGAACGACGCGGCCGGGTTGGCCGGTCAGGCGAAGCTGATGGAGTCGTACGGCGCGCACTGCGTCTACGTCACCGACTCCGGCGGGCGGCTGCTGATGTCCGACGTGGCGCAGCGGGTCGACGCGTACCGGCAGGTCCTCGCCCCGGACACGCAGATCGGCATCCACGCCCACCACAACCTGTCGCTCGGGGTGGCCAACAGCGTGCTCGCCGTCGAGCACGGGCGGGTCACCGGGTCCGCGCCGGTCGGCCCCGACGCGGCGCACGGCCGGACCGTCCGGGTCGACGCCTCGCTCGCCGGCATGGGCGCGGGTGCCGGAAACGCCCCGCTGGAGGTCTTCGTCGCGGTCGCCGAGCTGCACGGCTGGAAGCACGGCTGCGACGTGTTCGCGCTGATGGACGCGGCCGACGACATCGTCCGCCCGCTGCAGGACCGGCCGGTCCAGGTGGACCGGGAAACGCTCTCCCTGGGGTACGCGGGGGTCTACTCCAGCTTCCTGCGGCACGCCGAACGGGCGTCGGCGAAGTACGGCGTGGACGTCCGGTCGATCCTGGTCGAACTGGGCCGCCGCCGGATGGTCGGCGGCCAGGAGGACATGATCGTCGACGTCGCACTCGACCTGGCCGGCAAGGAGCCGGCGGTGAGTGAGCCGGGTTTGCGAGCCCCGCAGCCGCGAACGGAAGGTGGCGCAGCATGATCGGACCGGACATCGCCGGGATCGCTGAGAAGTTGGGTACGGCGGCCGACACGGCCACCCCGATCCCGCAGCTCGCCGCCGAGACCGGCCTCGACGTGGACACCGCGTACGCCGTGCAGGCCGCGCTGCTGCACCGCCGGCTGAACGCCGGTGAACGGTTGGTCGGGTTGAAGATGGGGCTGACCAGCAGGGCGAAGATGGCCCAGGTCGGTGTGGACGAGGTGATCTGGGGGCGGCTCACCAACGCGATGCGGGTGCCCGACGGCGGCGCCGTGGACCCGGCCGCGTACATCCATCCCCGCGTCGAGCCGGAGGTGGCGTTCCTGCTGGACCGGCTGCCCGAGCCGGGCGAACCGGTCGGCGACTTCGCCACGGCGGTCCGCGCTGTCGCCCCGGCCATCGAGTTGATCGACTCCCGGTACGCGGACTTCCGCTTCTCCCTGCCGGACGTGATCGCTGACAACACCTCTGCCGCCGCCTTCGTGATCGGACCGTGGTCGCCGGTGCCGGCGGGGCTGGACAACCTCGGCGTGCTGCTGGAGGTCGACGGGCGGGTGGCGCAGGTCGGCTCGACGGCGGCGATCCTCGGTGACCCGCGTCGGGCGCTCGACGAGGGCATCCGGCTGGCGGGCGGGCACGGGGTGCGGCTGGAGTCGGGGTGGGTCTTCCTGGCCGGTGCCGCGACCGCCGCGGTGCCGTTGCGTCCCGGTGCCCATGTCCGCGCGGTCGTCGAGAAGCTCGGCACGGCGTCGCTCCGGGCGTCGTCGTGACCGCCCGGGTCGTCGCCGGGAAGGCCGTTCCTCGGGGGGCGTTTCCGCACGTCAAGGTGGCGGGTGGGTTCGTCTTCGTCTCCGGTACGTCGTCCCGGCGGCCGGACAACAGCTTCGCGGGCGTCGAGGTGGACGAGTTCGGCACCACGAACCTCGACATCCGGGTGCAGACGCGGGCCGTGATCGAGAACATCGGCGATCTGCTGCGCTCGGTCGGCGCGGACCTCACCGACCTCGTCCAGGTGACGACGTACCTGGTCAACATGAATGACTTCGGTGGTTACAACGAGGTGTGGGCGGAGTTCTTCGACGCCTCCGGGCCGACCCGTACCACGGTGGCGGTGCACCAGCTGCCGCACCCGCACCTGCTGATCGAAATCCAGGCCGTGGCCCTTCTTCCCTCGGGAGGTCAGTCGTGAGTGAGATCGCCGAGCCGTTCAGCTTTCCGGGCTGGATCGCGGACAACCAGCACCTGTTGAAGCCCCCGGTGGGCAACAAGGAGATGTTCCCCGGCGGGGACGACTTCATCGTGATGGTGGTGGGCGGGCCCAATCAGCGCACCGACTTCCACGTGGACCCGTACGAGGAGTTCTTCTACCAGGTCAAGGGCAACATGCACATCAACCTGGTCACTCCCGAGGGGCCGCGTACGGTGCACGTGCGCGAGGGTCAGATGTGGATGCTGCCGCGCAACACCCCGCACTCCCCGCAGCGGCCCGAGGCCGGCTCGATCGGCGTGGTCGTCGAGCGGGTCCGCGAGGAGGGCACGCTGGAGACATTCCAGTGGTACTGCCCCGAGTGCGGGCACAAGGTGCACGAGGTGGAGTTGCAGGTCCGCGACATCGCCGCCGACCTGCCGCCGGTGTTCCAGGCGTTCTACGCCGACGAGGCGGCGCGCACCTGCGCCAACTGCGGCACCCTGCACCCGGGTAAGGGCTGATGCCCGCAGCCGTTGTCGACGTGCACACGCACGTCGTACCGAAGGGGTGGCCGGACCTCGGCGCGGCGTGCGGCGGGTCCGGCTGGCCGTGGTTGCGGGTGGACTCCGAGCGCGCCGCCATGATCATGGTGGGGGAGACGGAGTTCCGCCCGGTCGGCGCGGAGTGCTGGGACGCCTCGACGCGACTGGCCGACATGGACGCCGACGGGGTGGCCGTGCAGGTGGTCTCGCCGACCCCGGTCTTCTTCAGTTACGACCGCCCGGCCGACCAGGCGGTCAAGGTCGCCCGGATCTTCAACGACCTGACCCTGGAGGTCACCGCGGCCGGCGGTGACCGGCTGGTGCCGTTCTGCCAGGTGCCGTTGCAGGACCCGGACGCCGCCTGCGCCGAGCTGGACCGCAGCCTCGCCGCCGGGCACGTGGGCGTGGAGATCGGCAACCACGTCGGCGACCGCGACCTGGACGACGCCGGTGTGGTCACCTTCCTGCAGCACTGCGCCGAGGTGGGCGCACCCGTCTTCGTCCACCCGTGGGACATGCCGGGCGGACCGCGACTGGACCGCTGGATGGCCCGGTGGCTCACCGGGATGCCCGCCGAGACGCACCTGTCGGTGCTGGCGATGATCCTCGGCGGGGTCTTCGACCGGGTGCCGCAGACGCTGCGGATCTGCTTCGCGCACGGTGGTGGCAGCTTCCCGTTCTGGCTGGGTCGCGCCGACAACGCCTGGCACCGCCGCGGCGACCTGGTCCGGGGCGCGTCCGCCGCCCCGCCCAGCAGTTACGTCGACCGGTTCAGCGTCGACTCGGTGGTCTTCACGCCGCCCGCGCTGCGGCTGTTGGTGGACACCATGGGGGAGGATCGGGTGCTGATCGGCAGCGACTACCCGTACCCGCTTGGCGAACGGCCGGCCGGCGCTGTTGTCGACGCGGCCGACTTCCTCACCGACGCCCAGCGCGACAAGCTCCGATCCGCCAACGCCCTGCGTTTCCTGCACGGCTGACCAACCCGGGCCGTCCGGTTGGTCCGATTAGGGACGGCAGCGCGTGTCGGCTGCGCGAAGGGCCGACGGGCGGCAGGATGGCGGGATGGCCGAACCGCACGACCTGACCGCGTTGGAGCAGGCCGCCGCCATCGCGCGCGGCGAGCTGTCCAGCGTCGACCTGGTCGAGCACTGCCTGAGACGGGTGGCGGCGCTCGGCGACACGGTGGGCGCGTTCGTCACCGTCACCCCGGATCTCGCCCGGCAGGCCGCACGGGCCGCCGACGCGGTGCCGACCGGGGAGCGCGGCCCGCTGCACGGCGTACCGACCGCGATCAAGGACCTCACCCTCACCGCCGGGGTGCGCACCACCTTCGGCTCGGCGGCGTTCGCCGATTTTGTCCCGCCGGTCGACGCCGACGTGGTCCGGTTCATCAAGGCCGCCGGTTTGGTCAGCCTGGGCAAGACGACCACCTCCGAGCTGGGCTGTTCGCTCTACTCGGAGGGCCGGGTCGCGCCACCGGCCCGCAACCCGTGGCAGCTGGCGTACACCGCGGGTGGGTCCAGTGGCGGCGCGGCGGCGGCGGTCGCGGCCGGGCTGGTCCCGGTCGCCCAGGGGTCCGACGGCGGCGGGTCGCTACGCATCCCGGCGTCGCTCTGCGGCCTGGTCGGCTACAAGCCCAGTCGGGGCCTCGTCTCCGGCGGGCCGGTCGGCTCCGGCGCGTTCGGCCTGCCCATCAGCGGTCCGCTCGGGCGGACGGTCACCGACGTCGCCGCGCTGCTCGACGTCATGGCCGTCCCGGTCCCCGGCGAGCCCTACCTGCCGCCGGTCGCGCCGCCCGGCGGCTACCTGGCCGTCGCGCGCCGGGCCGAGCCCGGCCCGCTGCGGATCGGCCGGTTCACCACGCCGATGCTCGCCGACGAGCCGGTGCACCCCGACTGCGTCGCCGCCGTGGACCGGGCCACCACGTTGCTCACGGCGGCCGGCCACGAGGTGGTCGAGGTGCCGCCGCCGCTCGGGCCGGCGGCGTGGCCGCTGTTCGAGATCCTCTGGTACGTGCTGGCGCTCGCCCCGGTGCCGCCGCAGCGGGAGGCGGAGCTGCTGCCGTTGACCCGGCTGCTGCGGGCCCGGGGCGCCGAGCTCTCCGCCGGCACCCTGGCCGCCACCCTCGGGGAGTTGCAGGCGCAGGTCCGCCTGGGCACCCGTCGCACCGCTGGCTGCGACCTGCTCCTCTGCCCCACTCTGGCCACCCCGCAGGCGCCGGTCGGCTGGTTCAGCGCCGACGCGGACCCAGCCGCCGACTTCGACCGGCAACGCCGGTTCTCGCCCTACTGCGCCATCTTCAACGTCACCGGCGATCCCTCCGTCTCCCTGCCGCTGGGCAGCACCACCGACGGACTGCCCGTCGGGGTGCTGCTCACCGGCCGGTACGGCGACGACGCGCGGCTTATCGCTACCGCTGCGCAACTGGAGAACTCCAGTGACGGATGGGATCGGCACCCCGCAATCTGGCGGGCCGTCGACTCCGCTAACGTGAATGGCGACGGAGTCGGGCGGTCGGCAGCGTGATCGTCCATCCGACCCGGTTTTTCAAGGTCGTCCTTCTTCCGCCTGGGGGCGTTGGGATTGTCTGTTACCGAGACGTTGCTGGTCTTCGTCGGCATCCCGTTGGCAGCGGTGCTGGTCATCGCCGGCCTGTCGTACGCCGGTAGCCGTGGGGGTGCCACCGGCGGTGGCGGTCACGCCAAGCGCTACCGGCCGGGCCGGCCCTTCGACTTCACTCCGGTCTGGTTCCTGGGCCGCCCGGAGCAGCTGGCCGACTCGGCCGGCACCGCGCTGACGGCGGGGGCGCAGGCGCCCGCGCTGACCAGCCACAAGCTTGAGAAGGCCAGCGTCGAGGCGCCGGCCGGTGGAACCGGAGGCGCAAGTGACCGTTGGTGAGAAGCAGGCCGGGTCGGAAAATCCGCCCGAGGTGCTGGACGGGCCGTTCTCGACCCGCCAGTTGCTGCGCATCGACGAGGCGTTGCGCCTGGCCGACAAGGGCACCGGCCTGGTGTTCTCGGTCTTCGTCGGCGGTCTCGACGAGCCGATCCGCGAGCACGCCCAGCGGCTGCACCGTCAGCTCGCCGAGCCCGACAAGTCGGTGCTGATCGCCGTGTCGCCCAACCAGCGGCAGTTGGAGATCGTCACCGGGCGATACGCCCGCAAGCGCATCCCCGACACGTACGCCAAGCTGGCCGCGCTCTCCATGGTCGGCGCGTTCAGCGGCGGCGACCTGGCCGGCGGCATCATCAACGGCCTCGACCAGCTCGCCAGCCACGCCGGCAAGGGCTGAGCTACACAGACGACGAAGCCCGGCCCCGCGTGCAGCGGGCCGGGCTTCGGTCTGTCCGGGTGTTTGTCTCAGCGCGGCCAGGCAGACGGGTCCAGCTTCATCGGCCACGGCTCGTCCACGTTCACTGGGTCGTCCGGACCCAGGGTGCCCAACAGCTCATAGTGCTCGCCCTCGCCGAGCCGGTAGCGGTAGACCACCGGGCCGAAGTTGCCCCGTTCCACCCGCCAGTAATGTGCGATACCAGCCTCGGCGTAGAGGGCGGGCTTGGTGAACCGATCGTGGCGACGACTTCCTGTCGACTCGACTTCCAGGACGAGACCGATGTCCGCCGGCTCGGCCCACATCCGCTCGCGCGGTGCGTCTGGCCGCAACACCGTCAGGTCAGGGATGAGATTGCCGCCCGGGACCCGTACCCCGATCTCCCGGATCACCCGCCAACCTGTGGGCGCGGCCAGGCGGATCGCCATCCGGATGTCGTCCGCCAGCTCATGGTGCTCGGGACCGGCTGGAGGTGTTACGTGCAGGCTCCCGTCGACGATCTCGTAGCGGTTCCCGTCCTCAGGCAGGTGGAACAGGTCCTGCTCACGCCACGCGCGCGCAGGGGGTCGCCACTCGTAGGTCGGCTGTGCCATCGCGTTCACCTCCTCTCGCAACCATAATGGCCCGGGCCGGCGTCGGTTCGCACCCACGCCGGCCCGGGCCACGTACTCGATGCTCAGGCGCTCTGTGCGTCCTTCGCGCGGGCCTTCAACGCCCGCACCACACCGTCGCGACCCTCGGCCACCAGCCGACGCAGCGGGGCGGGGTGCCCGTCGCCGGCCAGCCACGCGTCGGTGGCCGCCACCGTGTCGTCCGCCACCAGGTAGGTGGGGTACGCCAGCTGGGCGAACTCCTGCGCCGGCTCGCTGTCCCGGGTGGCCCACACCTGCCCGACCGCCGCGAAGTACCGCTCGCGGTACGGGGTGACCAGCTCCACCTGCGTCGGGTGGGCGAAGCCCTGCAACAGCGCCCGGTGCCGCCAGTTGGGCAGCGCGTCCGGGCCGGTGAGCAGGGCCCACACGGCGGCCTTGTTCTCCGCCGTCGGGATCAACGCGTGCGCGTACGCGGCCTCCCGCTCACCACTGGCCGTACGGTCGCCGCTCAGCTCCGCCTCGATCTCGGCGGCGCCGGCGGCACCGTTGGCCACCAGCGCGGCGAGGACCGACCAGCGCAGCTCGGTGTCGACGGTCAGCCCGGCCGGCACGCCGGTGCCGTCCAACCAACCCCGCAGCGTCGCCAGGTCCTCCTCGGAGCGGACCGCCGAGGTGAACGCGCGGGCCCAGGCCAACTGGAACCCGCTGCCGGGCTCGGCGGCGGCGAGCGCGTCGCGGGCGGTACGGGCCAGGTCGGCCCAGCCGGTGGGCGCCCAGGCCGGGTCGGCGTACAGGGTGAGCGCGGTGGTCGCCTGCCGCAGGGTGGCGGTGACCAGGTTGATGTCGGTCTCCGCGGGCAGCCCGCTCAGCGTCAGCGCCACGTAGTCGCGGGCGGACAGTTCGGCGTCGCGGATCATGTCCCACGCGGCGGTCCAGCAGAGCGCGCGGGCCAGCGACGAGTCGAAGCCACCGATGTGCTGCACCACTGTCGCCATCGAACGCTCGTCGAGGCGCAGCTTGGTGTAGCTGAGGTCGTCGTCGTTCAGCAGCAGCACGTCGGCCGCCCGGACACCGCGCAGCGGGGCGAGATCCGTGTGCTCGCCGGTCACGTCCACCTCGTACCGCTCCCGACGGACCAGCCGCCCGTCGGTCAGGTCGTACAGGCCCACGCCGATCCGGTGTGTACGCAGCGTCGGGTACGCCGCCGGCGCCTCCTGTCGCACCAGCACCTGCTCGTACGTGCCGTCCGCCCCGATGGTCACCTCCGGCCGCAGCGTGTTGACCTGCGCGGTCTCCAACCACTGCGCGGCGAACTTGCGCAGCTCCCGACCGGATGCGGCCTCCAGCTCGGTGAGCAGGTCGTCGAAGGTGGCGTTGCCCCAGGCGTGCTTGCCGAAGTAGGCCCGCAGCCCGGCCACGAACGGCTCCTCACCCACGTAGGCGACGAGCTGCTTGAGCACGCTCGCGCCCTTGGCGTAGGTGATGCCGTCGAAGTTGACCTCCACGGCCTCCATGTCCGGCATCTCGGTGTAGACCGGGTGGGTGGAGGAGAGCTGGTCCTGCCGGTAGCCCCAGTTCTTCCGGATGGACAGGAAGGTCGTCCACGCCTCGGTGAACCGGGTCGCGTTGGTGTTGCACCAGTGGCTGGCCCACTCGGCGAACGACTCGTTGAGCCACAGGTCGTTCCACCAGCGCATGGTGACCAGGTCACCGAACCACATGTGGGCCAGTTCGTGCAGGATCGTGTTGGCCCGCTGCTCGTACTCGAAGTCGGTGACCTGCGAGCGGAACAGGTAGTGCGACTCGGCGTGCGTCACGCAGCCGAAGTTCTCCATCGCGCCGGCGTTGAAGTCGGGCACCCAGAGCTGGTCGTACTTCGGCAGCGGGTAGCGCACCCCGAACTTCTCGTGGAAGAAGTCGAAGCCCTGCTTGGTGATCAGGAACAGGTCGTCGGAGTCCAGGTATCGCGCCATCGACGCCCGGCAGAACACCCCCAGGTCGATGCCGTCGTGGGCGTCGCGCACCTCGTGGTACGGCCCGGCGCACATCGCCGTGATGTAGGTGCTCATCCGGGGCGACTCGGCGAAGTGCAGCGTCTTGAGCGCCTCACCCGCCGGCTCCTCGCGCTGCACCGGCATGTTGGACACCGCCCGCCAGTGCGCCGGCACGGTGACGTGCCAGGTGTAGACGCTCTTCAGGTCGGGCTGGTCGAAGCAGGCGTACACCCGCTGCGCGTCGGCCGTCTCGAACTGGCTGTACAGGTACGTCTCGCCGTCCACCGGGTCGACCGTCCGGTGCAGGCCCTGACCGCTGTTGGAGTAACCGAAGTCGGCCTCGACCACCAGGACGTTGTCGCTGTCCAAACCGGACAGGGTCAGGCCCTTCTCGGCGGACCAGTCGGAGAGGTCGACGGGCGTGCCGTTCAGCGTCGCGGACCGCACCGACTCGGCGGCCAACTCGATGAACGTGCTCGCCCCCGGTTCGGAGCAGCGGAACCGAACCTCGGTCGTCGAGGAGAACGTGCGACCGTCGGCCGCCAGCACGGCGGTGGACAGGTCCAGACTGATGTCGTACCCCGTCACGTTGAGCAGGCGTGCCCGCTCGGTCGCCTCGACCTGCGTCAGGTTGCGCACTCCCGGCACTGTTCGTCTCCATCCCACGTGTCGCCGTACGCCCGGCGGCGCCCGTTCGCCTACCGCTCGTGACGGCCGGCCCGATTCGAGTCTTCCATGTACGGGCAGCCCGCGGTGGCCGAGGTCACGCTCTCATTCGGGTGCCGGTCGATGTGCTGCGGGGTGAAGATTCTTCTGAGACGCCGACTCCCGGCGCCACCCGTTGTGAAGGGATCTCACCGTGACCGAACGTGTCACCGCCGACATGTGGTTCGACCCGGCCTGCCCGTGGGCATGGATCACCTCACGCTGGCTGCTCGAGGTCGAGCAGGTCCGGGATGTGGATATCCGGTTCCACGTGATGAGCCTCGCCGTGCTCAACGACGGCCGCGAGGAACTGCCCGAGGAGTACAAGGAGTTCCTGAAGACGGCGTGGGGCCCGGTGCGGGTCTGCATCGCCGCCGAGCAGCGCCACGGCAACGAGGTGCTGCGCCCGCTCTACACCGCGCTCGGCACCCGGATCCACCTGCAGAAGCAGGAGCGGAACACCGAGCTGTACGTGGCCGCGCTCACCGACGCCGGCCTGGACCCGGCGCTGGCCGCGGCCGCCGACAGCACCGACTACGACGAGGCGCTGCGGGCCAGCCACGAGGCGGGCATGCGCCCGGTCGGACAGGACGTGGGCACTCCGGTCGTGCACGCGCCCGGCCCGGACGGCGCTCCTGTCGCGTTCTTCGGCCCGGTGATCACCCCGGCTCCGAAGGGTGAGGCCGCCGGCCGGCTCTGGGACGGCGTGCTGCTGGTCGCCGGCACCCCGGGCTTCTACGAGCTCAAGCGCACCCGGGAGCAGGACCCGATCTTCGACTGAGCGACGGCCACCGCGCCCCCGTCCGTGCCGCGTCAGCTGCGTGGACGGGGGCGTTTCGGGTCGGGTGCCGAGGTCGGCGGGCGGTCGTGGCGTCACCGGGAGGCGGGCGGCGTCGTTTCCCTCGGTGTCCGCCGCAGCGACCCGTAGGGCCGCACGCCGCAGCTCGTGGAGGCATTCCCGATGGCCAAGCACCGCGCGTCCGGTGACGAACAGTCGACCCGGCAGGGGGTGATCGAACCTCCCGGCGCGGACTACTGGTCCGTCGACGACTCCCGCTGGCCGACGGTCCGCCCGGATCTTCCCGCCCATCTGGTGGATCTGCTCGCGCCGCCCATCGTGGTGGGCGTGGCGCGGGTACCGGTGACGTCCCGGCTCACCCCGCCCGCCGTGGTCGACCCGCTCCCGTCGCCCGCCGACGCCGTGCCGGCGGACGTGCCGGCGCTGGTGCCGTCGGGGGCGGCGCCGGCCGAACCCGCGCCCCCGCCGCCGGCTCCGCCGCGTCCGGTGCCGACGCCGCCGCTGAACCCGAGGCCCGTTCCGACGCCGCCCCCGGACCGTCCCGTGCCGGGGCCGCCCACGTCGCCCCGCCGCTCCGTGAACACCGGGCCGATCGGGAGCGGTCGACGCGGCAACGGTGGGCCGGTGAGCGCGGGTCGACACCGCCGGGGCACGTCCGACCGCGCCGGCTGACCGACCGGGCGCTTTCATCTGGTGGACGCCCTGCGGGTCCCCGTCGGCGGCGACACCGTCGCCGGTAGCGTCAGTGGGTATGACGGTCGTGCATCCGATCACCCGGGCCTGGGTCACCACTGGCGGCACCGGCGCGCAGAACTACGACGAGTTCGCCGACGACGCGGAAATCACCGCGATCATCGAGTCGAACCCGCACAGTGCTCTCGGCATCGAGATGCCGCATCGCGCCCCGCAGAGCCTGGGCAAGTCGTTCCTCGACGCGCTGCCGGACGCGGTGTCCCGCCTCGCCGAAGCCAAGGCCGACGGCAGTTACACCCCCGCCGAGCAGGTGGTGGTGCTCTACCGGATCAGCGCACCCGGCGAGGAGCCGGCGTACGGGATGTTCGCGATGGTGGACACCGACCAGATCTCCACCCGGGCGGACGAGCCGGGCCTGGTCATCCGCAACGAGGACGTCTTCATCGCCAAGGTCCGCGAGCGGGTGGCGCTGGCCGACGCGCTGGGCCACCTGCTCTCACCCGTACTCCTGCTGCAGACCGGGCGTGGCGATGAGCTGCACGCGGCGCTCGCGGCGGCGACCGACGCGGCCGGTGCGCCCGCCGCGACGGACACCGACCAGGCGGGGCGCACGCACGCGATCTGGCTGCTCGGCCCCGGCCCGGAGCAGACCACGTTGACAGCGCTCGCCGGTGGCGGCGACCTGGTCGTCGCGGACGGCAACCACCGCAGCCTGGCCGCCCAGACCGGAGGGCTGCCGCGCTTCCTGGCCGTGGTCACCACTCCCGCGTCGGTGGCCATCCAGCCGTACAACCGGCTGGTCAGCGAGCTGACCACCACCCCCGCCGAGCTGCTCGACCGGCTGCGGGCCGCGGGCGCCGAGGTCGAGCCGATCGACGGCCCGGTCGAGGTCCCGGAGACCGGCGGCACCGTGCACCTTCGCCTCGACGGCCAGGGGTACGCGGTGCGCCTGCCCGCCACGGCCTCCGCCCGCCTGGAGAACCTGGACCACGCCCTGGTCGAGCGTCTGGTGCTGCGCGACGCGCTCGGTCTGGACCCGGGCGACAAGCGGATCACCTACGTTGGCGGTGACTACCCGGCGAGCTGGCTCACCGGTGAGGTGGACGCCGGGCGGGCCGAGTTGGCCATCCTGATCGCCCCGGTGACCGTGGCGGATTTCGTCGCCGTCAACCTGGCCAGGGAGAAGATGCCCCGCAAGAGCACCTGGTTCACCCCGAAGGCGCGCGGCGGTCTGGTCGTCGCCGAGCTGCCGCGATGAGCGCCGTCCGCACGACCGTGTGACGAACCCGCGCCCGGGGACGCCCCTGTGACGTCCCCGGGCGCGGCCTGACAGACTTCCCGGTATGCGCGTCTACCTGGGATCCGATCACGCCGGTTTCGAGTTGAAGGTGCACCTGGCCAACCACCTGGCCATGCAGGGGTACGACGTGGTCGACGTCGGCCCGCACGCCTACGACCCGGACGACGACTACCCCACGTTCTGCCTGCACACCGGCGACCAGGTGGTGGCCGACGAGACGGGCCTCGGAGTGGTCATCGGTGGCTCCGGCAACGGTGAGCAGATCGCCGCGAACAAGATCGCCGGCGTCCGCGCCGCGCTGGCCTGGAGCGTCGAGACCGCTCAGCTGGCCCGCCAGCACAACGACGCGAACGTGGTCGCCGTCGGTGCCCGCCAGCACACGCTGGACGAGGCGACCGCCATCGTCGAGGCGTTCCTGAACACGCCGTTCTCCGGCAACGAGCGGCACGCTCGCCGGATCGCCCAGGTGGCCGAGTACGAGCAGACCCGCAAGCTGCCCGACCTGCCCTGACGGGCGGCGCTCAGCGCGGCGAGCGGGGCAGCTCCTCGCGGGGCACCCAGTTGCGGCGGACCACCACCACGCGGGCCTCCGCCTCGGCCAGGTCGTCGTCGTTGGGGCGGGCCGCATCCCGGGCCCGTAGCGCGGCGCTCAGCCCCACCTGGGACGAGCCGGAACCGACCAACCCGCGCAGCCCTCGCTCGCCGTCGCGCTCGTCGCCGCCCGCGCCCCTGCGTCGTGCGGGCGGGTCGTCACCGTCGTGCACGCCCGCGGTGCTGGCGGCCGGGCCGTCGGCACCCGGTCGGGCCGTCTCGGGGTCGGCGGGGTGGCGCAGCCGTCGCCGTCGTCGGTCGCTGTCACCCATCAGCCGACCGTACCCTGCCCGGTGTGATCCGGCACCGTCGTGGGCTGCGCGTCCCGGCCGGGGTCGGCGACCGATTTGCCGGCTGGCTACCCTCGAATCCAGGCGGTGTCGTTGCCGTCGGTCAGGGGGAGGACGAGATGGCAGACCAGACGCAGCCGTGGGCGGAGCGGACCGTGGAGGTGCCACCGCAGGCCGGCGTCGGGGTGCCGCCGCAGCGCGACGGGTTCCGTCGGGGGGTCGCCCCGGTGGGTCAGCCGCGCACCCCGCGGACGGAGCCGTTCCCGGTGGTCGCCGAGGAGCCGACCGGCATGGGCTGGCCCGACGGGCCGGTGCCACGCCGCTCGCTGAGCTCGCGAATGGCGCAACTGCGGCGCGGCGGTGAGTGGAGCGCGGCGGCCGGCCTCTTCGCGTTCGTGTGTTGGGGGATCTGGGCGCTGTCCGGCCAGGGTGACCTGAGCGGCCCGCTGCTGGTGTTGGTGCTCAGCCTGCTGGTGGCGGTCGGCCTGTTCGCCCTGTCCCGACTGGTCGGCAGGGTGGTGCTGGAACGGCAGCTGGGCCGGGTCCGGCGCAGCGCCCGGGGTGCCCACCTGGCGACGGCGGTCTTCCTCGCCGGCCTGGGGGTGGCGTGGCTCCAGCAGACCGAGTGGGTCGTCTCGGCCTGGAACTGGATCTCCTCGAACTGATCCGGAGCGCGCACGGGCGGGCCGGTCGATGCCCGCCCACCCGTGCACCCGGTCGTCTCCCCACCAGGCAAGGTCGCTGCTTACCCGGCCGGTAGCGGTTCATCCGTGGCCGGCCGCTCCGACCGGTACCTCCTTCGAGGGCTCGGGTGCCCGCGATGGTGCGGCGGTCAGTGGGTGCCGCCGTGCCCCTCGGCGTCGGCTCGGGGCGACGCGACCCGGGCGGCCGGGTCCTCGACGCCGGGCTCGCCGCCGTCCGGGGCGACCGCGCCGTCGTAGTTGTAGAGCGGTCGACCATCGTCGTGCTGCTTGGTGGTCCTGATGTAGCGGTGCATCAGGCCGTCGATCTTCACCTCGACGAGTGCCTCGTCGCCGGTCTCGTGCGTGCTGCCGTCTCGGGGGCCGCCCACCAGGTGGGCTGTGGTGTTGGTGTCCATGCAGGGCCCCTACCCGCCAGGCATCTGGCGGAAACGGGTGAATCCGCCCAGCGGGTGCCGCGCCCAATGAGTGGACGCGGCACCCGCTGAGGGATCAGCCGGCGGATTCCGCGGCGGCGTAGTCGCGGGCCACCCGGACCATCTCCACCAGTCCGCCGGCGTACTCCTGGGATTCGCCGTGCGCCTCGTCGAACGGCGGCTGGAAGCCGACGCCCTCCCACTGGTTGGTCGCCGGGTTCCACCGGTCGTTGCCGACCTCGAAGTCCCAGGCGAAGATGCCCAGCTCGTAGTAGAGCTGGTCGGCCGAGTTGCCGGCGGCGGAGTAGAGCACGTCGGCGACCGGTCCGGTCTGCGACGGCCAGGTCACGGTGCCGCGCTCCTGTGCGATGGCGCCGACGATCCGCCGGGCGCTGTTGAGGAACAGCGTCGACTCGTCGATCGACGGCCGGGGCAGGGTGATCCGCCCATCGGCCCGGTACGCCCCGGGCGGCCACATGAAGTACCCGCCGTAGGAGTGCACGTTCATCGCGAACTTGATGTTCGGGTGGTCCTTGGCGAGCGCGATCACGTTGCTGCTCTCCGCCTCGGACAGCTCGGCGGTGCCCGCGTAGTTGCCGGACAGGCAGTTCGCGCTGGCGCCCACGTAGCCGTCGAAGTACGACCCGACGGTGTAGTTGCGGTTGATGTCGACGCCCCACGAGGTGCGGTTCTTCGGGTCGCGGGCCGCCCCGGTGCAGTGGTTGACCAGGTTCTTGCGCTGGAAGTTGAAGTCGTTGAACGAGTAGTTCGCGCCGTCCGGGTTGACCGTCGGGATAACGAAGATGTCGACCTGTTCCAGCAGTTCACGGGTGGCCGGGTCGGTGCGGGCGTTGGCCAGCATCCGCTCGGCGAACTCCAGCGTCACCAGTGGGGTGGCCCACTCGCGGGCGTGTTCCTGGGAGTACGCGAGCACCCCGACCCGGGAGCCGTCCCGGTGTACGCCGAGGCGCAGCGCCTGCACCGTCCACGGCCGGGCGGGCACCTCGGTGCCCTGGAGGCCGTCGTCGAGTCGGGTGGGGCCGGCGACGGGCATCGGCAGCCCGGCCGAGCCGTCCTCGACGGTGGCCCGGAACCGCTCCGGTTGGCGGGCGTTGATCGCCGCCGCCACCTCGTCGGTGGTGCTCACCGTCTTGCCAGCGGTGTCGGTGGCCAGCGAGACGGTGAGGACGCGGTCGCGGTAGTTGACGGTCAGCGGTCGGTTCGCCCGGCCCGGGTCGACCGTCCGCACCTGTACGCCGTTCATGTTCTGGTCGCCGAAGCGGACCGACTCGACCACCACGGCGGCCACCGCCGGGTCGCCCAGGTAGCCGGCGGCGTTGCGTCGGTATCCCTGGGTCCTGTTCGGCAGGTCGATCACGTCCACCAGGTCCCGGTACTGGCGGGCCAGGCGCTTGATCCGCGCCTGGATGTCGATCGGCGTGAGGTACGCGTCGATGAAGTCCTTCTGGTAGCCGGCCGGCAGCGGGGGCGGGGAGACGTTCGGCCAGAGCGCCGGCGTGACCACCCGGCTGACCCCGCCGAGGCTGGAGGTGGCGGTCAACTGGACCGGCCGGTTCGGCACCGGCTGGGGAAGGTTGTAGTGGTACTGGTACTCGCCCGAGTCCTCGAACCGGTACAGCGGGAACGACCCGGTGGCGCCGTCCGCCGTCCGCCAGCTGACCGTGATCTCCACGTCCGGGTCGTCGGTGGCGGTGGTGGCCACCTGGGCCTGCAGGAAGGTCTGCCCTCCGATGGTCCACCAGTACGCCTGCTGCACCTGGAGGGTGTCCACGGCAGTGGCGGCGGCGGTGGACCGCTGGCCGGCGGCCGGCGTACGCAGGCCGGCGGCGGTGCGGGCCTGAGCCGCGCGGACGCTGTCGGCGTAGTTCCGGGTGCCGTCTCCGGCACGCTGCACGACCTGCACGGCGGTCGCGCCCTGCGCGGTCAGTTCGGCGAGCTGCGTACCGGTGAGCACCAGGTCGGCGAGGATCCGCCCGTCGCGGGCGCGGGGTCGGTTGGCCAGGTCCGCGCCGGCGGCGACGAGCCGGTCCAGTTGGGCCTGATCGCGGAGCTGGACCCGGACCAGGGCGGTCTCGGTGGCGGTCAGGGTGATCGGGCTGGCCGGGGCAGCGGGTGCCGCCGCTGCCGAACCGGGATGGGACAGCACCGCGCTGATCAGGATCGCTGTGGTGGCGGCAGCTGTCCACCGTCGTCGGACGATCATGTGCCCTCCTGTGACGGACGTAGATGTGCGTGGTCCTTACACCAGTGCACAGATCGACAACTGTCAAGAGACGGGGTGGCGCGGACCCGCCGGGGCGAAGCTCACGGAACGTGGTCGCGATCAATCAATTAGGTCAGATGTCCTGCTTGTTCTCGCAAGTTGTGACGGCTCTTTACAGTGCCGCTACTCGATCTCTAATGTCTGGCCCACTATCCGGGCTTGATCACGGGGGTTGCTGATGCCTGGTTGGTTTTCGCCTGCGCCTGTTGCCGCGTTCGCCTCTCTCATCCAGCGGGCCAGTCGCCGCCGTGCCGGCCGCCGCTCGGGCATCGCGGCCGTCGTCGTGACCGCCCTGGTGGCGAACCTGCTGGTCGCGCCGGTGCCCGCCGCCCAGGCCGCGGCGCACCGACCACCCGCGCCCAAGGCGGTGTCAACGGTTCCGGTCACCGCTGTGCAGGCCCGCCCGGCCGGCAAGGCCGCCGAGCCGGCGCCGGCGAGCGCCAAGCCGGCGGCGGTCTGGCCGGCGGCGGGTGCGGCAGTGGTCGACCTGTCGACCGCGGCGACGGGGGAGAAGGTCCGGGCCGGCGGTTCATCGGTACGGCTGGCCGCCCCCGCCACCACGAACCGCTCGGCGACGGCGGGACCGCGCAGGGTACGGGTCGAGATCCATGACCGGGCCACCACGGACCGCGCCGGGGTCCGCGGTGCCCTCTTCTCGGTCAACCGGGCGGACGGCGCGACCGCAGCGGGCCCGGTCGACGTCACAGTGGACTACCGCTCGTTCGCGAGCGCGTACGGCGCCGACTGGGCGAGCCGGCTGCGGCTGGTGGCGCTGCCGGAGTGCGCGCTGCGTACCCCAGCGAAGAAGCAGTGCGCGGGTACGCCGCTGCCCTCCCGAAACGATCCCGCCGCGAAGACGGTCACCGCGACGGTTCAGGTGAGCGCGGCCACCAGTCTGGTCGCGGCGGCGGCAGCCGCGTCCGGGCCCGCCGGTGACTACTCGGCCACCCCGTTGCAGCCGTCGTCGACCTGGTCAGCTGGCGGACACTCGGGCGCCTTCACCTGGTCGTACCCGATGCGGGTGCCGCCGGCCCCCGGTGGGCCCGCCCCGCAGTTGGAGTTGAGCTACTCGTCCCAGTCCGTCGACGGTCGCCACGCGGCGTCCAACAACCAGCCGTCCTGGGTGGGCGAGGGCTTCGAGGCCGGGTTCGGGGGTTACATCGAGCGGCGCTACCGGTCCTGCGCGGAGGACATGGACGGCACCGCCAACAACGAGCTGGAGACCGGTGACCAGTGCTGGGAAACCAACAACGCCACGCTGTCGCTCAGCGGCCATTCCGGTGAGCTGATCTACAACTCGTCGGAAGACCGTTGGCACCTGCGCAACGACGACGGCTCCCGGATCGAGCGCAAGACCGGCGCGGTCAACGGCGACAACGACGGCGAGTACTGGGTGGTCACCACCACCGACGGCAAGCAGTACTGGTTCGGCGCCCACCGTCTGCCCGGCTGGACGTCCGGCAACCCGGTGACCAACTCGACGTGGACGATGCCGGTGTTCGGCAACGAGACGGGGGAGCCCTGCCACGCCACCAGGTACGCCGATTCGGACTGCACGCAGGCCTGGCGCTGGAACCTCGACTACGTCGTCGACCTGCACGGCAACTCGATGTCGTACTGGTACGTGAAGGAGACCAACAAGTACGGTCGCAACCGGGACGCCGACGACGCCGCCAGCTACGACCGGGGCGGCTGGCTGGACCGGATCGACTACGGCACCCGGCGCGACGACGGCGTGGAGTCGGTGCTCAACACGCCGGCCCCACTGCGGGTCGAGCTCACCGAGGCGGACCGCTGCCTGAGCAGCTGCACCACCCACGACGAGGTGCGCTGGCCGGACACCCCCTGGGACAGCGAGTGCACCGGGAGCTCCTGCGAGGACACCTTCTCTCCGACGTTCTGGACGACCAAGCGGCTCGCCTCGGTGACCACCCAGGTGCGCAACGGCACCGGCTACCGCAACGTGGAGCGGTGGACATTCGGCCACACCTTCCCGGACCCCGGTGACGGCACCCGGGCCGGTCTGTGGCTGGACAAGATCTCCCACACCGGTCTGGCCGGTGCCACCAGCACCGTGCCCGACATCGAGTTCACCCCGGTCCAACTCTCCAACCGGGTGGACACGATCGACTTCGCCGCGGCGATGAACTGGATGCGGATCGCGAAGATCCGCACCGAGTCGGGCGGCACCACGAGCGTCACCTACTCGGCACCCGACTGCGTCGCCGGTCAGACGCCGACACCCCACACGAACACCCGACGGTGCTACCCGGTCATCTGGATGCCGGAGGGCTACCAGAAACCGGTGACCGACTGGTTCCACAAGTACGTGGTGACGACCGTCTACGAGAACGACAACACCGGCGGGGCGCCGCCGCAGGGCAGCCCTCGCGTCGCCTACAAGTACGACTACTACGACGGCGCGGCCTGGCACTACAACGACGACGACGGGCTCGTCGACCCGAAGCACAAGACCTGGTCCGACTTCCGTGGCTACGGCCGGGTCGGGGTCACCGTCGGCGACACGGGCGAACAGTCGTACACGGAGACCCGCTACTTCCGGGGCATGAACGGCGACCGCGCCGCGCCGACCGGCGGCACCAGGTCGGTCACCATCGACGGGATCGCCGACGAGGACTGGTACGCCGGTACGCCTCGGGAGACCAGGACGTTCAACGGGCCGACCGGCCCGGTGGTGTCCCGGCAGACCAGTGATCCGTGGGCGTCCGCGGCGACCGCCAGCCGGACGATCAACGGGGACACCGTCAGCGCCCGGATTCTCCGGGTGGGCACCACCCGCGCGTACACCACGCTCGACGCCGGCCGTGGTGAACGGGTCACCCGGACGACCACCAGCTACGACGCGTACGGGATGGCCGTCAGCGTCGATGACTTCGGCGACGACAAGGTCGCCGGAGACGAGCAGTGCACCAAGACGGACTACACGCCGCGCAACACCACGAACTGGCTGATGGACCGGGTCCACCGGGTTCAGCGCTACGCGGTGAAGTGCGCCGACGCCGCCACCCCCGGATCGTTGACCGAGGACGACGTCATCGGTGAGACCCGGACCTGGTACGACGGCAACGCCTTCGAGGAGGCGGCCACCAGGGGCCTGACCACCCGCACCGAGGAGATGGAGGCCTGGAACGCGGGCGCGCCGACCTTCACCACCGTGAACCAGGCCGGGTACGACGCGCAGGGCCGGATGACCTCGTCACGGGACGCGCTGAGCTACGAGACGAAGACCGCCTACACCCCGGCCAGCGGGGGTCCGGTGACGTCGACCGCGGTGACCAATCCGCTCCAGCACGTGCTGACCACCACGATCGAACCGGCCTGGGGCACGGCGACGTCGGTGGTGGACGCGAACGGCAAACGCACCGACGTGACGTACGACGGTCTGGGCCGGCTCACTGCCGTGTGGCTGCCGGGTAGGACGAAGGGCACCGACACCGCCGACCTGACCTACGGGTACCACGTCCGTAACGACGCCGCCACCGTGGTCTCCGCCTCGAAACTGAACGCGAAGGGCGACTACGTCACGGCGTACACCTTCTACGACGGGCTGCTGCGCAACCGGCAGACCCAGGCGCCGTCGCCCTCCGGCGGTCGCCTGCTCACCGACGTGTTCTACGACACCGCCGGTCGACAGGTGAAGACCTTCGCGCCGTACCACGCAGCCGGTGCGCCGGGCACCACCCTGGTCACGGCGACCGAGCGGGCCTTCGTCCCCACCCAGGACCTGACCGTGTACGACGGTGCCGGGCGGGTCACCGCGACGGTCTTCCAGCCCTACGACGTCGAGAAGTGGAGGTCCAGCACCTACTACGCCGGCGACCGCACCGACGTCACCCCGCTGGCGGGCGGCACCGCCACCTCGACCGTCACCGACGCCCGGGGCCGCACCGTGCAGTTGCGGCAGTACCGGGGGGCCGTGCCGACACCGGGCACCGCCGGCAGTTGGGACGCCAGCACCTACACCTTCAACCGCAAGGGTCAGCTGACGAGCTTCGCCGACCCGGCGGGCAACGACTGGACGTACACCTACGACATCCGCGGCCGGCAGAAGACGGTGGACGATCCCGACGCGGGCGTCACCAGCCTCACGTACGACAACGCCGGTCGCACCGCCACCACCACCGACGGTCGAGGGAAGAAACTCGCGTACCTGTACGACCCGCTGAACCGAAAGCGCGCCGTCTACGACGACCAGGTCGGTGGGACCATGCGGGCCCAGTGGGTGTACGACACCCTCGCCAAGGGCCAGCTCACCCAGAGCACCCGGTTCGTGGGGTCGAGCTCGTACCAGGTCAAGACGACCGGTTACACGGACGCCTACCAGCCCACCGGCATCTCCGTTGTCATCCCCGCCTCGGAAACCGGCATCGCCGGCACCTACACCTTCGCCAGCAACTGGAACCGGGACGGCTCGTTGGCGTCGAGCACCTTCCCGTCCACCAACAGCGGCCTCCCCGCGGAGACCCTGACGTACGGCTACAACGACCTCGGGCTGCCCACCACAGTCGACACGATCTACGGAACGAGCAACCAGTCGTACGTCGAGGGCACCGACTACAACGCGCTCGGCCAGGTGGACCAGTACCGCTTCTGGACCGGCAGCGGCGGACGCGTCTGGCAGGCGTTCACCCGCGAACTGGAGACCGGTCGGCTGACCGGGATCCGCACCGACCGCGACACGGTGGCGCCGAACATCGTCGCCGACGTGCGCTACACGTACGACCCCACGGGCAACATCGTCAAGACCCAGGACGTCACGCCCGATCCGGTCGATGACACGCAGTGCTTCGGCTACGACCAGCTGCGCCGACTCACCGAGGCGTGGACCCCGGCCAGTGGGGACTGCGGCACCGCGCCGTCCGTCGCCGGCCTGGGCGGCCCGGCGAAGTACTGGCACAGTTGGACGTTCGACAACGTCGGCAACCGGCGTACCCACACCGAGCACACCAGTACCGGGAACGCGACCACCGACTACGCCTACCCGGCGGCGCGCAGTCCGCAACCGCATGCCCTCTCCGGCACCACCGGCGCCCGTACCGGCTCCTACACGTACGACAAGAGCGGCAACACCCTCACCCGACCCACCGACTCCTCGGGCACGCAGACCCTGACCTGGGACGTCGAGGGTCGCCTGCAGACCTCCACCGACAGCACCGGGGCGACCAGCTTCGTCTACGACGCGGACGGCAAGCGGCTCATCCGCCGCGACCCGACCGGTAGCACTCTCTACCTCCCGGGTCAGGAGATCCGCTACACCAAGAGCACCGCCTCCACCGCGTGCACCCGCTACTACGCCCACGCGGGCGCCACCATCGCCTCCCGCACCACCGCCGGCCTGAGCTGGCTCAGCAATGACAACCACGGGACTGCCCAGGTCAGCGTCAACGACACGTCGCAGCAGGCGAGCATCCGGCGGCAACTGCCGTACGGGAAGGACCGTGGCACCGGTGTCGCCTGGCCCAACAGCAAGGGCTTCGTGGGCGGCACCATCGACAACACCGGCCTGACCCACCTCGGGGCACGGGAGTACGACCCCACGATCGGACGGTTCGTCAGCGTCGACCCGCTGCAGGACCTGAGCGATCCGCAGCAGTGGCACGGCTACGCCTACTCCAACAACAACCCCACCACCTTCAGCGACCCCAGCGGCCTCATCCCCGCCGACTGTGCCGAGATCGTGGGCGGCTGCCCCGACTACCAGGTCGGCAACGAGAAGGCCAATCGCAAGAACAGCAAGAAGAAGACCTGCTGGCCCATCAAGTGCAGCAGCGTCATGAAACAGAAGAACCCGAACATCCTGGGTCACGTCATCCTCGTACCGCCGACCATCGACCTGGACCGGTTCACCGAGCTCTGGGCCGACTCCCAGGCGGAAGTGCTCGGCATGGCCGCCGGCTGGGACCCGAGTCAGGTCCTGCACCAGGAGTTCCAACTGGCGATGCAGGTCTGCGGGGAGATCGACGACGAGGCATGCCACAAGTGGATTCAGGACGTCCTGTGGCCTGGCTACTGGGCGACCATGATGCCCCTGCCCGACGACGACGGAGTCGCCCTGCCGGTCGGCATGACGGCCCTGGGACGCGCGGCGCTGCCCCCCGGTGCCCAGCTACCGACGCAGACCGGCCTCAAGCCGGTGTGGCAGCAGGGCGGCCCGTGCAGCTTCGCCGGCGCGACCGAAGTCCTGATGGCGGACGGCAGCACGAAGCCGATCAAGGACATCAAGGTCGGTGACGAGGTGCTGGCGACCGACCCGGTCACCGGTGAGCAGGGGCCGCGGACGGTTGGTCACCTGTGGGTCCACGAGGACGACATGGTGGCGCTGTCGGTCGACGGCAAGGTCCTGGCGACGACCGAGGACCATCCGTTCTGGAACGCCACCGACAGGCAGTGGCAGCCGGCCGCCGAGCTCGACCGTGGCGACGTTCTGCGCACCGCTACCGGCGAGGGCGTGGCCGTCGACGGCCCGGCCCTCGAATGGGTGGGACGAGGCCAGGCCTACAACCTGACCGTCGCGGATCTTCACACGTACTATGTGCTCGCCGGCAAAACCCCGGTGCTCGTCCACAACACTGGCTGCGCCCCGGACCTCGGCCCGAAATGGAAGCCGCGTCCCGAGACCGAAATTCCCTGCAGCACTGGTTGCGAGCGCGTCGCTGCGCAGGTTCAGAAAAAGATCGGTGGTGAGATCGTGACCATCAGGCATGGAAACTTTTTCCTCGGCAAGTATCGGGGCCAGGATACCGGATGGTATACCCACACCGTAGTTGTCAAGGACGGCCGAGTCTTCGACGCGTTCAGCGGCAGAAATGGCGTCCCGATCAATGAGTACAAGGGCTTGTGGGAATACAATGACACGATCCAGTTCGGATTCTGAGGTGCGGGCTGTGGAACTGCAACGCACTCTAGAGCTACTTCGGAGGCGCCCCGGGATGCTTGGCGTTGACGGGTCGTTCGGGCAGACCGCCGCGTTTCTCGAAGGCGTGAACGTCGGGCAGCAGGGCGGCCTTCTCCAGGGGTTTCGGGAGTGGCTGGTGGTCCAGGTCGGCGACGGCGCCAATCTCACCTGGCGCGCGTTGGTAGTGCGCCTCGCCAACGGAGAGAGCGGCAGCGGCGGGTCAGAGGGCCCGTCCGCGGATGATGAGCGGCGGATCACTAGGGTTCTCTTTGATCAGCTGGACCAGTTTCTGGCCGCCCGTGAATCGACAGACGGGCTGTTGAAGATCTACGACAACTATCTGAAGTGGCTTCGACGTCAGGATTGGTACACGCCGAACAGTCCGAGCTACCTCGACTAGTCGGAACTGGCGCGCCGTAGGGCCGGGTAGTGAACGAGCCCCACCGTCGGTCTTCGTGGCCAGTTCGATCGGCGACTGCTCAACCTGGGGCCGCGGTGGGCTCGTCCTCGCCGCGGCCCGCGGGAGTCGCTCCGGCACGCTGGGCCGGCTCGTGCCGGTCGATATCCTCCCCGTCCGGTGCTCCGTTGATCCGTTGACAACTGCGCGAGTTTCGGAGCAACCCTCCGAGCCGGACCCCGCGTGACTAACTCGAAACGGGGATCGGAGGCCTGAATGAGCGACCGCGACGAGGCGTTCGCCGAGTACTTCGCGGCACGGTCCGGGGCCATGCGCGGCACCGCGTACCTGCTATGCGGCGACTGGCACCGGGCCGAAGACCTGGTCCAGACCACGTTCGTCAAGCTCTACCGGGTCTGGAACCGGATCTCCCGGCACGAGGTGCTCGACAGCTACGTGCGTCAGATCCTGGTCCGGACCTTCCTCGACGAGCGCCGCCGCGGTTGGTGGCTTCGGGAACGGGTGGGCGGCGAGGACACCGAGCAGGTGGCCCCGTCCGACTCGCCGGAGAGCCGGCTGGTGTTGCTCCAGGCGCTGGCCCGGGTGGCACCGCGGCAGCGGACCGTGCTGGTCCTGCGGTACTGGGAGGACCTGTCGATCGAGGATGTCGCGGCGCTGCTGGAGTGTTCTCCAGGGACGGTGAAGAGCCAGGCGGCACGCGGGCTCGACACGTTGCGCGGCCTCCTGGCACCCACCTACAGCGGGATCGAGATGGGGGAGCGATGAACGAGGAACAGTTCCGCGAGGGGCTGCGTAGCGAGATGGCGGGCATCACCCCGCCACCACCATTGAGTACGACTGCCGCGCTCGGCGCGGCACGACGGGCGCACGTCCGCCGGCGCGTGGTGTGGGCGTCGCTCGGCTCGGCGGCCGTCGTGCTGGCGGTCAGTGGCTTCGCGGCCGTCGCCACTCCGGACGGTCACGTCTACGAGCCGGCGGGCGGTGGGCCGCTGGTTGCTCCGGCCACCAAGGAGCCGTGGCCGACCGGGCCGAACGGGCAACCGCAGGAGGACCGGACCGCGCGGGCCGGCTCCAAGTACGACCAGGGAGCGCACCTGCTCAGCGAGGCTGTCGCTGTCGTACCCGCCGGTTTCACCACGCCCGACGACCCATCTGGTCAGTCCGCCGAGCAGCGGACGCTGCGGACCCACCAGGCGCAGTTCGAGGCCAGGGTGGACGGCGCCGACGTGTGGAGCTACTCCACTTCGGTGGCCGTCGCGCAGGGCCGCAGCACCGGGCGCGTTGTGGTCGAGGTGTACGACGCCGGCAATCCGATGCCGACCGAGCCGTGCGACCTGGCCCAGACGTTCTGGGGCATGCGGGGCGAGTGCCAGGTCGAGACCGTCGGCGCGGCGCGGGTCGGCGTGGTGGTCCGACCGGGCAGCGACGACCGGCTGGACCAGTGGTCGGCGTACCGGCATCCGGACGGCGTGGTGGTGTTCGTGGCGCAGGGCGTACGGCTTGACGAGAGCCGGCCCGCGTTGACGGAGCTGCCGTTCTCCGTACCGCAGTTGGCGGCGCTCGCCGTCGACGAGAGGTTCCACCTGAAGTGACACGGCAACTCGGTTTTGCCGAGTGGGTCCAGGTGCCGAGATCCATCGGTTCACCTGGGCCCTGCTGTGTCTCAGGGCCGCCGCGCCGGTGACCTGCGCGTCCTTCTCAGCGGCGTGCCGTAAGGGGGACGAGGACGAGCAGGGCGAGGCCGAGCATGGTGGCGCCGACGGCCCACCACCAGAAGAACCCCGAGAAGACCGAGGCGACCAGGAGCCCCACGCCGAGACCGGCCAGCAGGCCAAGTGCGAACAACACCCGTGGCGGTAGGGCGAGGTGCGGCAGGCGTCGCACCACCAGCACCTCCAGCCAGGTGCCGCCGGCCGCCAGCAGCGCTGCGCCGACCCCGTCCACGGCGGACAGCCCGTGACCCTCGCTGATGGGTACGAGAACGCTGCCCTCGTCACCGGCCGGGACGAAGAGGACCAGCACACCGACGACGATGAGCAGAGCGGCAGTGAAGACCTGCCTGCGTGGGGCGCCCGCACCAACGGATGACATCGCTATAGTCTCGGCCGTCCACCATCGTCTGCACAGGCGCCGCATAGGCGAACATCGAACGTCTGGCGCCCCGGCTGGCGCTGTCGGCCGCGCGCAGCAGTCGAAGCTGCGCGGCTGATCTGCTCGTTGCCGTCCCGGCCAGCTGGAGGGGCCATCTCAATGTCCCTGGGAACGTTGTTCAACGACTTCGTCAGGGGCGTGGCGGAGCAACTGGCCGGGTACGGCTTCGAACAGGGGAAGGGCCGCGTCTTCCGTCGGTATTCGGCGGCGGGCGACGCGCTCGTCGTCGAACGTGACGACGGGCGATGCGGATTACTTGCCAAGTGGGCCGGTAGACACACCCGCGCCGACGGTGTCACGGCGTCGATCAGCCGGGCGACTCGGAGCTATGCCGAAACGTCCCAGCGGGCAGTTGGTCCCGCTTGGCGGGACAGTCGCCCAGGATTTCGTTCGCCGGTTCGGCCAACCGCGCCGCACCACGATGGGGAGATGTGAAAGGCCCAGGTGCCGCGATCATGCGGTCCACCTGGGCCTTCGCACTCGGAGCGGGCGACGAGAATCGAACTCGCGTAGTCAGTTTGGAAGACTGAAGCTCTACCATTGAGCTACGCCCGCGTGCATCCCGCCGAAGCAGGACGCACCCCTAGCGTACCCAATGCCGGAGCCCGACGGCTAACCGCGCCTCCGCCCCGCGGTGCCGCGTCGTCCCCGACGCCGCGGCATGACGCCTCCAAGATCCGCACAACATCCGGGATGTAGTGGCCTCGCCGTGCGAGGAGACCACTACATCAGTGATGTTGTGCGGATCTTGGATCGTCCATCGGATCTTGGTGGCACCCGGGTGGGTGGAATGGTGATTTTTGGGCGATGTGTCCGGGTGGGGGACGCCCCGGCACCACCTGAGGCGTGGCGACGGCATAGACTGCACGTCGCCACGGGGTGTGGCGCAGCTTGGTAGCGCACTCGCTTTGGGAGCGAGGGGCCGTGGGTTCAAATCCCGCCACCCCGACTGTCGTCCGCGGCCGGGCCGCCCCGGGTGCCGCCCAGTGCGGTCCCCGGGCGATGCCGGAGCGTCAGGCCGGCTCGCCTACACTCGATGGGCTGAATCACGCCCAGACTCAACTGAGATCCGTCAAGGAGTACGCCTGTGAAGAGCACCGTCGAGACTCTGAGCCCGACGCGCGTGCGGCTCGCCATCGAGGTGCCGTTCGTCGAGCTCGAGCCGAGCCTCAAGAAGGCGTACCGGGAGATCGGTTCGCAGGTCCAGGTTCCGGGCTTCCGCCGGGGCAAGGTGCCGACCGCGGTGATCGACCAGCGGGTGGGCCGGGGCACCGTCCTCAACGAGGCGGTCCAGGAGGCCATCCCGGAGAACATCCTCGCCGCGGTGCGCGAGCACGACCTGAAGACGCTGGGGCGCCCGGAGGTCGAGATCACCGAGTTCAACGACGGTGACTCGCTGAACTTCACTGCCGAGGTCGACGTCCGTCCGGAGATCACCATCCCGGACGCGAGCACCATCGAGGTGACCGTCGACGAGCTGCAGATCGACGAGAGCGAGATCGACGAGCAGGTGAAGAACCTGCGGGAGCGTTTCGCGACCCTCAAGACCGTCGAGCGGGCCGCCGCCGAGGGTGACTACGTCCAGATCGACCTGAACGCCACCGTCGACGGCGAGGACGTGCCGGGCGGTCAGGCGAGCAACATCTCCCACGAGGTGGGCAGCAAGCAGCTCCTGCCGGGCCTGGACGAGGCAGTCGTCGGCCTGGCCGCCGGCGAGGACACCACCTTCACCACCCAGCTGGTCGGCGGCGACTTCGCCGGTCGCGACGCCGACGTGGCGGTGACCGTGCGCACGGTCAAGGAGAAGGAGCTGCCCGAGCTGAACGACGAGTTCGCCCAGATGGCCAGCGAGTTCGACACGATCGAGGAGCTGCGCGGCGATCTGCGGGCGCGGGTCACCCAGGGCAAGCAGGTCGAGCAGATCTACGCCGCTCGGGACAAGGCCCTGGCCCAGCTGGTCGAGGCCGCCGAGATCCCGGCCCCGGAGGGTGTCGTCCGCGAGGAGGTCGCGAGCCGCAAGCAGGCGATGATCGACCAGCTGGAGCGGATCGGCGCCTCGATGGAGGAGTACCTCGCGGCCGAGGACAAGACCGAGGAGCAGATCGACGCCGAGCTGACCGAGGCGGCGACCGAGGGCGTCAAGGTCCAGCTCCTGCTGGACACGCTGGCCGACGCGGAGGACGTGCAGGTCTCCGACGACGAGTTCGGGCACGAGATCGTGCACCGGGCGCAGCGTGCCGGGATGGCCCCGCAGCAGTACTACGACCAGCTGGTGCGCTCCGGCGCGGCCGCCGCGGTCTTCGGCGACGTGCGGCGGGGCAAGGCGCTCGCGGCTGTCATGGAGCGGATCACGATCAAGGACTCGGCCGGCAACGGGATCACCCTCGACGCGCTGCGCGCCGCCAACGAGGCGGAGCACAACCACGAACACTGATCGTCGGGTTGCGGCCGCCGTCCGCCGCTCAGCGGCAGACGGCGGCCGTTTCCCTTCCCGGGTACGCCCGGGCAGCAAGCACTGCCGGGTGCGCCGGGGCAGCAAACGCTGCCGGGTACGCCCGGAAGCCCGCGCCGCGGGTACGCCCGACACAGCTGCGCTGAGAGCGAACACTGCCCCGACCGGGACTCTGCCGCCCCGCACAGCGGTTAGTGTCGGGAAAGACGGTACGGAGAGCGAAGGGCTGCCATGACCGACATGCACATCCCCAAGAAGTCGCTCCGGGCGATTGACGCGCGCGGTGGCGACTCCATTGGCAACCTCGACGACTCGGTCTACAACCGGTTGCTCAAGGAACGCATCATCTTCCTGGGCAGTGAGGTGACCGACCAGGTCGCCAACCGCATCTGCGCGCAGCTGCTGCTGCTCGCCGCGGAGGACCCGGACCGCGACATCAACCTGTGGATCAACTCGCCGGGTGGCTCGGTCTACTCCGGCATGGCGATCTACGACACCATGCAGTTCATCGACAACGACGTGTCGACCGTGGCGATGGGCATGGCTGCCTCGATGGGCCAGCTGCTGCTCTGCGCGGGCACCAAGGGCAAGCGGTACGCCCTGCCCCACGCACGGATCATGATGCACCAGCCGTCCGGTGGTCTGGGCGGCACGGCGTCCGACATCGCCATCCAGGCGGAGCAGATGCTCTACACGAAGCGGATGTTCCAGGAGCGGGTCGCGCACCACACCGGCCAGAGCCAGTCGCAGATCGAGGCCGACTCGGACCGGGACCGTTGGTTCACCGCCCAGGAGGCCATGGACTACGGCTTCATCGACAAGGTGATCATCGGGGCCGCACAGGTTCCGGATGGCGCCGGGACCCTGAGCTGAGGAGCTGACGATGACCGATCTGAGCCTGCCGCCCCAGTTCGCGGCCGTGCACAACCGCTACGTGCTGCCGTCGTTCGTCGAGCGCACGTCGTACGGGGTCAAGGAGTCGAACCCGTACAACAAGCTCTTCGAGGACCGGATCATCTTCCTCGGCGTCCAGGTGGACGACGCGTCGGCCAACGACGTGATGGCCCAGCTGCTGACGCTCGAGGGCACCGACCCGGACCGCGACATCATCATGTACATCAACTCGCCGGGTGGGTCGTTCACCGCCATGACGGCGATCTACGACACCATGCAGTACGTCCGTCCGGACATCTCGACGGTCTGCCTCGGGCAGGCGGCGAGCGCGGCGGCGGTGCTGCTCTCGGCGGGCACTCCGGGTAAGCGGATGGCCCTGCCGAACTCGCGGATCATCATCCACCAGCCGGCCACCGAGGGCGGCTACGGGCAGGGCTCGGACATCGAGATCCAGGCCCGGGAGATCCTGCGGATGCGTACGCAGCTGGAGGACATGCTGTCCCGCCACTGCAACCGCCCGATCGAGCAGGTTCGCAAGGACATCGACCGTGACAAGATCATGACGGCCGAGGAGTCCAAGGAGTACGGGCTGGTCGACACGATCCTGACCAGTCGCAAGAAGGGTCTGCTGGCGGCCAACGCCGCTCGCTGAGCTGTACCGGGTCAGAGGTTGGCCGGGGCTTCGTTCCCGGCCGACCTCTGACACACCCGTTTTGGGGGTCGGAGAATGCCCCGCCAGCGGGTAACGTCGGGTCCGTACCGCTTCGCCGGTTGGGCCGGCGGCGCGAACGAAGCCGGGCGGAGCGCAACGTCCGCAGGTCAGGGCCGGGTCTCCGGCCGATGAGTGCAGGGAGAACGTAGGTGGCACGGATCGGTGACGGCGGCGACCTACTGAAATGCTCCTTCTGCGGCAAGTCGCAGAAGCAGGTCAAGAAGCTCATCGCGGGCCCAGGGGTCTACATCTGCGACGAGTGCATCGATCTCTGTAACGAGATCATCGAGGAGGAGCTGGCCGAGTCCGGCGAGGTGAAGTGGGAAGAGCTTCCCAAGCCGATGGAGATCTGCCAGTTCCTCGACACCTACGTCGTGGGTCAGGATCAGGCCAAGAAGGCACTCGCCGTCGCGGTCTACAACCACTACAAGCGGATCCAGGCCGAGGCGGCTGGCGCGCCGGGCTCCGGCAGTGACGCCGTCGAGCTGGCCAAGTCCAACATCCTGCTGCTCGGTCCGACGGGGTGCGGCAAGACCCACCTGGCGCAGACCCTGGCCCGGATGTTGAACGTCCCGTTCGCCATCGCCGACGCCACAGCGCTGACCGAGGCGGGCTACGTCGGCGAGGACGTGGAGAACATCCTCCTCAAGCTGATCCAGGCCGCCGACTACGACATCAAGCGCGCCGAAACCGGGATCATCTACATCGACGAGGTCGACAAGATCGCCCGGAAGTCGGAAAATCCCTCGATCACCCGGGACGTCTCCGGCGAGGGCGTGCAGCAGGCCCTGCTCAAGATGCTTGAGGGCACGGTGGCCAACGTGCCGCCGCAGGGCGGTCGTAAGCACCCGCACCAGGAGTTCATCCAGATCGACACCACCAACGTGCTGTTCATCTGCGGTGGCGCGTTCGCCGGCCTCGACCAGATCATCGAGTCCCGCACCGGGCAGGGTGGCACGGGCTTCGGCGCCCGGCTCCGGTCGGTGTCCGAGCGGTCGACCGACGACATCTTCAGCCAGGTCATGCCGGAGGACATGCTCAAGTTCGGGCTGATCCCCGAGTTCGTCGGCCGGCTGCCGGTGATCACCAACGTTCGCAGCCTGGACCGCAGCGCCCTCGTACGGATCCTCACCGAGCCGCGCAACGCCCTGGTCCGGCAGTACCAGCGCCTGTTCGAGCTGGACGGCGTCGAGCTGGAGTTCGACGAGCCGGCGCTGGAAGCCATCGCCGATCAGGCGATGCTGCGGGGCACTGGTGCCCGTGGCCTGCGGGCGATCATCGAGGAGGTCCTGCTCTCCGCGATGTACGAGGTGCCGAGCAACCCGGACGCCGCCCGCGTGCTGATCACCCGCGAGGTCGTCCTGGAGAACGTCAACCCGACGATCGTGCCGCGTGAGTTCACCGGCCGTCGTGCCCGGCGCGATCGCGAAGAGAAGTCCGCCTGATCCTCCCCGCATCACGCCGGTCGTCGAGTTCTGGGACGGCCGGCGTGATCGCGTTCGGGCGCCGGCCGCTGACCACCCGCGCCGGCCGGGCCGTGACCCTGTCCGTGAGCGGTCTTCCAGCCGTACCCTTTGCACATGCGTGTCGCCGTCTGCCAGCTGAACGCCCGGGACGACCGTAAGGCCAATCTGGCGGCCGCGGAGGCCCTGCTGGAGCGCGCTGCCGCCGGCGGCGCCGACCTCGCTGTCCTCCCGGAGTATGTCGACTACCTGGGTCCCGCCGCGGGGCTGCCCGAACCGGAGCCGGTCGACGGGGAGGTGGGCAGCTTCTTCGCCGGGGTCGCACGGCGGCTCGGGATGTGGGTGGTGGCCGGCTCGTTCCACGAGGCCGGCCCGGACCCGGAGCACACCTGGAACACGTCGCTGGTCTTTGACCGTTCCGGCAGCCTGGCCGCGAGCTACCGCAAGATCCACCTCTACGACGTGGAGATCCCCGGTCGGGTCTCGTACCGGGAGTCGGCGAGTGTCGCGCCCGGGGTCCAGCCGGTGGTGGTCGACGTCGAAGGGCTGCGGGTCGGCCTGTCGATCTGTTACGACCTGCGCTTCCCGGAGCTGTACCGGCGGCTCGCGTCCGAGGGCGGCGCTCAGCTGCTGGTGGTTCCGGCCGCATTCATGATGCACACCGGCCGGGATCACTGGGAGGTTCTGCTGCGGGCCAGGGCGATCGAGAACCAGTGTTTCGTGGCGGCTGCCGGCCAGACCGGCGACCACGAGCCGGGTCGCACCTGCTTCGGGCGCAGCATGGTGGTCGACCCGTGGGGGACGGTCATCAGCCAGGTGCCGGACGGACCGGGCGTTTCCGTCGTCGACCTGGACCTCGACCGGCTCGACGCGATCCGCGCCGAGCTGCCCAGCCTCGCCAACCGCCGGCTCTGAGCCTCAGCCCTCCAGCAGGACGCCGATCACCGCGAACCCGGCGATGGCCGCTGCGGTGACCAGCAGCGCCGTGGTCATCCGGGACCGGCCCCGGCGGGCCAGTCGTCCCACCGAGAGCACGAGTACGACCAGCACGACCGCACCGATCACCACCTGCCAGAACGGCCCGATGAGGCCGAGCAGTGCCTCCTCGGCGACCACCCTGGCACCGTGCCCGGACTCATCCATGACTGACACTCTGGCACGTCGAGGCGGTCCGCGTCCTCGGCCGCACCGAGGAGCCTGCCGCGCGCCTCGCCCGAACCAGTGATGAACCCTGATTTGCCTTCTCCGGGCCGTCCGCGTAACTTTCTCTCTGCACGGGGGAGGCCGGACAAACCGGCCGAGAACGGGCGCCAGGCTCGTGGCGGGAACGCCGAGCGAGACTGAGGATCGGGCGGTGCGGAACACTCCGGATACGGGGTTGCGAACGCGAAGCCGACCGGGTAGAGTTCTGAAGCCGGCAGGAGCCGGGCGGAGAGCCGCGAAGCGGTGATCGGCCGGTCTGCGGCTTCCCACGACAGAAACGAACGTCGGAAACGACGCGCGTCATCGTGGACTCGAAGCAGTAAGAGTATCCGCAATATTGTTGAAGCATGGCGAACCGCGAAATATCGGTTTGACAGGGTGGAAATGAGCGGGTAACGTAGTAAAAGTGCCTGGTGCTGAAAGCGCCGGGTGTGAGAGCGGGAAATGCCCCGGTTGGGGTTCCACTTGGGTGGGGCTTGCG